>NZ_CP076361.1:316500-633000 GCF_018798885.1 Gemmobacter fulvus | reverse complement strand
CGCTGCGCAAGGATTTTCCGACCACAGGCTATACCGAGGTGCGGTATGACGAGGCGCAGAAGCGCGTGGTCTACGAGCCGGTCAAGCTGGTGCAGGAATATCGCCAGTTCGATTTCATGTCTCCGTGGGAAGGCGCAACCTATGTGCTGCCCGGCGACGAGAAGAAAGCCTGATGTGCAGGGGCAGGGGTGCAAACCCGCTGCCCGCGCGTCGATGAAAGGTGTGAGATGATGGACGGACAATTCGACGACGCGCTGCAAGGCGAACAGAAGATCCGCAACTTCAACATCAACTTCGGGCCGCAGCACCCTGCGGCGCATGGTGTGTTGCGTCTGGTGCTGGAGCTGGATGGCGAAATCGTGGAACGCTGCGATCCGCATATCGGCCTGCTGCACCGTGGCACCGAAAAGCTGATGGAAAGCCGCACCTATCTGCAAAACCTGCCCTATCTGGACCGGCTCGATTATGTGGCGCCGATGAACCAGGAACATGCCTGGTGTCTGGCCATCGAAAAGCTGACCGGCACCGTGGTGCCGCGCCGCGCCTCGCTGATCCGGGTGCTGTATTCCGAAATCGGGCGGGTGCTGAACCACCTGCTGAACGTCACCACGCAGGCCATGGACGTGGGAGCGCTGACGCCGCCGCTCTGGGGCTTTGAAGAGCGTGAAAAGCTGATGGTGTTTTACGAACGTGCCAGCGGCGCGCGTCTGCACTCGGCCTATTTCCGTCCCGGTGGCGTGCATCAGGATCTGACCCCGCAGCTGATCGAGGATATCGACCAGTGGGCAGTGGAATTCCCGCGTGTGCTGGATGACATTGACGGGTTGCTGACCGAAAACCGCATCTTCAAGCAGCGCAATGCCGATATCGGCGTGGTGACTGAAGATGACATCCTGAAATGGGGCTATTCTGGCGTGATGGTGCGCGGCTCGGGCCTCGCCTGGGATTTGCGCCGCGCGCAGCCCTATGAATGTTACGACGAATTCGACTTCAAGATTCCGGTCGGCAAGAATGGCGACTGCTATGATCGCTATCTGTGCCGGATGCAGGAAATGCGCGAGTCGACCTCGATCATCCGTCAGGCGATTGCCAAGCTGCGGGTCGAGAAGGGCGAAGTTCTGGCGCGCGGCAAGCTGAGCCCGCCCAAACGCGCCGACATGAAAACCTCGATGGAAGCGCTGATCCATCACTTCAAGCTCTATACCGAAGGCTTCCACGTCCCTGCGGGCGAGGTTTATGCCGCTGTCGAGGCGCCCAAGGGCGAATTCGGCGTTTACATGGTGGCCGATGGCACCAACAAACCCTATCGCGCCAAACTGCGCGCGCCGGGGTTCCTGCACCTGCAATCCATGGATTACATCGCCAAGGGCCACCAGCTGGCCGACGTCGCTGCCATCATCGGCACGATGGACGTGGTGTTCGGGGAGATCGACCGCTAATGCTTCGCCGTCTGCACAAAGACCAGCCTGCCTCGTTCGAATTCACGCCTGCCAATCTGGAATGGGCGCGGGGGCAGATCACCAAATACCCGGCGGGGCGTCAGGCCTCTGCCGTGATCCCGCTGCTGTGGCGCGCGCAGGAACAGCATGGCTGGCTGACCCGGCCCGCCATCGAATATGTCGCGGATATGCTGGGCATGGCCTATATCCGCGTGCTGGAAGTGGCGACATTCTACTTCATGTTTCAGCTGCAACCCGTTGGTTCTGTGGCACATATCCAGATCTGTGGCACCACGTCCTGCATGATCTGCGGTGCCGAGGAGCTGATCGCCGTCTGCAAGGAGCTGATCGCGCCCGCCGCCCATGCGGTGTCGGCAGATGGCAAGTTCAGCTGGGAAGAGGTCGAGTGCATGGGCGCCTGCGCCAATGCGCCGATGGCCCAGATCGGCAAGGATTATTACGAAGACCTGACGCCCGCCAAGCTGCGCGACCTGATCGCGCGGTTCTCGCGTGGCGAGGTGCCGGTGCCCGGCCCGCAGAATGGCCGCTATGCGGCAGAGCCGCTGTCAGGGCTGACCTCGCTCAAGGATTTTGAATCCGGGCGGCAGCAATACAATGCCTCGGCGCAGCGCGCGGTGGACATTGGCGATACGGTCAAGCGCATCGACGGCACCGAAGTGCCGATCCTGATGCCCTGGCTGGGCAAGGCTGCGGCAGTCAAGCCCGTGGCCCAGACCACGCCCGCACCTGCGGCGGCGGGCATTTCGGCCACGGTGGCCGAGGCGCTGACCACCGGCACTCCCGAGGTCAAGGTCGATGCCCCCGCAGGCGTGGCCGTGGCGGCCCCGGCGCAGACCGTTGCCTCGGGCAATGAGGCCGAAGCGGTGAAACCCGCTGGGCTTTCAGCCGCGCGCAATGGCACCCCCGACACGCTGCAAGTGATCGAAGGCATCGGCCCTAAGCTTGAGGCGCTGTGTCACGAGCTGGGCTTCTTCCACTTCGACCAGATCGCCAGCTGGGGTCCGGCAGAAATCGCGTGGATGGATGCCAATCTGAAAGGCTTCAAGGGCCGTGTGACCCGTGACAAATGGGTGGCGCAGGCCAGGATCATCATCGAACACGGTCTGGAAGAATTCCAGCGCCGTGCCAAGACCAACGATTATTGAGGCGCGCGGATGAGCAGCCCGTCCCCTGATGACCTGCGGCAGGCGCGCGATGCGCGTCTGGTTGCCATTGTCATCGCGGGCACGATGCTGCTGTGGATGGGCGCGCAATGGCTGGGCGGAAAGATGGGCTGGGAAACCCGCTATGTCTTTCTTTTCGATCTGGCCGCACTGGCCGCGTTCATCTGGGCGCTGGTTGTCACCTATCAGATCTGGCGGCGGCACAAAGCCGCTGGCCGGGGAAATTGAGGGCTTAAGATGCTGCTGAAGGATCAGGACCGGATCTTCACCAACCTCTACGGGATGCATGACCGCAGCCTCGCAGGGGCGCGCAAGCGCGGGCATTGGGATGGCACGGCGGGCATTCTGGCCAATGGCCGTGACTGGATCGTGGATCAGGTGAAGGCCTCGGGGCTGCGTGGCCGTGGCGGCGCAGGCTTTCCGACCGGCCTGAAATGGTCGTTCATGCCGAAGCAAAGCGATGGCCGCCCGTCCTATCTGGTGGTCAATGCCGACGAATCCGAACCCGGCACCTGCAAGGACCGCGAAATCATGCGCCACGATCCGCATACGCTGATCGAGGGTTGCCTGATTGCCGGTTTCGCCATGGGGGCTGTGGCGGGTTACATCTATATTCGCGGTGAATATATCCGCGAACGCGAGGCGCTGCAGGCGGCCATCGACGAGGCCTATGACGCTGGGCTGCTGGGCAAGAATGCCTGTGCCTCGGGGTATGATTACGATCTCTACCTCGCGCATGGGGCCGGGGCCTATATCTGCGGCGAAGAAACCGCGCTGCTGGAAAGCCTTGAGGGCAAGAAGGGGATGCCGCGGATGAAACCGCCGTTCCCGGCAGGTTCGGGCCTTTATGGCTGCCCGACCACGGTGAACAACGTGGAATCCATCGCGGTGGTGCCGACGATCCTGCGCCGTGGCGCGGGCTGGTTTGCAGGCTTTGGCCGCCCGAACAATGCGGGCACCAAGCTGTTCGGCATCTCGGGGCACGTGAACAACCCCTGCGTGGTGGAAGAGGCGATGTCGATCCCGCTCAAGGAACTGCTGGAGCGGCATTGCGGCGGTGTGCGCGGCGGCTGGAAAAACCTCAAGGCGGTCATTCCGGGCGGCTCGTCGGTGCCGATGCTGAATGCGCAGCAATGCGATGATGCGATCATGGATTTCGACTGGCTGCGCGAACAGCGCTCGGGCCTCGGCACGGCGGCGGTGATCGTGATGGATCAGTCGACCGATGTGATCAAGGCGATCTGGCGGCTGTCGAAATTCTACAAGCACGAAAGCTGCGGCCAATGCACGCCCTGCCGCGAAGGCACCGGCTGGATGATGCGTGTGATGGACCGTCTGGTGCGCGGCGAGGCCGAGCTTGAGGAAATCGACATGCTGGTGTCGGTGACCAAGCAGGTCGAAGGCCACACGATCTGCGCGCTTGGCGATGCGGCGGCCTGGCCGATTCAGGGGCTGGTGCGCCAATTCCGCGAAGAGATCGAGGACCGGATCAAGGCGCGCAAGACCGGGCGCATGGGCGCGATGGCGGCGGAATAAGATGCAGGCTGGCACCCTTCTTGGCATCGGACTGGCGGCGGCAGGGCTTTGTGCCTGTGCGGCCCCGGCGGTGCAGGCTCCGAAAGGCACGGCGCAGGCCGGGGCCTTTGCGGTGGCACATGAAGGGGTCAGCTATCAGGCCCGTCTGGCGGCAGGCCGCCCCGGCAAGGCGCTGACGCGGGCGGGGGCTGTGGCGGTGCCGGGCCTGACGCTGCGGGTGGCGCCCTTTGCGGGCGATCAGGGCAAACGTGCCAAGGATGTGGCGGCGCTGGCCTGCGCGCAGGCCGGCGGGCGGTTTCAGCCGCAGGCGATCGGCGGTTATGCCGCAGGCGCATGGATATTCGAGGGGGGCTGCGCATGAGCCGTCCCACACAACAGATGACGGCGCGGGCGCAGGCCATGGCGCGGATTTCGGCGGAGTAAGCTGATGAGCAACCTCAAGAAAATCATCATCGACGGCATCGAGGTCGAGGTGGACGCCGCGATGACGATCATTCAGGCGGCCGAAGTCGCCGGGATCGAGATCCCGCGCTTTTGCTACCACGAACGGCTGACCATCGCGGGCAATTGCCGCATGTGTCTGGTCGAGGTGGTGGGCGGCCCGCCGAAGCCTGCCGCAAGCTGCGCCATGCAGGTGCGCGATCTGCGCCCCGGCCCGGAAGGTCAGCCGCCGGTGGTGAAAACCAACTCGCCGATGGTCAAGAAGGCCCGCGAAGGCGTGATGGAATTCCTGCTGATCAACCACCCGCTCGATTGCCCGATCTGCGATCAGGGCGGCGAATGTGATCTTCAGGATCAGGCCATGGCTTACGGCGTGGATTTCTCGCGCTACCGCGAACCCAAACGCGCCAGCGAAGACCTGAACCTCGGGCCGCTGGTCGAAACCAAGATGACGCGCTGCATTTCCTGCACGCGCTGTGTGCGCTTTACAACCGAAGTCGCGGGTATCACCCAGATGGGTCAGACCGGGCGCGGCGAGGACAGCGAGATCACCTCCTATCTGAACCTGACGCTCGACAGCAATCTTCAGGGTAATATCATCGACTTGTGCCCGGTGGGCGCGCTGACCTCGAAACCCTATGCCTTCACAGCCCGCCCGTGGGAACTGACCAAGACCGAAACCATCGACGTGATGGATGCGCTCGGCTCCAACATCCGGGTGGACACCAAGGGCCGCGAAGTGATGCGCATCGTGCCGCGCAACCATGACGGCGTGAACGAAGAATGGCTGTCGGACAAATCGCGCTTCGTCTGGGACGGTCTGCGCCGCCAGCGGCTGGATACGCCCTATATCCGTGAGAATGGCCGCCTGCGCAAAGCGGGCTGGGCCGAGGCGCTGGCTGCGGCTGCGGCGGCGATGAAGGGCCGCAAGGTGGTCGGCCTCGTGGGCGATCTGGCCCCGGTCGAGGCGGTCTACAGCCTGAAAACCCTGATCGAAGGCCTGGGCGGCAAGGTGGAGTGCCGCACCGATGGCGCGCGCCTGCCTGCGGGCAACCGTGCGGCCTATGTCGGCACCGCTGCGATTGAAGATATTGATGCGGCCAAGGCGATCTGGCTGATCGGCACCAACCCGCGCCTTGAAGCGCCGGTGCTGAATGCGCGCATCCGCAAGGTCTGGACTCGTGGCGCGAAAGTCACGCTGATCGGCGCGGCGGCGGATCTGACCTATGATTACACCCATGCGGGCACCGACCGCGCGGCGCTGCTGGCGGCTGTGCAATCGGCCGAGGCCACCGGCGGTGTGGTGATCGTGGGGCAGGGCGCGCTGCGCGAGGCGGATGGCGAGGCGGTGCTGGCCCATGCGCAGGCGCTGGCTGCGGCTGCCGGGGCCAAGCTTCTGGTGCTGCACAGTGCGGCGGCGCGGGTCGGTGCGATGGATGTGGGCGCCACCACGGAAGGCGGGCTGGTCGGCGCGCTGGACGGGGCCGAGGTGATCTACAATCTGGGCGCGGATGAGGTGGAAATTGCCGCCGGTCCGCTGGTGATCTATCAGGGCAGCCATGGCGACCGTGGCGCGCACCGCGCCGACATCATTCTGCCGGGCGCTGCCTATACCGAAGAAAGCGGGCTGTTCGTGAACACCGAAGGCCGTCCGCAACTGGCACAGCGCGCGGGCTTTGCCCCGGGTGAAGCCAAGGAGAACTGGGCGATCCTGCGGGCGCTGTCGGCGGAAATCGGCATGACGCTGGCCTGGGACAGCCTTGCGCAACTGCGGCAGTCGCTGGTGGCGGCGCATCCGCATCTGGGCCGGATCGACGAAGTGGCGGAGAATGCAGGCCCGGCGCTGGAACTGCGCGCTCCGGGGCAGGCGACCTTCCGCCCGGCAGTGACCGACTATTACCTGACCAACCCGATTGCGCGCGCCTCCAGCCTGATGGGCGAGCTGTCGGCCCTGGCAGCGGCACGGGCCGCCGCGCCGCTGGCGGCGGAGTAACCGATGCGCGCATGGCCGATCCTCGCAACCCTGCTGCTCGCCCCGGCGAGCCTGTCGGGCTGTGCGGCGGCTGTGGCGGTGCTGCCCGAGGGGGCATCCCCCAAATATGACGGGATCGAGACGATCCTGCTGGATGGGGATCTGGTGAATTTCCGCGTGGCCATGCAAGGCGCGCGGAACGAGCTGGAGGTCGAGGCCTATGCGCGCTGCGCGGCGGCCCAATATGCGCTGATCCGAGGCTTCGGATTTGCGCGGCATGTGCGCACCACGGTGGCACAGACCGGATCAAAATGGCGGGGGGATGCGGTCTATACCATCTCCTCCGCGCTGCCTCGCGGGCTGAAAACAATCGACGCCGAAGTGACGGTGCGCGATTGCGGCGCGCAGGGCATACCGACGATATAACGATGAAGAATGGGCTGAGGGACTAAGGCATCATGGCTGAATTTCTGCAAACCGGGCTCGGGACGGCGCTGCTGATCGCCGCGCAAAGCCTTCTGGTCATCGCCTTCGTGATGATTTCGCTGCTGTTCCTCGTTTATGGCGACCGCAAGATCTGGGCCGCCGTGCAGATGCGGCGCGGCCCGAACGTTGTGGGGGCCTTTGGCCTGCTGCAATCGGTGGCCGATGCGCTGAAATATGTGGTGAAAGAAGTCGTGGTGCCGGCCGGGGCCGACCGCCCGGTGTTCTTCCTCGCGCCGATCCTGTCCTTCGTGCTGGCGATGATTGCCTGGGCGGTGATCCCGTTCAGCGATGGCTGGGTTCTGTCGGATATCAACGTGGCCATTCTCTATGTCTTCGCCATCTCCTCGCTGGAGGTGTATGGCGTGATCATGGGCGGCTGGGCGTCGAACTCCAAATACCCGTTCCTCGGCTCGCTCCGCTCTGCCGCGCAGATGATCTCGTATGAGGTCAGCCTGGGCCTGATCATCATCGGCATCATCATCTCCACCGGCTCGATGAACTTCTCGCATATCGTGGCGGCGCAGGACACCAGCTATGGCCTGTTCGGCTGGTACTGGCTGCCGCATCTGCCGATGGTGGCGCTGTTCTTCATCTCGGCGCTGGCAGAAACCAACCGCCCGCCCTTCGATCTACCCGAAGCGGAATCGGAACTGGTTGCGGGCTATCAGGTGGAATATTCGGCAACGCCGTTCCTGCTGTTCATGGCTGGGGAATATATCGCCATCTTCCTGATGTGCGCGCTGATCTCGCTCCTGTTCTTCGGCGGCTGGCTGTCGCCCATTCCGGGCCTGCCGGATGGCGCGCTGTGGATGGTCGGCAAGATGGCGTTCTTCTTCTTCATGTTCGCCATGGTGAAGGCCATCGTGCCGCGCTACCGCTATGATCAGCTGATGCGGATCGGCTGGAAAGTGTTCCTGCCGCTGTCGCTCGGCTGGGTGGTGCTGGTGTCGTTCCTGGCGAAATACGAAGTGCTGGGCGGGCTCTGGGCGCGCTGGTCCATCGGGGGCTGATGCAGGATGGGGGTCGATTACGTCCTTTTTGATCAGCTTTGCCAGCTTTCGGGGCGGTTCCGCCCCGAGGGCCGGACGCTGATGCTTGGGCGTCATGCCTTCAAGCCGAACGGACGTTTCAGCCGGTTGTATGAACGGTCGTGGCGGCGCGCGGGCAAAGAGGGCAGTTTCCAGCAGACCGTGCAGGAAGATGGCTTCTGCGAAACGCTGATGGAAAAGCTGGGCTTCGGCCAGATGGAGGCGATGGACTTTTCGGATTACGAGGGTGCAGGTATCCTGCATGACCTCAACCGACCCGTCGCGCCGGAGCTGGAAGGCCAGTTCGACTTTATCTTTGACGGCGGCACGCTGGAACACGTGTTCAATGTGCCGGTGGCGCTGCAAAGCGTGTTCCGCATGTTGAAACCGGGCGGGCGCTTCGTGTCGGCCAACGGGATGAACGGCTGGCTTGCGCATGGCATCTATCAGTTCAGTCCCGAGCTTGTCTGGACCTTCTGGGGCCGGACGGCGGGCTGTCAGGTTCATCGCTGCCTTGGCCTGCGCACCGTGCCGGAAAAGGGCGCACAGCCTTTTGTTTTTCCGGATCCGGCGCTAAAGGGCAACCGGCTGCGTCTGGGCAAAACCGACTTTCCGAAGGACCGGGTCTATCTCTACTACGAGGTGGAGCGTCTCGCGGAGAGCAGTCTTGGCGATATCATGCTGCAAAGCGACTATGTGAAGAAATGGGCCCCGCACAGCACTGCGGGCGCGCTGCAAGAAACAAAGGCAAAGGAAGCTTAAGATGGGCGCGATGGATATGAACCGGGCCGTGAAATACTTCCTGCTCGTGGATTTCATCAAAGGCTTTGGCCTGGGGTTGAAGTATTTCTTCGCCCCCAAGGCGACGCTGAACTATCCGCATGAAAAGGGCCCGCTGTCGCCCCGGTTCCGTGGTGAACACGCGCTGCGTCGCTATGCCAATGGCGAGGAACGCTGCATCGCCTGCAAGCTGTGCGAGGCGATCTGCCCGGCGCAGGCCATCACCATCGACGCAGAACCGCGCGAGGATGGCTCGCGCCGCACCACGCGCTATGACATCGACATGACGAAATGTATCTATTGCGGCTTCTGTCAGGAAGCCTGCCCGGTGGATGCCATCGTCGAAGGCCCGAACTTCGAATTCTCGACCGAAACGCGCGAAGAGCTTTACTACAACAAGGAAAAGCTGCTGGAGAATGGCGCGCGCTGGGAAGCCGAAATTGCCCGCAACCTCGAGCTTGACGCTCCGTATCGGTGATCGCAATGAACGAAGATTTCACCAAACTTTTCAAGACGATGATGGAGCAGGGGCAGGAGATGGTCCGCGCCTTGAATCCGTCGCTGGAAACCATGTCGGTGAAAGGCTTCGAGACTTTCATGCCCACCATGACGAAAGACATGATGGAAATGTGGTTCGGCCGCACCTTCAACCGCGAAGGGCTGGATGCGAAAACCCGGCTGCTGGTGACCATTTCGGCGCTGACGGTGCTGGGCGCCCATGCCGAGGCGCAGCTGAAACTGACCATCCGCCATGCGCTTGAGGCGGGGGCAACCAAACGCGAGATTGCGGAAGTGATCTGGCAGATGAGCATGTTCGGCGGGCTGCCCGCCATGCAGAAGGCGCTTGAGATGGCTCAGGCGGTTTTTGCGGAAACCGAGGAGAAAAACGCATGAGCGTTGCCGATTACGCCTTCTATTGCTTTGCCGTGGTGGCGGTGGCTGCGGGCCTGATGGTCACGGTGTCGCGCAACCCGGTGCATTCGGTGCTGTGGCTGATCCTTACCTTCCTGTCGGCGGCGGGCCTGTTCGTGCTGCTGGGGGCCGAGTTCGTGGCCATGCTGCTGATCATCGTCTATGTCGGCGCGGTGGCGGTGCTGTTCCTGTTCGTGGTGATGATGCTCGACATTGATTTTGCCGAACTGAAGGGCGAGATGGCCCGCACCATGCCGCTGGCGCTGCTGGTCGGTGTGATCATCCTGCTGCAATTCGGCATGGCCTTTGCCGTCTGGACCCAGGCCGAAGGTGCCTTGGGGCTGCGCCAGGCCGTGACGCCCGCGATCTCTGAAATGGAGAACACCCGTGCGCTGGGGATGCTGATCTATGACCAATACATCTACCTGTTCCAGGCATCGGGCCTGATCCTGCTGGTCGCCATGATCGGCGCCATCGTGCTGACCCTGCGCCACCGCAAGGACGTGAAACGCCAGAACGTGCTGCACCAGATGTGGCGCGATCCGGCCAAGGCGATGGAACTGAAAGACGTGAAGCCGGGGCAGGGCTTGTGATCGGTGCGTGCATGGCACGCACCCTACGGAAAAACAGAGGCTGGGGGTTTACCCGGCACAAAGGCGGCGCCGCCGCATCCAGAATATACGGGCAAACACCCGGAGGGACGAGAATGGTAGGACTGGAACATTACCTGACGGTGGCGGCGGCGTTGTTCGTCATCGGCATCTTCGGCATCTTCCTCAACCGGAAGAACGTGATCGTCATCCTGATGTCGATTGAACTCATGCTGCTGGCGGTGAACATCAACCTTGTCGCCTTCTCCAGCTTCCTTGGCGATCTGGTGGGGCAGGTGTTCACCATGTTCGTGCTGACCGTGGCCGCAGCCGAGGCCGCCATCGGCCTTGCGATCCTCGTCAGCTTCTTCCGCACCCGCGGCACCATCGACGTCGAAGACGCCAACGTGATGAAAGGCTGAGGCACATGGCCACGATCATCCTTCTTGCGCCCCTTGTCGGCGCCCTGATCTGCGGCTTCGGCTGGCGGTTCTTTGGCGAGTTTGCCGGGCAGGTCATTACCACGGCGCTGGTCTTTCTTGCGGCGGCCCTGTCCTGGGTTATCTTTCTGGGCTTCGACGGCGAAACCCAGCATATCCACCTGCTGACCTGGATCCAGTCCGGCAGCCTTGACACCGAATGGGCGATCCGGCTGGACCGGCTGACCGCGATCATGCTGGTGGTGGTGAACTCCGTCTCGGCGCTCGTGCATCTCTACAGCTTCGGCTACATGGCGCATGACGACAACTGGGGCGAGGGCGAACATTACAAGGCGCGGTTCTTCGCTTATCTCTCGTTCTTCACCTTCGCCATGCTGACGCTGATCACCTCTGACAACCTGGTGCAGATGTTCTTCGGCTGGGAAGGCGTGGGCGTCGCGTCTTACCTGCTGATCGGCTTCTATTACCGCAAGCCTTCGGCCAATGCCGCCGCGATGAAGGCGTTCATCGTCAACCGCGTGGGTGACTTCGGCTTTGCGCTTGGCATCTTTGCGCTGTTCTTCCTGACCGACAGCATCCGCTTTGACGATGTGTTCGCGGCCGCACCGGAACTGGCGCAGACCAATCTGCATTTCCTCTGGGCCGACTGGAACGCTGCGAACCTGATCGGTGTGCTGCTGTTCATCGGCGCGATGGGCAAATCGGCCCAGCTTGGCCTGCACACCTGGCTGCCGGATGCGATGGAAGGCCCGACCCCGGTGTCGGCGCTGATTCACGCGGCAACCATGGTGACGGCGGGCGTGTTCCTCGTGTGCCGCATGTCGCCGCTCTATGAATTCGCGCCTTCGGCCACCACCATGATCACCGTGCTGGGGGCGACGACGGCGTTCTTTGCTGCCACCGTCGGTCTGGTGCAGAACGACATCAAGCGCGTGATCGCCTATTCGACCTGTTCGCAACTGGGCTACATGTTCGTCGCTGCCGGGGTGGGGGCCTACCCGGTCGCCATGTTCCACCTGTTCACGCATGCCTTCTTCAAGGCGATGCTGTTTCTGGGCGCCGGGTCGGTGATCCATGCAACACATCACGAACAGGACATGCGCAACTATGGTGGTCTGCGCAAAAAGATCCCGCTGACCTTCTGGGCGATGATGATCGGCACGCTGGCCATCACCGGCGTCGGTATCCCGCTGACCCATTACGGCTTTGCAGGCTTCCTGTCGAAAGATGCCGTGATCGAAAGCGCCTATGTCGGCTCCAACTATGCCTTCTGGCTGTTGGTGATCGCGGCCTGCATGACCTCGTTCTATTCGTGGCGCCTGATGTTCCTCACCTTCTACGGGGAAAGCCGCGCGCATGGGCATGATGCCCACGGACATGCCGCGCATGGTCACGACGCCCATGGCCATGATGATCACGGCCACGGCCATCACGAACCGCATGAAAGCCCGGCTGTCATGCTGATCCCGCTGGGCGTTCTGGCGCTTGGGGCGGTGTTCTCGGGCATGATCTGGTACAACAGCTTCTTTGGCGATGAAGCCAAGATGAATGCCTGGTTCGGCATGGAAGCCGCCGTGCATCACGCCGCCGAAGGCGAGGCGCATGCCGCCCCCGAGGCAACAGAAGCTGCGACGACCGAAGCCGCTCCGGGCACCGAGGCCCATGCCGCCGACACCCATGCGGTCGCTGCCGCGCCCAAGGGTGCCATCAGCATCCTGCCCTATGGCCCGGAAGAGCTGGCGGCCGTCAAGGAGCGGATCGGCTTCCACGAGGGTGAAGGCCATCACGAGCCGACCACCATCATCGCCGCGGCCCATTCGGTGCCGAAATGGGTGAAGGTCTCGCCGTTCATCGCCATGCTGCTCGGCCTTGCGCTGGCCTATCAGTTCTACATCCGTCGGCCCGATCTGCCGAAACGCTTGGCCGCCACGCAGCGTCCGCTTTACGAATTCCTGCTCAACAAGTGGTATTTCGACGAGCTGTATGACGCGATCTTCGTGGCCCCGGCGAAATGGCTTGGTTCCTTCCTGTGGCGGAAGGGTGATGGCGCAGTGATCGACGGGTCGATCAACGGTGTTGCCATGGGCCTCATTCCGATGCTGACGCGCTTTGCCGCCCGGATGCAATCGGGTTACATCTTCCACTACGCATTCGCCATGGTGCTGGGCATCGCTGCCCTTGTCACCTGGATGTCGCTCTCGGGGGGCGCACACTAATGGAAAACGTTCTTTCCATCATCACCTTCATCCCCGCAGTGGCCGCCGCCGTTCTGGCGCTGTTCCTGCGTGGCGATGATGCCGCCGCACAGCGCAATGCGAAATGGGTGGCCCTGCTTGCCACCTCGGCCACGTTCCTTGTGTCGCTGACCATTCTGGCCGGGTTCGACCCGGCCAATACCGGGATGCAGTTTGTCGAGGAATATGACTGGATCCTCGGCCTGAAATACAAGATGGGCGTTGACGGCATTTCGGTGCTGTTTGTCATGCTGACCACCTTCCTGATGCCGATCACCATCGCGGCCTGCTGGGGGGTGGACACCCGCGTCAAGGAATACATGATTGCCTTCCTGATGCTGGAAACGCTGATGCTCGGCGTGTTCTGTGCGCTGGATCTGGTGCTGTTCTACCTGTTCTTCGAAGCCGGTCTGATCCCGATGTTTCTGATCATCGGCATCTGGGGCGGTAAGGACCGGATCTACGCCTCGTTCAAGTTCTTCCTGTACACCTTTCTCGGCTCGGTGCTGATGCTGGTGGCGATGATTGCGATGTTCGTCGATGCAGGCACCACCGATATCGTGACGCTGCTGACGCATGACTTTGCCTCCGAGACCATCGGCCTTGCGGGCTTCCAGATCGTCGGTGGCTTGCAGACTCTGCTGTTCCTCGCTTTTTTTGCCAGCTTTGCGGTGAAGATGCCGATGTGGCCGGTGCACACCTGGCTGCCCGATGCCCACGTTCAGGCTCCAACTGCCGGGTCGGTGGTGCTGGCGGCAATCCTGCTGAAGATGGGCGGCTATGGCTTCCTGCGCTTTTCGCTGCCGATGTTCCCGGTGGGCGCCGATCTTCTGACGCCGCTGGTGTTGTGGATGTCGGCCATCGCCATCGTCTACACCTCGCTGGTCGCTCTGGCACAGCAGGACATGAAAAAGCTGATCGCCTATTCGTCGGTTGCCCATATGGGTTATGTGACCATGGGCATCTTTGCCGCCAACCAGCAGGGTATTGACGGCGCGATTTTCCAGATGATCAGCCACGGCTTCATTTCGGGCGCGCTCTTCCTCTGCGTCGGCGTGATCTATGACCGGATGCACACCCGCGACATCGACGCTTATGGCGGCCTTGTGATCCGCATGCCCGCCTATGCGCTGATCTTCATGTTCTTCACCATGGCGAACGTGGGCCTGCCGGGCACTTCGGGCTTTGTCGGTGAATTCCTGACGCTGATGGGGATCTTCCAGGTCAATACCTGGGTGGCCGCTGTCGCCACCTCGGGCGTCATCTTCTCGGCGGCCTATGCGCTGTGGCTCTATCGCCGCGTCGTGTTCGGCGATCTGGTGAAAGAGGCGCTGAAATCCATCACCGACATGACCATCCGCGAACGCGCCATCTTTGCGCCGCTGGTGGTGATGACCCTGCTTCTGGGCATTTACCCCAGCCTTGTGACCGACATCATCGGCCCCTCGGTTGGGCAGCTCGTCACTGACTACCAAGCTGCAACGCCTGCCCCTGCGGGCATGGCCGAAGCCGCATCGCATTGAGGGCCGAGAGATGAACGCGTCTGATTTCAACATCGTCCTGCCCGAGGTCGCCCTTGCGGTCTATGCGATGGGGGCCCTGCTGTTCGGGGTCTATACCGGCAAGGACAAGACCTCGACCTTGATCACCTGGGCCACTGCCGCGATGTTCGTGGCACTGGCGCTGTGGATCGGTGTCAGCGGCGAGGGTGCGCGCACGGCCTTTGGCGGCATGTTCAACGATGATCCCTTTGCGCGCTTTGCCAAAGTCACTATCCTGCTGTCCGCCGCCGCTGTTCTGGTGATGAGCGAGGATTACATGCAGCGCCGCGCCCTGGCGCGGTTTGAATACCCGATCCTAGTGGCGCTGTCGGTCATCGGCATGATGATGATGGTCTCTGCCGGCGATCTGATGGCGCTGTATATGGGGCTGGAGCTGCAATCGCTGGCACTGTACGTCGTGGCTTCGATCCGCCGCGACAGCGCCAAATCGACCGAAGCCGGCCTGAAATACTTCGTCCTCGGCGCGCTGTCCTCGGGGCTGCTGCTCTATGGCGCATCGCTGACCTATGGCTTTGCAGGCACTACGCTGTTCTCGGGCATCCTGTCCACGCTGGGCGATGGTGTGCCGGTTGGCCTGCTGTTCGGCCTTGTCTTCATGCTGTCGGGCCTTGCGTTCAAGGTCTCGGCCGTGCCGTTCCATATGTGGACGCCGGATGTCTATGAAGGCTCGCCCACGCCGGTCACCGCCTTCTTTGCCACCGCCCCGAAAGTGGCAGCGATGGCGCTGTTGGCGCGGCTGGTGCATGATGCCTTTGGCAGCGTGCCGAGCCAGTGGACGCAGGTGATTGCCGTGCTGTCGCTGCTGTCGATGTTCTTCGGTGCGATTGCGGCGATCGGTCAGCGCGACATCAAACGGCTGATGGCCTATTCCTCGATTGCGCATATGGGCTATGCACTGCTGGGTCTGGCTGCCGGGACGGCGATGGGCGTGCAGGCAATGCTGGTCTATCTGGCGATCTATGTCACGATGAACGTCGGCACCTTTGCCTTCATCCTGTCGCTGGAGCGGGACGGCAAACCCGTGTCGGATATTGCGGCCCTGCACATGCTGTCGAAGCGCGAGCCGATGAAAGCCTATGCCGTGCTGGCACTGATGTTCAGCCTTGCCGGCGTGCCGCCCTTCATCGGCTTCTTCGCCAAATGGACGGTGCTGACGGCGGCGGTGGATGCCGGGCTGACCTGGCTGGCTGTGGCCGGGGCGGTCGCCTCGGTGATCGGTGCCTTCTATTATCTGCGCATCGTCTATTTCATGTTCTTCGGCAAGGAATCCGAAGGCGTGGAAAGCCGGATGAGCCCGGTGCAATGGCTGGCCTTTGTCGGCACCGTGCTGATCGTGGTGTTCGGTGCGGCGGTGCAGCTGTTCGGCATTGATCCGATCGCGGCTGTCGCGGCGGAAGCCCTTGTCCGCTAAGCCCGGCGTGACCCCGAACTGGCCCGAGGGCGTGGCACGCCACGCCCTTGCCAGCGTTGACAGCACCAATGCCTATGCGGCGACGCTTGCGCCGGGCCTGACCGGCCCGGCTTGGGTCTTGGCCGCAGAGCAGACTGCCGGGCGTGGCCGTCGGGGCCGCCCCTGGACCAGCCCGCAGGGCAATTTTTACGGCTCTCTGGTGATGAAACCCGCAGGCCCGCCCGATCAGGTGGCGCTGCGCTCATTTGCTGCGGCCTTGGCCCTGCATGATACCTGCGTCAGCCTGACCGGCCTGCCGCAGGCTTTTGCGTTGAAATGGCCGAATGACGTGCTGCTGAATGGTGGCAAGCTGGCGGGCATCCTGCTGGAAAGCGTCGGGCAGGGGGCGGCGGTCTCGCATCTGGTGATCGGCATCGGCGTCAACCTGATCGGCGCGCCACCGCCTGAGGCGGTGGAGCCGGGGGCGGTAACGCCAGTCAGCCTGCTGTCGGAAACCGGGCTGCGCATCACGCCCGAACGCTTTCTGGAACACCTCGCCCCGGCCTTTGCGCAGTGGGAAGCCACCTTTGCCACGGCGGGCTTCGCACCGTTGCGCGCCGCTTGGCTGGCCCGCGCCGCCCGGATCGGCGAGCGGATCCGCGCCCGCACCGGCAGCACAACCCGCGATGGCATTTTCGAGACGATTGACGCCAGCGGCGCGCTGGTGCTGAACATGAGCGGTATGCGGGTCGCGATCCCCGCCGCCGAGGTTTTCTTCTGAGGGAAGGGGGCATCCATGCTGCTCGCCATCGACTGCGGCAATACCAACACCGTGTTTTCCATCTGGGACGGGGATCGGTTCATTGCGACCTGGCGCATCGCGTCGGATCACAAACGCACGGCGGATGAATATTTCGTCTGGCTGTCGTCGCTGATGATGCTTACCAGAATTGACGCGCAGATCACCGAGGCGATCATTTCCTCGACCGTGCCACGGGTCGTGTTCAATCTGCGCGTGCTGTGCAACCGCTATTACGATTGCAGACCGCTGGTGGTGGGCAAGCCGGAATGTGCGCTGCCCGTGGCGCCGCGTGTCGATCAGGGCACGACGGTCGGACCGGACCGGCTGGTGAACACCGTGGCCGGGTTTGACCGGCATGGCGGTGATCTGATCGTGGTCGATTTCGGCACCGCCACCACCTTTGACGTCGTCGACATTGACGGCGCCTATATCGGCGGGGTGATTGCGCCCGGCGTCAACCTCAGCCTCGAGGCGCTGCATATGGCGGCGGCGGCGCTGCCGCATATCGACATTGCCCGCCCGCTGACCGCCATCGGCACGAATACTGTGGCCTGTATGCAGGCTGGCGTGTATTGGGGCTATATCGGCCTCGTTGAAGGCATCGTCCGCCAGATCCGTCTGGAACGCGACCGCCCGATGAAGGTCATTGCCACCGGGGGGCTTGCCCCCCTGTTCCAGCAGGGAACCGAGCTATTTCATTCGGTGGAGGACGATCTGACCATGCATGGCCTCGTCCTCATTCACCGTTACAACAAGGAACTGGAAACCCAATGAAAACCAACCGCCTGATCTACCTCCCCTTGGGCGGCGCCGGCGAAATCGGCATGAACTGCTATGTTTATGGCTATGGTCCCGAAGACCGCGAACGCCTGATCGTGGTCGATCTGGGCGTGACCTTCCCCGATATGGATACGACACCGGGTGTCGATCTGATCATGGCCGATATTGCCTGGCTGGAGGCGCGCCTTGACCGGATCGAGGCGATCTTCATCACCCATGCACATGAGGACCATATCGGCGCGCTGAGCCATCTTTGGCCCAAGCTGAAGAAAAAGGTCTATGCCCGCCGCTTTACCGCCGCCATCGGGCGGCTCAAGTTCGAAGAATACGGCCTGCCGCTGGATGTGATCAACACCGTGGAGGCCCGCCCCGCCGTGGTCGAAGCCGGACCATTCCAGGTGCAGTTCGTGCCGGTGGCCCATTCGATTCCCGAAAGCTCGGCGCTGATCATTGACACGCCTGCGGGGCGGATCGTGCACAGCGGCGATTTCAAGCTGGATGAAACCCCGATCGTGGGCGAGGGCTGGAACCCGGCGCTGTTCCGCGAGATTGCGGCGGAACGTCCGGTGAAAGCGCTGATGTGCGACAGCACCAATGTGTTCTCGCTGCATGCGGGCCGGTCGGAATCGACGCTGGCCGATCCGCTGCATGGGCTGATCGCCAATGCGGGCGGCATGGTGGTGGCAACCACCTTTGCCTCCAACGTGGCGCGTCTGAAGACCCTGGCTGAAGCGGGCCGGGCGGCGGGGCGCTCGGTCTGTCTGCTGGGCCGCGCGATGCAGCGCATGGTGAAGGTGGCGACGGAAACCGGCGTTCTGACCGGCATGCCGCCGACCATCCCGTCCGAGGCGGCGCTGGAAGTGCCGCGCGGCAATCTGATGCTGATCGTCACCGGATCACAGGGGGAACGCCGCGCGGCCACTGCGCAACTGTCGCGCGGGCGCTATCTGGGGCTGGAGCTGAAAGAGGGCGATCTGTTCCTGTTCTCGTCCAAGATCATTCCGGGCAATGAACGCGATGTGCTGCGCATCATGAACAGCTTCTCGGAAATGGGCGTGGATGTGGTGGATGACACCAATGGCCGCTATCACGTCTCGGGCCATGCCAACCGCCCCGATCTGGAAGCGGTGCACGAGATCCTGAAACCGGCGATGCTGATCCCGATGCATGGCGAACACCGCCATCTGCGCGAACATGCGCGTCTGGCCACGCTGCGCGGCATTGCCGCCGAGATTGCCACCAATGGCATGATGATGGATCTGACCGGCGGCGCGCCGGAAGTGGCGGAGTTCATCGAAACCGGGCGGATCTATCTGGATGGCTCGGTGCTGATCGGCGCGCGGGATGGCGTGGTGCGCGACCGGATCCGTATGGCGCTGAACGGGCATACGCTGGTCACGGTGATCCTGGATGAACAGGACGAACCGCTGGGCGATGCCTGGGTGGAACTGATGGGCCTGCCCGAAGTGGGCAAGCGCGGCTCGGGTCTGGCCGAGATGATGGAAACCGAAGTGACCGAGTTCCTGGGCACCGCCCCGGCCAAGGTGCTGCGCGATGATGACAAGCTGGAAGAGGCGATCCGCCGGATCGTGCGGCAGGTCGGCGTCGAAGAAATCGGCAAGAAACCCGAAGTCACCGTGGTGGTCAGCCGCCTGACCGAAGGCTGAGGCGCACCATCGCCCGACTTCCAATAGAAAAGGGCGCCTGCGGGCGCCCTTTTGCATGGGGGAGGCCCGGCAGGGCGGGCATGAAAAAAGGCGCCCGAAGGCGCCTCTTTTTATTCTGCGTCGGCGCGTTCGGCCTCGGGGGCCGAGACCTCAAGATCATCCGGGGTTGACTCGCGCAGTTTGAAGCTGCGCAGGATGAAGTCGGGCACATGGTCGCCCATGCCCACCACACGGTCATCGCGGTCGTTCCGGTTGCGGTAATCGCGGCGCTCGCCCGAGGGGGCGGCGTGGTGATGGCCGTGATGGCCGGTGCCGTGATGCGCCACAGCGCCATGCGGGGCAGGGCGCGGCGAGTCGCGACGCTCGTCACGGCGGTCATCCTTGCGGTCCTCGCGGCGGTCGTCTTTCCGATCGTCGCGGCGCGGCTCTTCCTTGCGGGGGGCCGGGGCTGCGGCAACGGCGACGGGGGCGGTTGCGGCCTGCGGCTCTTCCTTCGGTTTGCGATCATCGCGACCGGATCTGGAGCGGCTGTTTTTCGGCCCGCGCTCGTCCTTGCGCTCGGGGCGCTCGGGTTTGGCACCCGGTTCCGGCAGGGTGAAGCCTTCGGGCAGCACACCGCGCGGGATCGGCTGTTTCACCAGCGCTTCGATATTCGCCAGATATTTGTCATCAAAGGGCGTGGCGATGGTATAGGCCTTGCCCTTGCGCCCGGCCCGGCCGGTGCGACCGATGCGGTGCACGTAATCTTCGGGATGCGAGGGCACATCGAAGTTGAAGACATGGCTGACCGCCGGAATATCAAGGCCACGCGCCGCGACATCCGAAGCCACCAGCAGGTGAACCGAGCCATCGCGGAAGCCATCCAGCGTCTTGGTGCGGACCGATTGATCCAGATCGCCATGGATCGGCGAGGCGTTGAAACCATGCGCTTTCAACGACTTGGACACCACATCGACATCCATCTTGCGGTTGCAGAAGATGATGGCGTTGGTGCAGGCTTCGCCTTCCTGCTTGATCAGCGCGCGCAGCACGGCGCGCTTGTCGGCAAAGCTGCGATCCTTGCGCGAGGGCGTGATCTGGATCAGCTGCTGTTCGATGGTTTCCGAGGTGGTCGACTGGCGCGCCACTTCGATCTTCACCGGGTTCGACAGGAAGGTATTGGTGATCCGCTCGATCTCGGGCGCCATGGTGGCCGAGAAGAAGAAGGTCTGCCGGGTGAACGGCGTCAGGCTGAAGATGCGTTCGATGTCGGGGATGAACCCCATGTCGAGCATCCGGTCTGCCTCGTCCACCACCATGATCTGCACGCCGGTCAGCAACAGCTTGCCGCGTTCGTGATGGTCGAGCAGGCGGCCCGGGGTCGCGATCAGCACATCGACGCCACGGTCGATCAGCTTGTCCTGTTCACCAAACGCCACGCCGCCGATCAGCAGCGCCTTGGTCAGTTTGGTGTGTTTGGCATAGGTGTCGAAGTTTTCGGCCACCTGTGCTGCCAGTTCGCGGGTGGGGGCCAGCACGAGGCTGCGCGGCATCCGCGCCTTGGCTCGGCCCTGCCCGAGCAGGGTGATCATCGGCAGCGTGAAGCTCGCTGTCTTGCCGGTGCCGGTCTGGGCAATACCCAGCACATCGCGGCCCTGCAAGGCATGAGGGATCGCCTGCGCCTGAATGGGGGTCGGAGTTTCATAGCCGGCTTCCGCTACGGCTTGCAATACGCGCGGGTCCAGCGCGAGGTCGGAGAACTTGGTCATTTACGTCCTGTCACAGCGGGATCGGCCCGCAGGAGATAAGAAGGGACGCAAGTTGTCCGGGCGCCCCGGCATCATGGCTGTATCAGCCTGTTGCCGGTTACCCGAAATATGGCCGCGAGTCAAGCAAGCGCCCGGCGTCAGGGATCAAGGTAATCCTTGTAACTGCCGACAAGCGGCACATTTCCCTCGAATTTCAGGCAATCGCGGCGCAAAAGCCGGGCTTCGGCGTCTTCCATCAGAATCACGAACTTTTCCTTGTGCAACCCGATGCTCTGCCGTCTGAGCCGCATCAGCTTGCCCTTGGAGGCCGCGTCCAGCGCGCGGATCCGGTCGAACATGCGGGGCAGCCAGGGCTGCATGCTGTCATCGCGCACAAAGTTGCGGTTGCGCAGCGCCCAGTATTTCAGCCCGACCTCGCGGTCGTCCTGATGCGCCGAACCGCGCCGTGTTTTGACCAGAAACGTGTCCAGATCGCGCACGATGTAATGGTTGATCTGCGCCAGCCGCTGCCCACCCGGATCGGTGGAGTTGTAATTCTTTACCTTGTATTGCTCTGGCAGCAGGCCAGAGCCATTGGTCACGCGCGGCGTGAAGGTCGATCCCTTGGGCAGTTGCGGGCGGTGGATGCCCGGGCGCACATAATGGGCCGGACGGAACAGGCATTTATAGGCGTTGAAGCTTTCGTTATCCTCCATCAGATAGTCGGCCATGGTGAAACGCTCTGTCTGCATGCGAAAGCTTTGCAGCCGCTTGCCCGAGGATCCGAACAGCCGCCAGTTGACCTGCATCAGATCGCTTTCGGGGGCGGCGGCGACGAAATCCGCCAGACGGCCATCGCCGGTCTTGACCACCAGAAACTCATCCAGATCCAACGCCATCGCCCAAGCGGCGGCCTTGTATTCGGGCAGGGCCCCGGCACGGGCATAGGCGCGCACCTGATGGCCACCGCGCCCGGCATGGTTCACGAAATACTGGATCACCCCCATCGCCTGCAACAGCGACAGGATTTCATGGGTCAGATCGTCGGAATCGTTCTGATAGATGACAATATCGGTGAAGCCCACCTCAAGGTGATGCGCCACCCATTCCAGAATGAACGGCCCTTCGTTCTTTGCCGTGCCAACCAGAAAGGCGCGCGGTGCCGTCATGCTTCCTCCAACGCTCTGCGGGCTCCAACACTCTGCGGCCACTGTCACCCGGATCCGCCAACAGGGGCAAGACCTATGCGCCTTGCCCGCTTTGTGCTAGGCTTGACAGGCTGAAAATGCGACTTTGCGCGCGCGGTTTCAAAGACGGCGCGGTTTTCCTGTGCGGATTTAGTGACGGCTGGGGGCAGCAGCTGGCGGTGCGCAAGCTGTGCTGCCCCTGTCGTGCTTACACCATCATCTCTTTCGTCGCGGTCAGTTTCAGCTCGGGGTGATCGCGTTCCACCCGGTCAATGTCCCAGCGCAGGCGGGTCAGGTAGACCAGATCGCCGTCGTTGTCATAGGCGACATGGCCCTTGTTGACGTTGACGAATTTCTCCACATCCGCCTTCGCCCCGGTCAGCCAGCGCGCCGAGGTGAATTGCGACGGCTCGAACCGCACGGGCAGGCTGTATTCCTGCTCGATCCGGCTGGCCAGCACCTCGAATTGCAGTGCGCCCACCACGCCCACGATGAAGCCGGAGCCGATCATCGGTTTGAACACCTTGGCCGCACCTTCTTCGGCGAATTGCATCAGCGCCTTTTCCAGATGTTTGGCCTTCATCGGATCGCCCGCCCGCACGCCTTGCAGCAGTTCCGGCGCAAAGGACGGGATGCCGGTAAAGCGCAGCGCCTCGCCCTCGGTCAGCGCATCGCCGATGCGCAATTGCCCGTGGTTGGGAATGCCGATGATATCCCCGGCCCAGGCCTCTTCGGCCAGTTCGCGGTCGGCGGCCAGAAACATCACCGGGTTGGCAATCGCCATCGGCTTTTTGGTGCGCACATGGGTCAGTTTCATGCCGCGTTCAAAATGCCCCGAGGCGAGGCGCACAAAGGCCACGCGGTCGCGGTGCTTCGGGTCCATATTGGCCTGAACCTTGAACACCACGCCGGTCACGGCGGATTCTTCGGGGGCCACCTTGCGGCTGGCGGTGGGCTGCGGCTGCGGTTCGGGGCCGAATTTGCCGATGCCGTCCATCAGCTCTTTCACCCCGAAAGAGTTGATGGCCGAGCCGAACCAGATCGGTGTCATCGAACCGTTGAGCAGCGCCGCGCGGTCAAAGGCGGGCAGCAGCTCGCGCGCCATCTCCAGCTCTTCGCGCAGCTTTGCCAGCATCGCGGCGGGCACATGTTCAGCCAGTTTGGGATCGTCCAGCCCGTTGATCTGGATGGTTTCGGCCACGCGGTTGCGGTCGGCGCGGTCCATCAGCTCCAGCCGGTCGTTCAGAATGTCATAGCAGCCCAGAAACTCGCGCCCCGATCCGATGGGCCAGCTTGCGGGCGACACGTCAATGGCGAGGTTTTCCTGAATCTCGTCAATGATTTCAAAGGTGTCACGGGCCTCGCGGTCCATCTTGTTGCAGAAGGTCAGGATCGGCAGATCGCGCAGGCGGCAGACCTCGAACAGTTTGCGGGTCTGGCTTTCCACGCCCTTCGCCCCGTCGATCACCATCACCGCCGCATCCACAGCCGTCAGCGTGCGGTAGGTATCCTCGGAGAAATCCGAGTGGCCGGGCGTATCCACCAGATTGAAGCGGTATTCGCGGAAATCGAAGGACATGGCGCTGGCCGAGACCGAGATCCCGCGCTCCTGCTCCATCTTGATGAAGTCGGAGCGGGTGCGCCGCGCTTCGCCCTTGGCGCGCACCTGCCCGGCCATCTGGATCGCCCCGCCGAACAGCAGGAACTTTTCGGTCAGCGTCGTTTTGCCGGCGTCCGGGTGCGCGATGATCGCGAAGGTCCGGCGGCGGGCGATTTCGGGCGGGAGGGTGGGGCGGTTGTCAAGCATGGCGGGCGTTTACCGCAAAGGCGCGCGCCAGTCCACAGACTGTAACCATGGCAGCGTCACAGCGGCAGGCGCAGATCATCCTCACCCGAGGGGCAGCAATGCGGATCCTCGGGCAGATAGCGGAACATCGTCACCACAAGGTCGGTGCCCTCGCGACGGGCGGATTTGATGCCCTGCGGCAAGGTCATCTCCCGCAGGCGGGTAAAGCCGGTGCCTTCGGCTTGATAGATCACATGCGCCAGCATGGCGGCATTGCCCCCGCCCATCGGGTAGGCAGCCTGCACCAGCAGATCAGCCAGACCATCGCCGGTCAGATCGCCTGACCAGGCGCGCACATAATCGGGCGTGTCGGGGGCGGCCAGATCGGCGCTGACCGTGGCCGGAATGTCGGACACCTCGACCAGCTCCTGCGCCAAGGCCGGGCTGGCCAGCAGGCAGATCCCGATCAGCGCGTGCCACAAGCCCTGGATCATGGCGGTTCCTTCCGGCAAAAAGTCGCGCGGGCGTCAGGCCTTGGGCCGCGCCTTCGCCTTTGGCCCAACCTGCGCCGAGGGGGTCAGCAGGTCAAGCATCTGCCGCCCGGCCTCGGTGCCGAAATGCTGATGCTGGCTCAGCCCCGGGAACTGCGCCTTGACCTCGGCTGACAGCTCGACCGGCAGGCGCGACAGCGTGGCCTCTGTCACCATCAAGCTTTCGGCGGGGATGCCCTCGGCATAGATGATCTCGTGCCGGTCAAACACCAGACTGAAGTAATCGACATAAGCGCCTTCGCGTAGAAAGATCGTCTCGCCATTCACCAGATGTTTGGCCTGCACCAGCACTTCAGAGGTGGGTACGCCCTTGGCGCGGTTGCGCTGATAGAGGAACATGCGGTGGTGCTGGCTGATGATCAGATCGCCCGCATTGCCCATGGCCCCGGCACTGATCACCACCGGGGCAAAGGCCCCGACCGCCCGCAGCGTGGCATGGCCAACCCAGCGCACCGGCTGGGGGCCGTGATCGCGGGTCAGCACCCTGTCGCCCTGCGCCAGAGTCTCGATCCCGCGCTGGGTGCCATCGGCCATGGTGATCAGCGTGCCACGCGCGAAGCTGACGCAGAGCAGATCCGACAACGGCGCGGCTTCGGGCGCATCTTCCACCTTGACCAGCGCATATTCGATGCCCGCGCCCATGGGGGACATGGGCAGGGCATAGATGCCCGCCGCCGTGCCATGCAGCGCCAGAACCAGCAATTCGACCCGGTTGCCGTCATCACCCATCAGCGTATAGCGCCCCAGCAGATCGACCACATCGCCGGGCGTGCCGATGGCCGAACCGGCGGCGACATGCTGCGCCCCGGCTTCGCGCGCGACCACCAGCCGCAGCGCCTCTTGTCCGCGTTCCAGCTCGTAGATGTCGCCGGGGCAGACCTCGGCGGGCGCGCTCAGGCTGTCGCCTACATTGGCCCCAGCCGCCACGTAAACGGCATCCGCAGGGAAAACCATGCAGGCCTGTCCGGGTAGATCATAAGGGGTGCGACTGTCCGTCATGGGGCGGGGCCGTTCATCGGATGGAGGGACGAAAACGCGCGGGCAGGCCATCCCGATCCTGCCGCGCCCGTGTCTTTGGCACATAACATCACGGCAATGAAGCAAAATTCGGGCATCGCGGCGCAGAGTTGGACACAGAAGCGTCAGCAGCGCCAGAAAGACAGCGGCCATAACGCGGCCTTCAAACCCGCGGCGCGCTGGTCTAGGCTTGGTCAAACGCAAACGGGAGAACGGGCATGGATCTGTGGATTCGGGGAAAGACGGCGCTGGTCTGCGCATCGTCCAAAGGCTTGGGCCGGGGCTGCGCCGAGGCGCTGGCCGAAGCCGGTGTCGATCTGGTGATGAACGCGCGCGGCGCCGAGGCGCTGGAGGCGGCGGCGGCAGAGATCCGGGCGGCGCATGGCGTGCGTGTGACCACGGTCGCGGCGGATGTCACCACCGATGCGGGCCGGGCCGAGGTGCTGGCGGCGGCAGGCGCGGTGGATATTCTGGTCACCAATGCCGGTGGTCCGCCGCCGGGGATGTGGAGCGACTGGACGCGCGATGATTTCATCCGCGCGCTGGATGCCAATATGCTGACGCCGATCGCGCTGATGACGGCGCTGTTGCCCGGCATGATCGACCGGGGCTGGGGAAGGGTGGTCAATATCACCTCGCAATCGGTCAAGGCGCCCATTGCCCAGCTCGGCCTGTCCAATGCCGCGCGCACCGGGCTGACCGGCTATGTGGCGGGCACCTCGCGGCAGGTGGCCCCGTTCGGCGTGACCATCAACAACCTGCTGCCCGGCATCCATGACACGGATCGCGCCACGGCGCTGGATGGCGGTGTGGTCAAGGCGCAGGGCATCAGCATGGATGCGGCGCGCACGCAGCGCATGGCGACCATTCCGGCGCGGCGCTATGGCACCTCGGCTGAATTCGGCGCGGCTTGTGCGTTCCTGTGTTCGGCCCATGCCGGGTTCATTGTCGGGCAGAACATCCTGCTGGATGGTGGTGCCACCAACGCAACGCTGTGACCGGGCGCACCGCAGCGGCGGCGCGGGCCGGTGCGGTGCTTGTCTCTGCCTCTGCGGGCTGTTAGGCAGATACCCGATCAATTCTCTAGGGATAGCCCGTGCCCAACACGCCCGCCCGTCTGGAAACCCGGTCGCTGACCCGCCGCTTTGGCGGGCGGGCGGTGGTGGATGCGGTCAGCCTGACCATCGCGCCAGGGCAGGTGACCTGCCTGCTCGGCCCTTCGGGCTGCGGCAAATCCACCACGCTGCGCATGATTGCCGGGGTCGAAACGCCGGATGACGGCCAGATCCTGATCGACGGGGCCGAAGTGTTTGGCCCCGTCACCGCCCTGCCGCCCGAGGCGCGGGGCATTGGCCTGATGTTTCAGGACTTCGCGTTGTTTCCGCATCTGACGGTGGCGCAGAATGTGGGCTTCGGGCTGAAGGCCGACCGGGCCGCCCGCAGCGCCCGCATCGGCGAATTGCTGGAGCGGGTGAACCTCTCCGGCTATGGCGACAAACATCCGCATCAGCTTTCGGGTGGGGAACAGCAACGGGTGGCGCTGGCACGGGCGCTGGCCCCGCGCCCGCGTATCATGCTGATGGACGAGCCGTTTTCCGGCCTCGACAACCGCCTGCGCGACGGCATCCGCGACACCACGCTGGAAGTGCTGAAGGAAGAGGGCGCGGCGGTGCTGCTGGTCACGCATGAGCCGGACGAGGCGCTGCGCATGGCCGATGAAATCGCGCTGATGCGCGGCGGGCGCATCGTGCAGCGCGGCTCGCCCTATCATGTCTACAACAGCCCGGCAGACAAGGCTGCGGCGGCGTTTTTCAGCGATATCAACGTGATCCGGGGCGTGTCGCGCGGGGCGCTGACCGAAACACCCTTTGGCGAGTTTCTGACGCCGGGCCATGCCGATGGGGCCGAGGTGGATATCATCATCCGTCCCCAGCATCTGAAGATCGACTTTGACCGCGCCGGACGGGGCCCCAATCCGACGCCGATGGATGGCACGCCCGCCCGTGGCACGGTGCAGCGCGCCCGGTTTCTGGGCCGCGAAAGCCTTGTGGAATTTGCGATGGATTTCGAAGGTGCCAAACTCACCGCCTCGGTGCCGGGGGTGTTCTTGCCCAAACCGGGCACCGTGCTGTGGCTGATGATCCGGCGTGACCGCTGTTTCGTGTTTCCGGCGCAGCGCGCCAGCCACGCCTCAGCTTAGCCCGCCTCGCCCTCGGCCCCGGTCTGTGGCAGGACGGCGGAGATCTTTGCCGCCAGACTGCGCGCCCCGCGCGCCACGTCACTGTCCGCCGCCTCGGAGGTCTGGCTCAGGAACAGTTGCAGCGCCACCAACTCGTCGGTGGTCAGGATCAAGGGCGGCAGCGTCACCGGCGCGCGCAGGATATAACCCACGCCGCGTTCGCCCGTCACCGGCAGGCCCGAGTCGGCCAGCACCGCCATATCGCGCCAGATCGTGCGGGTTGAGACGCCCAATTGCGCCGCCAGATCGCCCGCGCGGTGCAACCGCCCGTCGCGCAGCAGCTGAATCAGATCATACAGGCGGTCATTGCGGCTCATGCCGGGCAGGGTGCGCGCAAGCCGGGCGGGCGTCAACCGGGGCAACTGACATCTTGCTGTCAGCAGCGCGCGGCTGTGCCGCCAAAGCCTCTGGTAACGCCGCCCGCTTTGCGCGACACAACATCAGTCACCGGCGCATCGCACTGCCGGATCAACTGCAATCGGCCCCCGAACCGGGCGTGCAAGGAGAACTGCCATGCTCAACAATATCGGCCTTCCCGGCCTGCTTCTGATCGGTGTCGTCGTGCTCGTGCTGTTTGGCAAGGGCAAGGTCAGCTCGCTGATGGGCGAAGTCGGCAAGGGCATCAATGCCTTCAAGAAAGGCGTCAAGGAAGAGACCGCCGAAATCGAACGCACCGATGCCGCGCTGCGCGACGTGACGCCGACCCCCGAAAAAGACAAGGTCTGATCCCCCAAAGGGGATGGCACGGCACACGCCCGGAGGCACCTGAAAGATGTTCGATATCGGCTGGACCGAACTGATGGTCATCGGGGTGGTGGCGCTTATCGTCATCGGACCGAAAGACCTGCCGGAAATGTTCCGCACGCTGGGGCGGTTTACCGCCAAGGCGCGGTCGATGGCGCGCGAATTTCAGCGGGCGATGGAAAGTGCCGCGGATGATACCGGCCTGCGCGATGTGGCAGATGATCTGCGCAAGGCCACCTCGGCGCGCAGCATGGGTCTGGATGCGGTTAAAAACGCCGCCACCAAATTCGAGGCCTGGGATCCGCTGAAACCGAAACCGGGCACTTCGGCCGTGCCGGACCCCGATGCGCCTGCGGCCCCGGCGGCTCCGCCCACCGCTGCCGCCACCATCGCGGCCGGAGCGGCAGCCACCGCCGCACCCGTGGCCGCCGAGGCGGTCGCAGCGGCACCGCTGGGACCCGCCACCACGGCCCTCGCCGAAGAGGTCGCCACCAAACGCGCGGCGCGTCTGGCAGAGCAGGCCGCAAGGCAGGCCCAGCCCAAGACCGATGCGCCCGCCCCCGCAGGCGCGGCCCCCGAAGGACATGAGCAGGCATGACGAGCGACAATATCGAAGACAGCAGCGCGCCGCTGATCGAACATCTGGCAGAGCTGCGCAATCGCATCCTCTATGCGCTTGGCGCGTTTCTGGTGGCGATGTGCCTGTGCTTTACCGTCTGGAACCCGATCTTCAACTTCCTGACCCAGCCGATCTGCGACGCGCTGGCCGCGCGCAATCAGGAATGCGGGCTGATCCTCGTGAAGTTGCAGGAGGGCTTCTTCGTGGCCATCCGCATTTCGGTGATGGGTGGCTTTGCGCTGTCTTTCCCGGTGATCGGTTATCAGCTTTGGCGCTTTGTGGCTCCCGGCCTTTATCGGTCGGAAAAGAATGCCTTCCTGCCCTTCCTCGTCGCCTCGCCGCTGATGTTCCTGCTGGGCGCGGCGTTTTCCTATTACATCGTGCTGCCGATCGCGTTTGATTTCTTTCTGGGCTTCCAGCAGAACTTCGGCGCAACCGAGGCCGATGTGGCGGGCGAGGTGGTATCCAGCGCGCCGGCGGGGGTGCTATTCCAAGGCTCGATGGAGCAATATCTGGCGCTGACCACCAGTTTCGTGATGGCCTTCGGACTGTGTTTCCAGCTGCCGGTGCTGCTGACGCTGATGGGCAAGGCCGGACTGATCTCGTCCAAGGGTCTGAAGGCGATGCGCAAATATGCGGTCGTGCTGATCCTGATCGTGGCGGCGGTGGTCACCCCCCCCGACATGATGAGCCAGATCATCCTCTTTGCCGCCATCTATCCGCTGTATGAAGTGTCGATCTTCCTGATCGCGCGGATCGAAAAGAAACGCGAGGCCGCGCTGCGCGCCGAGGGCCTGTGGGTGGACGAGGATGAAGACGAAGCCGACGCGGATGCAGGAGCGCATAAATGAGCTTTGACAGCCTGCCCAGCGACGCCCTGACCCGGATTGCCGAGGCGCTGGAGCGTCTGGCTCCGCCCGCCCATCCCGCGCCGGAGTTTTCCGGCGCGGAGGCCTTCGTCTGGCACACCAACCCCGACCGGCTCGATCCGGTGGCGAAAGTCTCGCGGGTGGCGCTGGAGCTGTTGGTGGGGGTGAACCGGTCGCGCGATACGCTGTTTGAAAACACCCTGCATTTCGCCAAGGGCCTGCCCGCCAACAATGCCCTGCTCTGGGGCGCGCGTGGCATGGGCAAATCCAGTCTGGTGAAAGCCGTGCATGCGGCGGTGCGGGCACGCGGGCTCGATTTGAAGCTGGTGGAACTGGCGCGCGAGGATCTGCCCTCGGTCGGGCGGTTGCTGAAGCATCTGCAGGCCGCTCCGGCCCGTTTCGTGCTGTTTTGCGATGATCTGTCGTTCAGCCATGATGACCAGCATTACAAAAGCCTGAAGGCGGTGCTGGATGGCGGCATCGAAGGCCGACCGGAGAATGTGGTGCTCTATGCCACTTCGAACCGCAGGCATCTGATGCCGCGCGATATGATCGAGAACGAGCGGTCCAGCGCCATCAACCCGTCGGAAGCGGTGGAGGAAAAGGTCTCGCTGTCGGATCGGTTCGGGCTGTGGCTGGGCTTCCACCCCTGTTCGCAGGATGAATATCTGGCGATGATTGATGGCTATTGCGCCGCTTACGGCGTGCAGGTGGCGGCGGATGTGCTGCGGGCCGAGGCGATCGAGTGGCAGGCGACGCGCGGCGCACGCTCGGGCCGGGTGGCCTGGCAGTTCTTCACCGATCTGGCGGCGCGCCAGGGTGTCGCGCTGGCCTGACCGCAACGGGGCCCGGCTCTCGGGGGCATCGAGCCCCCTCGGGCCGACTGCCGTGGACCCATGACAGGCGGGGGCAATAAAAAGGCCGGGCAAGTGCCCGGCCTTTCTGTCTGTGAGGGGCCGCCCGGCCTTATTGCAGATAGCCTGCCGGATCGACGGAATCGAAGCCCTTGCGAACCTCGAAATGCAGGAAGGCGGGGCTGCCTGCACGCACCTTGGCAATGGCCTGCCCGCGTTTCACCGTGGCCCCCTTGGCGACGGTGATGGCGTCGATGCCACCATAGACCGTCAGCAGGTTGTCGGCGTGGCGGATCACCAGGATCGGCACGCCATCGGTGTTCTTGGTGATCGCGGCCACGGTGCCATCGGCGGCAGCGGCGACGCCCGCCCCGGCAGCGGCCCCGATGTCGATGCCTTCGTTCTTGCCCTTGGCATAGCCGCGGATGATCTGACCGCCGACCGGCATCGCCAGTTTCGACGAGGAGGCGGCGGTGCGGGTGGCGCCGAGATCGGCCACCGGCGGCGCGGCGGGTTTGGCGGGCTGGGCCGCCGCACCGGGTTTCGCGGCGGCGGGTTTCTGCGCCACCGGGGCTTCGTCCTGCGCGGGCAGCGGTTTGGAGGCCGAGGGCGGCACCGGCGTCGGCGAGCCTGCGCCCGGTGCCGTCACCGGCACGGGGGCTGCGGCGGCAGGGGCGGCCTGCGCCTGTGCCACCGGGATCATCAGATACTGGCCTTCGCGCACCGTCAGATTGGCATCGAGCCCGTTCCAGTCGGCCAGCGCCTTGGCGGTGACATTATAGGCGCGGGCAATGGTGAAGGCGGTTTCGCCGCGCTGCACCTGATGGCGCGCCGGTTCGACGCCGGCCGCCTGCGAATTGGCCTCGGGGCCCTTTTGCCAGCCGGTCGGCGCGGCGGCACCGGCCGTGCCTGCCGGGGCGGCCTTGTTGATGGCAGAAGAAGCGATGGTGCCCACGTCAATCGCGCCCGACTGGATCGGTGCGCCGATGATCGCCCCGGTGCCCGGTGCGGCGGCCGCAACCCCTGCGGTGGCCACGCGACGGGGCAGCGCGATCACCTCGCCCTCGCGCAGGGGATCGCCGGGCTGCACGGCATTGTAGCGCGCCAGTTCGCCCGCATCGGTGCCGACCCGCGCCGCAAGGCTGCTGACGGTATCGCCGCGCCGCGCCACGGCGACCTGATAGCCGGGATAAGAGATCACACCGCGCGCATCCGGGGCGGGGCGGCTTGCGGTGGCGGCCAGCGCCGCCTCGCGGGTGTTCAGCCCGCCGGGGCGCAGATCCCAGTCAAAGGGTTGCCCGCCGCAGGCCGACAGCGCGCCAAGCGCGGTGGTCAGCCCGAAGGCGCGAAGAAGGGTTGCAGGGGAAGGTGCGGTCAATCGCATTGCTCAGCCTCGCCAATGCCCGGTTGATCCGGGTCGCATCATGTTACGCCGTATCTTGTGCGCAGATATTACTCTGACGCAAGCCCTTCGACCAGAGGGACAAAGCGCACCGGGCGCAACTCGTCATAATCGAAGCCGCGTTCGCGCCGGGTGACCTTGATCAGGCTTTGCACCGCATCGGATTGGCCGACCGGCAGCACCATGATGCCGCCGACCTTAAGTTGCGCCAGGAGCGGGCCGGGCGGATCCTCGGCGGCGGCAGTCACCAGAATACGGTCGAATGGGGCCTGATCAGGCAGGCCGAAGCTGCCATCCGCCGACAGCGCGGTGATGTTCATCAGGTTCAGGTCACGAAACAGCGCCACCGCTTCGCGCACAAGGCGGCGGTGGCGGTCCACCGTATAGACGCGCCGCGCCAGATGGCTGAGGATCGCGGCCTGATAGCCCGATCCGGTGCCCACCTCCAGCACCACATCGCGCGGCTGCACATCCAGCGCCTGCGTCATCAGCCCTACCACCGAAGGCTGGCTGATGGTCTGGCCGCACGAGATCGGCAGCGGCATATCCTCATAGGCGCGATCCGCGAACAGGCCTTTGACAAACCGGCCCCGGTCCGTCCGCTCCATCGCGGACAGAACCCGGCTGTCGGTCACGCCACGCGAGCGCAAGGCAAAAAGAAACCGCATCTTGCGTTCCGCCGGGTCGTCCTCGTGATCCGGCGCTCCTGTTGTCATGCCAGCCGCACCGCGAGGTCTGCCAGCACATCATGCGCCGTCAGATCGGCGCGCATCGGCGTGATGGAAATATAACCGTCAAGGTTCACGGCGGCATCGGTGCCGGGCAGGGTGGGCGCGTGCTGTGGCCCGCCCTTGATCCACAGGAACCGCTTGCCCGAGGGCGATATATGCGGATCGGCGGAAAAACTGGTGTCGCGGCGAAAGCCCTGCGCGGCCACCTTGCTGCCTTTGACCTCGGCGGCGGCCACGGGCGGGAAATTCACATTGTAGAAAATCCGGTAATCGGCCTCGGCCTGCCACAGGCCCTTGTCGAGCAGCGCGCGCACCACGGCGGTGCCATGCACACGCGCCGCCTCGAACGGGTCGGCCAGCTCGCTGGTCTGCGGCCCCATGAATTGCGACAGCGCAATGGCCGGGATGCCCTGCAGCGCCGCCTCCATCGCGCCGCCGATGGTACCGGAATAGAGGGCGTTTTCGGCAGAGTTGTTGCCACGGTTCACCCCTGACAGCACCAGATCGGGTTTGGCGCCCTGCAGCACGTCATAAAGGGCGGCCAGCACGCAATCGGCCGGGCTGCCCTCGGCGGCATAGCGGTTGGGTCCAAGCTTGGCGATCATCATCGGATGCGTATAGCTGATGCAATGACCCACCCCCGATTGTTCAAAGGCGGGGGCGACGGTCCAGACCTCGCCCTCCGGCCCGGCAATCGCCGTGGCGATTTCGGTCAGCACCTCCAGCCCCGGCGCATTGATGCCATCGTCATTGGTGATCAGAATTCGCATGGGGCCTGCCTTTCGCTGTCCTCCCTGATTAGACGAGCCGGATAGGGGCGGCAAGCGCGGCCTGCGCGGTCAGGCGTGCATTTCCTGCCGGGCGGGGGGCTGAGGCCACAGCGCGGCCCCGGCTTTCGGCACCGGCACGAAGATCACCGCCGGGTTGCGCAGGCCCGCGTGGCGCGCGGCGCGGGCCAGACCGGCCAAGGGCGTCGCCAGCCGCGCTTCCTGGGCGGTGCCGCAGCGCGCGACAAGAGTGATCGGGATGTCGGCGGGCAGCCCATGCGCCAGCAGCGCCTGTTCGATCTCGGCCAGATGCTGCATCGCCATATACAGCACAAGCTGCGTGCCGGGCACGATGCTGGCGGTCAGCCGCGCCGTCAGCCCACCCGCCGCATCGGTGGCGGTGGCCAGCACCAGCCGGTCGAACCGGCCCCGTTCGGTCAGCGGCTGCAACAGGCTGGCGGCGGCAGCCGAAGCGGCGGTGATGCCCGGCACGATGTCAACCGGGATGCCTGCGGCCTGTGCTGCGGCGATTTCTTCGGCGGCGCGGCCAAAGATCGACGGATCCCCGGATTTCAGCCGCACCACTCGCGCCCCGGCCAGCGCCTCGGCCACGATCAGCGCATCAATCCGCGCCTGCGGCCAGGCATTGGCCCCGACCGCCTTGCCCACGTCGATCCGGCGAGCGGCAGGCGGGATCAGCGCCAGAACCTCCGGGTCGATCAGCCGGTCATGCAGCACCAGATCGGCGCGGGCGATCCGGTCCAGCGCGCGCCGGGTCAGCAGATCGGCGGCACCGGGGCCTGCGCCCACAAGGCTGAGCGTGCCGCGCGGGCTGGCCCCGGCGTGCAGGCGGTGTGGATCGGGCAGCAGGCTCATTCGGCGGCCTCCTTCATTGCGGGGCTGTGGCGGGCGATCAGCGCCTTGATTTCGGGGCGGCAGGAGCCGCAATTCGTGCCAGCTTTCAGTGCGTCACCGATGGCCTCGACGCTGAGCAGCCCCTGTTCGGCAATGGCGCGGGCCAGCGTATTGACCCCCACGTTGAAACAGGCGCAGACCGTGGCCCCCGGATCGGGGCGATCTGCGGCAGGGCGGCCTGCCAGCGCATCACGCTCGGGTTCGGCCCCGATCAGGCTGGCAAGGTGGTCGCGCGCCACGGCAACCGGCTGGCGGTCGATGAACAGCGCGGCGATCAGGCGGCCTGTCTCGGTAAAGACCATGCGATGCTGGCCGCGCGCCGGGTCGCTATAGGCCTGCATCGCCGCACTGTCGGGCACCGACAGCAGGCGGCGGGCCTCGCGGCCCCAATCGTCGGGGCAATGGGTGCCCGCCAGTTCGTAGCGCCACCCGCCATGGCCCAGCGTGGCCCGCGCCCAATAGGCGCAATCGGGGCGTAGATCCTGCGCGGTCACCGCATAGCCGAACCAGGCCGCCGGAAAGGGTGCAATCGCCACCACGGCGGCCTTGCTGTCGGGCTGGCCCGACACCGGATCGGTGATCGCGGGCACCAGCGCATCAACCCGGCCCGTGGGGGCGGTTTCGCCGCTCCAGTGGATCGGGGCGAAGGGATGGCCGGGGGCCACCTTGTCGCTGATCAGCACGCGCAGCACGGCCCGGCCCTGCGGGCTGGTCACTTCGGCAAGGCTGGCGGCGGCAAGGCCCAGTGCCGCTGCATCGTGGGGATGGATCTCCAGATAGGGTTCGGCCAGATGCTGGCTGAGCCGGGCCGACAGGCCGGTCCGCGTCATCGTATGCCAATGGTCGCGCACCCGGCCGGTGTTCAGGCGGAACGGATGTGCCGCATCGGTGGGCTGCGGCGTGCGCGCGGTGATCGGCAGCATCCGCGCCCGGCCATCGGCGGTGTGAAACCGCCCCTCGGCAAAGAAACGCCCGCCGCGCTGGCGCGGATTGGCGGGCCAGAGAAACGGTGCCAGCGCGTCGAACCCGGCGCTGCTGATGCCCGCATGGTCGGAAATGTCGAAATCGCTGCCCAGGGCGCCGGCGATGCCCGAGAGTGCTGCATGTTCGGCAAAGATCTGGGCCGGATAGTCCCAGGCGAAAGCCTCGGCCCAGCCCATGCGGCGGCCAACCTCGGCCAGGATCTGCCAATCATGCCTTGCCTGCCCTGCGGCGGGGCGCAGCGCGCGCTGGCGGCTGATCCGGCGTTCGGAATTGGTGACGGTGCCATCCTTTTCTCCCCAGCCAGTTGCGGGCAGCAGCACATGCGCCAGCCGGGTGGTATCGGTCGAAGCCATCATGTCGCTGACCACCACAAAATCGCATGAGGCAATCGCCCGCGCCACCCGATCGGCATCAGGCATCGACACGGCGGGGTTGGTGCAGATGATCCACAGCGCCTTGATTGTTCCGGCCTCGACCGCGCGGAACATGTCCACCGCCTTGAGGCCGGGTGTTTCGGGCATGGCGGGGGCGGCCCAGAAGGTCTGCACGGCGGCGCGGTGGGCGGGGACCTCCAGCTCCAGATGGCAGGCGAGCATATTGGCAAGCCCGCCCACTTCACGCCCGCCCATCGCATTGGGTTGCCCCGTCACCGAAAACGGCCCCATGCCGGGCCGACCAATGCGCCCGGTCGCCAGATGGCAGTTGAGAATGGCATTCACCTTGTCGCTGCCCGAGGCGGATTGGTTGATGCCCTGACTATAGACCGTCACCACCTTCTGCGTGCCCGCCCAAAGGGCAAGGAAGGCCTCCAGATCGGCCTGCGGCAGGTTGCAGCGGGCGGAATCTTCTTGACGCGCCGCTTCAAGAGCTGCGTCAAACCCATTGATGTTGTTTATAAAGTCGGCATCCACCTTGCCGCTGTCGGCCAGATGCACCAGCAACGCGTTGAACAGGGCGGCATCGCTGCCGGGGGCCAGCGCCAGATGCAGATCGGCCAGATCGCAGCTGGCGGTGCGGCGCGGATCGACCACCACCACCCGCAGCGCGGGCCGTGCCGCCTTGGCGGCGACAAGGCGCTGGAACAGCACCGGATGGCACCACGCCAGATTGGAGCCGACCAGCACCACCAGATCCGCCTGTTCCAGATCCTCATAGAGCCCCGGCACGGTATCGGTGCCAAAGGCGCGGCGATGGCCCGCGACCGAGGATGCCATGCAGAGCCGCGAATTGGTGTCGATATTGGCGCTGCCGATGAAGCCCTTCATCAGCTTGTTGGCGACATAATAATCCTCGGTCAGCAATTGACCGGACACATAGAAGGCCACCGCATCCGGCCCGTGGGTGTCAATCGCTGCGCGGAACTTGGCCGCTACCAGATCCAGCGCCGTATCCCAATTGGCCTCTTGCCCATGGATCTGCGGCGCGAGCAGACGCCCCTCAAGCCCCAGCGTTTCGCCCAGCGCGGCACCTTTGGAGCAGAGCCGTCCCATATTGGCCGGGTGATCGGGGTCGCCCGCGATCTCCCAGCCCTGCGCGGTCTGCCGGGCCAGCACGCCGCAGCCCACACCGCAATAGGGGCAGGTGGTGCGGATGGCTTCCGCCTGTCGCCCGGTCTGCCCGTCGGTCAGGGTCTGCCCGGCATCGCGCGGATCTGTCATGCCGCGCGCTCCCGCAGAATGCGGCTGGTGTCGAGCAGGACACGCCCGGCCTCCACCCGCACGTCATAGGTGGCCACCTGACCCTCATCCGCGCCCTGTGCGGCGCCGGTGCCCATGTCGAACACCCAGGCATGCAGCGGGCAGGTGACCGAGGTGCCATGCACGATGCCTTCGGACAGCGGGCCGCCCTTGTGCGGGCAGCGGTCATCCAGCGCGAACACCGCATCGGTCGCGGTGCGAAAGACGGCAACGCAGCCCATCGCGGTTTTTACCACCCGCGCACCTTCGCGCGGAATGTCGTCCAGCGGGCCGATATCCAGATAACGGGTCATTCTGCGGCCTCCAGCGAAAGATCGGCCAAAGGCTGCCACTTGGCGCGTTCGCGCGGCGCGGCATGTTCGGCCCAGGGGTCGGTGCGGTAGACGGATTGGCTCAGCTCGAACCGGGCGGCGAGGGCGCGGCGGTTGTCCAGATCCGCGACGACCTGCGCCTTGCACCAGTCAAGGCCGGTCTTGGCCACGAATTTGTAGATGCGGTGCAGGTAGCGGCTGTTTTCGCGGTAAAGCTGCACAAAGGCCGACACGATCTCCATCACCTCGTCTTCGGTGGCGACGGTGCAGAGCAACTCGGTTTCCTTCACATCCATGCCCGCCGCCCCGGCCACACTGATCTGATAACCGCTGTCGACACAGACGATGCCGATGTCCTTGCAGGTGGCCTCGGCGCAGTTGCGCGGGCAGCCCGAAACCCCCAGCTTGACCTTGGCGGGCGTCCACGATCCCCAGAGGTGCTTTTCCAGCCGGATGCCAAGCCCGGTGCTGTCCTGCGTGCCAAAGCGGCAGAATTCGGATCCGACACAGGTTTTGACCGTGCGCAGCCCTTTGGAATAGGCATGGCCCGACACCATGCCCGCCGCGTTGAAATCGGCCCAGATCGCAGGCAGATCCTCTTTGCGGACGCCCAGCAGGTCGATCCTCTGGCCGCCCGTCACCTTGACCATCGGCACATTGTAGCGGTCTGCCGCATCGGCAATCGCGCGCAGCTCGTCCGGGGTGGTGACACCGCCCCACATGCGCGGCACCACCGAATAGGTGCCGTCCTTCTGGATATTGGCGTGGTTGCGTTCGTTCACGAAGCGCGCCTGCCGGTCATCGGTATAGTCCAGCGGCCAGTCCGACAGCAGGTAATAGTTCAGCGCCGGGCGGCAGGAGGCGCAGCCGCCGACCGAGGTCCAGCCCAGTTCCTGCATCACCGCCGGGATCGACTTCAGCCCCTGCGCCTTGATCAGCCGCCGCACATCCTCATGGGTGTGCCGGGTGCATTTGCACATCGGCTGCGCCGTGGGCAGCACGAAGGCATCGCCCATCGTCACCGCCAGAACCTGCTCCACCAGTCCGGTGCAGGTGCCACAGGATGAACTGGCCTTGGTCTGGGCGCGCACCGCGTCCAATGTGGTGGCCCCGCCTTCGATGGCCGAGACGATCTTGCCTTTGCAGACGCCGTTGCAGCCACAGATTTCCGCCTCAGGCGGCAAGGCTGCAACGGCTGCCAAAGGGTCCGCGGAGGGGCCCCCCTGAAAGGCCGGACCAAAGATCAGCGTGTCGCGCATGGCGGAAATATCGGTGCCATCCTTGATCAGCCCGAAGAACCAGCCGCCATCGGCGGTATCGCCATACATCACCGCGCCGATGAGCCTGTCGCCCTCGATCACCAGCCGTTTGTAGACGCCGCGCCCCGGATCGCGGAACACGATATCCTCGCGGCCCGGCCCTTCGGCGAAATCCCCGGCGCTGAACAGATCGCAGCCGGTGACTTTCAGCTTGGTGGCCGTCTGCACCGGGCGGAAGGCGGCCTCGTGGCCCAGAAGCGAGGCCGCCACCACCCTGGCCTGATCGTACAAGGGCGCGACCAGACCAAACAGCTGTTTGTCATGTTCCACACATTCGCCCACCGCCCAGATCGCCGGGTCAGAGGTGCGCAGCGCATCATCGACGGTGATGCCGCGCGCCACCTCCAGATGCGCATCGGTGGCGATGCGGGTTTCCGGGCGGATGCCCACCGCCATCACCACAAGATCGGCGCCGTAGACGGTGCCATCCTCCAGCGCCACCGCCTCCACCCGGTCGGTGCCCAGAATGGCCTTGGTCGCGCCCTTGCAATGGATGCGGATGCCGCGTGCTTCCAGCGCCTTTTGCAAAAGGTAACCCGCCGAAGGATCCAGCTGGCGCTCCATCAGATGACCCATCAGATGGATCACCGTGACCTCCATGCCCCGGAGCGCCAGCCCGGCAGCGGCTTCCAGCCCCAGAAGCCCGCCGCCAATGACAACCGCCTGCGCACCCGGTCGGGCGGCGGCGATCATCGTGTTCGTATCGTCAAGGTCGCGGTAGCTGACAACGCCGGGCAGATCCTTGCCCGGCACCGGGATGATGAAGGGGGCCGAGCCGGTGGCGATCACCAGCTTGTCATAGGGCACGCCACCCGCGTTGGAATAGACCACCTTGTTGGCGCGGTCGATCTTGACGATGCTTTCGCCAAAGCGGCAGTCGATGCCCTGCTGCGCATACCAGTCGTCATCATGGGTCACGATCTCGGCATAGGTCTTTTCGCCCGACAGCACGGGCGACAGCATGATGCGGTTGTAATTGCCGCGCGGTTCGGCATTGAACAGGGTCACGTCAAAGGCGCCCGGCGCCTCGGTCATCAGATGTTCCAGAACCCGGCCTGAGGCCATGCCGGCCCCGATGACGACAAGTTTCTCGGTTTTGCGTTCGGCTGTGCCAGGGATCATCACGCAGCATCCTTCTTTTTGGCGCCATGCTCATATTCCGCAAGGAATTCCAGCACTTCGGCCCGGTAATGGTAATAGTCCGCATGGTTTTGCAGGTCTTTGCGGCTGCGCGGGCGCGGCAGGTTCACCTCGGTGATCTTGCCGATGGTGGCGCGCGGGCCGTTGGTCATCATCACCACGCGGTCGGCCAGCAGGATCGCCTCATCCACATCATGCGTGACGCAGACGGCGGTCACCTTGGTGCGCGACCACACTTCCATCAGCACTTCCTGCAATTCCCAGCGGGTCAGGCTGTCCAGCATGCCGAAGGGTTCATCCAGCAGCAGCAGCTTGGGCGACAGCGCGAAGGCGCGGGCGATGCCGACGCGCTGGCGCATGCCGTTGGACATATCTGCGGCAGAGCGGTCCATCGCATCGGCGAGGCCCACCCGCTCCAGATAATATTCCACCACCTCTTGCCGTTCGGCCTGGCTGGCCTTGGGGTAGACCTTGTCCACCCCGATCGCCACATTCTCCTTGGCGGTCAGCCAGGGGAACAGGTTGGGCGACTGGAACACCACGGCACGTTCGGGGTCTGCGCCTTCCACATGCACCCCGTCCAGCTTGATCGCGCCCTTGGAAATGCTGTTCAGCCCCGCCGTCATCGTCAGCACGGTGGATTTGCCGCAGCCGGAATGGCCGATCAGGCTGACGAACTCGCCCTTTTTCAGGGTGAGGCTGAAATCCTCCACCACGGTCAGCGGGCCTTTCGGCGTGGCATAGATCTTGTGCAGCTGCGAATAGTGCAGATAGCGGTCATCGGTGAAGCTTTTGGCCGCCTGCGCATAGGCCTTGGGCATGGCATGGCGCGGGGTGACATTGGGCAGGCTGCGGGTTTCGGGCAGTTTGGCGGCAATGCCCACATCCATCAGATAGGCCGTCACCTCGGCGCGCAGCACCTTGAAATGTGCGTCCTCGGTCATCACGCTACGGTTGCGCGGGCGGGGCAGATCGACCGGAAAGGCCGCGCCAAGGCTGCCATCGGGGTTCAGGCACAGGATGCGGTCGGCCAGAACCAGCGCCTCGTCCACATCATTGGTGATCAACACGACGGTGCGCTTGTCCGCCGCCCAGATCGCCTCGATTTCGGCGGCAACATTGGCGCGGGTCAGCGCGTCCAGCGCCGACAGCGGCTCGTCCATCAGCAGCACATCGGGCTGCATCGCCAGCGCGCGCGCCACCGCCACCCGCTGCCGCATCCCGCCTGAAAGCTCTGCCGGGCGACGGTCGGCGGCATGGGCCAGCCCGACCATCTGGATGTAGCGCGTCACCAGCGCCGCGCGTTCGGCCTTTGGCTTGTGGCCATGCACCGCATCGACCGCCAGACCGATATTGCCCGCCACCGTCAGCCAGGGCATCAGCGCATAGGACTGGAACACCAGCCCGCGTTCCGGCCCCGGCCCGGTGACCGGCTTGCCGCGAAAGCGCAGCTCGCCCCGGTCGGGCAGCACCAGCCCGGCCATCAGGTTCATCAGCGTGGTCTTGCCGGTGCCGGAAAAGCCGAGGATCGCCAGAAATTCGCCTTCCTCCACCGCAAGGCTCAGGTTTTTCAGCACCGGCGTATCGCCATAGCCTTTGGAAACCATATCGAGTTCAAGGATTGCCATGGCGCTCACCGGTTTGCTGAAAAGGTGAAGGCGGATTGCAGCGCGAACATCACCCGGTCGAGCAGGAAGCCGATGATGCCGATGGTCAGCACCGCCACCATGATGCGCGCGAGGCTTTGCTCGGATCCGTTCTGGAATTCATCCCAGACGAACTTGCCCAGACCGGGGTTCTGCGCCAGCATCTCGGCGGCGATCAGCACCATCCAGCCCACGCCCAGCGACAGGCGCAACCCGGTGAAGATCAGCGGCAGCGCTGAAGGCAGTACCAGCCGGGTGATCTTTTTCCACGGGCCAAGCTTCAGCACACGGCCCACATTGACCAGATCCTTGTCGATCGAGGCGACGCCCAGCGCGGTGTTGATCAGCGTCGGCCACAGCGAACACAGCGTCACCGTCACTGCCGAGATCAGAAAGCTTTTCGACATGCCGCCATCGCCGCCCGCATAGAGGGCCGAGACGACCATTGTGACGATCGGCAGCCAGGCCAGCGGCGAGACCGGCTTGAAGATCTGCACCACCGGGTTGATGGCGGCATTGGCCAGCGGCGAAAGGCCCGACACGATGCCCAGCGGCACCGCGATGGCCGTGGCGATCAGAAAGCCGAAGAACACGGTTTTGATCGAGGTGGCAATTTGTGCGTAATAGGTAGGCTTGCCGGTATAGGCGCGGTCCTTCACCTCATCCGCCTTGCCCGCCGCCACCAGTTCGGCGTTCTTGTCGGCCTGACGGGCGTAGAATTCGGCCTCTTTCACCCCAGCGGCGCGGGAATCGGCATGCAGCACCTGCGCCTGCTCCCAGACTTGCGCCGGGCCGGGAATGGCCCCAAGCGAGGTTTGCACCATCGGCGCCAGCGTGGCCCAGAGTGCGAGGAAACCCGCAATCGCCAGCACCGGAACCCCGGCCAGCCGCCACAGATCGGCGATCTGGCCGCGCGGGTTGTCGCCGATCAACATGCGCCACACCGGGCTGAGGAAACCAAGGCCAAGCGCGCGGAACCACGGATCACAGCGCGTGATCAGGCGCGACAGATTGGCAAGGCGCAGTTCGCGGCTTTGGGCGGAATCTTCCGGCAGGGCGGCGGGGTCGATGGAGGTCATGGGGCTATCCTTGGCGAATGGGCCTGGGAGGGGAGGCAGGGATCAGTTGACGATTTCGCCGCCGGCAACGGTTTGCGCGCCTTTCAGCCCGATGCTCAGGCTGTCGATATAGGCGTTGGGGCGGGTGCCGTCGTAGCTGACGCCGTCGATGAATTCGGCGCTGGGCGCGCGATAGCCATCGGCATCAAAGTCGAACTGATCGGCGCTGGCCTTGCCCTCGGCAATCAGGGCTTCGGCGGCGGCCTTGTAGAGATCGGGTTTGTAGACCGATTTCGCGGTCTCATCATACCAGCCATCGGGCTTTGCCTCGGTGATCTGGCCCCAGCGGCGCATCTGGGTCAGATACCACACCGCGTCCGAGTAATAGGGGAAGGTCGCGTTGTAGCGGAAGAACACGTTGAAATCGGGGGCGGGGCGGGTGTCGCCTGCCTCGTATTCAAAGGTGCCGGTCATCGAATTGCCGATCACCGCCGCATCCGCCCCGACATATTCCGCACGGCTGAGGATCTCGACCGCCTCGGCGCGGTTGGCATTGTCGCCCTCGTCCAGCCAGATCGCGGCGCGGATCAGCGCCTTGGTCAGCGCCAGCGTGGTATTGGGGTTGGCATCGACAAACTCTGCCGTCAGGCCGAACACCTTTTCGGGGTTGTTCTTCCAGATGTCCGTGTCGGTGATCACCGGCACGCCGATGCCCTTGGCGACAGCGGCCTGGTTCCATGGCTCACCCACGGAATAGCCATCAATCGTGCCGGCCTCCAGCGTGGCGGGCATCTGCGGCGGCGGTGTCACCGAAATCAGCACATCGCCACCGATCTGGCCCGAGACATCATCCGCTGAATACAGCCCCGGATGGATGCCGCCTGCCGCCAGCCAGAAGCGCAGTTCGTAATTATGGGTGGAGACCGGAAACACCATGCCCAGATTGAAGGGCTTGCCGTCATTGGCATAGGCCTCGATCACCGGCTTGAGTGCGGCGGCGCTGATCGGGTGGGCGGGCTTGCCATCGGCGCCCAGCGGCAGGGCCGGTTTCATCGCCTGCCAGACCGCGTTCGACACGGTGATGGCATTGCCGTTCAGATCCATCGAAAACGGCGTGACCACCGCGCCCTTGGTGCCATAGCCGATGGTGGCGGCAATCGGCTGGCCTGCCAGCATATGCGCGCCATCCAACTCGCCCGCGATCACCCGGTCGAGCAGCACTTTCCAGTTCGATTGCGCCTCGAGGGTGACATACAGCCCTTCCTCTTCGAAAAAGCCCTTTTCCTTGGCAATCGCCAGCGGGGCCATATCTGTCAGCTTGATGAAACCAAGGGTCAGTTCGTCTTTTTCAATATCGGGGGTCACGGCGACAGCGGGCGAGGCGAGCAGCGTGGTGGCCAGCAGAATCCGGGCGGTGAGGGTCATGGCGGGGTATCCTGTGAACGGGGTGGGAAATGCGAAAAAGGCCGCAGACAGCACCGCAGGAAAAATCCCTGCGACGTGTCAGGCGGCCTTGCCTGTGTCCCGAGCTTTCGGGGGGAAACGGAACGCCATTGCTCCGTCTTGAGATCAGGATGTGGTCCGGTCGAGGTTGGGTCAAGCGTCGGTTTGCAGCTGCGGCATGGTGAAAGGGACAAATGCCGCGATGCGGCGAAAGCTGCCTGTTTTTTCAGCGTTGCGGGGCGGCGGGGTCGAAAATCTGGCCGTCAAAGAAACGGTTGCGCGCCAGAATCAGCGTGCCCTTCACGGCGGGCACGGCTTCGGCGGCGGTCAGCATCCCCTCTGCCTTGTCCGAGGCGCGGGGCAGCACCGCCCCGGCGGGGCCTAGGTGCAGGCGGAACAGATCGCTGCGAAAGGTGGCGCGGGCGGCGGCGATGGCCGCATCCGGCGCAAGCCCGTGGCGGGCGGCAAGATCGGCCCCGATCCAGGCCGCCTGACTGCGCCATGGGAAATTGGCCGCCCCCGCGTGAAACTCCAGAAACTGCGGCACGGCTTCTTCGGCCCCGGCGCGGGTGATGAGCAGACGGCCGGTCAGCGCCCGGTCGATCAGCTCTGCCGCGATGCCCAGATGGGCGGGGCGGGCCAGCAGTTCGGCGGCGGTGACGCGGTTGGCGGCATCGCCCAGCCAACGCGCGGCACGCCACAGCGCCCGCAGCAAACGCCCCGCCAGATCAGGTTCGGCCTCGCACCAGCCGGCGCGGGTCGCCAGCACCTTTTCCGGTGCCTGGCTCCAGATCGCGGCACCGGGCAGCAGCAGTTCCGCCCCCGCCACCTCGACCGCATGGCTGCCCCAGGGCTCGCCCACGCAGAACGCATCCACCTCGCCTGCGGCCAGCGCCTCGGCCATGCGGGGGGGCGGCACGGTGCGGATGGTGACCTGTGCGGCGGGGGCGGCATGGGCCAGCCAATACTGCACCAGAGCTGCCTGCATCGAAAACGGGAAGGGCACGCCAATGCGGATCGGCGTGGCGGCCAGCGCCAGCCCAGCCGCCCGCGCCTCGCCAAAGCGGAAGGGCAGGCCGGTCGCCCGCATCGCCGCCGCCAGCCGCGCCGAAAGCCCCAACACCTGCCCGTTGAGCGACAGCACCATCGGCGCTTCCAGCGGCACCGTGCCGCCGCCAAGCCCCAGCGCACGGGCCACCGGCACCACCGACAGCATCTGCGCCGCATCCACCTGCCCGAAATCGAGCATGTCGCGCAGCATCGACCAGCTGGCGGCGCGGTGCAGGCTGACGGCCAGCCCTTCTTCCTCGGCAAAGCCCAGTTCGGCGGCTATGATCAGCGGTGCGGCATCGACCAGCGGAATGAACCCCAAGGGCAGCGCACGCGTCATTTCAGCAGCTCCGCCGCCGTGACCAGCGCCTGCGCCACATCGACGATGCGTTTGCCCTGATCCATCGCGGTGCGGCGGATCAGGGCATAAGCCTCATCCTCGCCGATTCCCTTGGCCCGCATCACGATGCCCTTGGCCCGGTCGATCACCTTGCGTTCTTCCAGTGCCGCCTTGGTGGTGGCCAGTTCGGTGCGCATCCGCTGGAACATGTGAAAGCGCGCGATGGCGGCATCCAGGATCGGCTTGATCCGGTCGGGGCGCAGCCCGTCCACCACATAGGCGCTGACCCCGGCCTCGATTGCGGCGCGGGTCAGGCCGGTGTCGGACCGATCAACGAACATCGCCACCGGACGTTCCAACGGGCCGGAGGCCAGCGTCAACTCCTCCAGCACATCGCGGGAGGGGCTGGCAATGTCGATCAGCACCACATCGGGCTTGTGTTCGGCAATGCGCCGCGCCAGCCCGGCCTCGTCGGCAATCACCGTGATGTGCAGATCGCCCGCATCCTTCAGCGCATCGACGATCCGCAAGGCGCGCTCGCGGTCCTTTTCCACGACGATGATCGACAGGGTGGAGGGCATGGTGATCCCGATCCGCAGCAAAGGGGCTTTGTCCAATCCTGCCATGGCTGCGCGTTTGGGAAGCGCGCGCGCGAAACGGGCCGTCATCTTTGGCGGTTTTGCCTGTATCGGTGGCGGTTATCGCGGGTATGCCGCAATTTTAAGCTCTCGCCGTCTGGCAAGCACGCAGAATTCACCGATCTGCGACCCGAGAGGGGGTGCCACGCGTCGCGATTGCGCCTAGGATTCCCACAGACCCGGTCAGGGTCCGGGTGTTCGGGGGAGGGAGACCATGTGCCAGGTATTCGCGGGGCAGGAACCCGCAAGATATGAAAGCATCACACGGCGGTTGCGGCTGAATGGCCAAAGCACCAGCATCCGGCTGGAGCGCGCCTTCTGGGACATCATCGACGAGATCGCGGCGGTCGAGGGCAGTTCCACCCCGGCCTTCGTGTCGAAACTGCATTCCGAAGTGCTGCAATTGCGCGGAGAGCCGGAAAACTTCACCTCGCTGCTGCGCTGTGCCTGCCTGATCCATATGGATCGCCGTGCCGAACCACGCCGCAGCGCCGCCGCCGCCAGCTGATCCCCGTGCCGGGGTAACCGCCTGACAGGACGGGGCATAAAATGCGGGCGTAGTATCACCCTACTACCCGCAGCCGCCCGGCAGCTTCCACTGTTTCAGAACGCAGACTTGCGATGACGACAGAAGGAGGCAGCCTTGGCAAAGGCCATTCACAGCATGATCCGTGTCCTGGACGAGGCACGGTCAGTGGCGTTCTACGATCAGGCCTTCGGGCTCAAGGTCGCGGAGCGGCTGGATTTTGAAACATTCACCCTGATCTATCTCTCGAATGCCGAAACCGGATTCGAGCTGGAGCTGACGGTCAACAAGGGCCGGACGGAACCCTATGCGCTGGGCGATGGCTACGGCCATCTGGCGGTGTCGGTGACGGATGTCGATGCCGAACATGCGCGGCTGACCGCAGCGGGGCTTGCCCCGCGCAAGCTGGTGGATTTCGCCCCCGGCGGCACGGTGATCGCGCGCTTTTTCTTCATTGCCGACCCCGATGGCTATCAGATCGAAGTTCTGAACCGGGGAGGCCGCTACCTCTGATGCCAGCCAGCAGGGACCGGAAGAGGAGCCGGTCCCTGTGTCAGCCAGAACTCTTTGGGAGGAGAGACTATGCAGGAACAGACAAAAAAAGGCCTGACCCGCCGCCAGTTGCTGGCGCGGTCGGTCGCGGCCGGGGCCAGTTTCATGGTGGGCGCGGGGTTCGTGGCCGGGGGCAATGCCGCCTGGGCGCTGGAAACCACGGTGCTGGCGCCTGAATCGATGGCGACCCTGATCCAGATGGCGCGGGACATCTATCCGCATGACCATCTGGCGGATGAATTCTACGCTGTTGCCGTGAAAGGTTATGACACCGCCGAGGCCGCCCCGGCCATCGAGGCTGGCATCGCCGCGCTGAATGCCGCAGCCCAGGGCGCGGGCCATGCCAGCTATCTGGCCATCGGATGGGAGAAAGACCGTGTGGCGCTGCTGCGCGGCATGGAGCAGAGCGCCTTTTTCCAGACGGTGCGTGGCGGGCTGGTGACCGGGCTTTACAACCAGAAGGCCGTCTGGCCGCTGTTTGGCTATGAAGGCGAAAGCTTCAGCCAGGGCGGGTATATCGACCGCGGTTTTGACGACATCAACTGGCTGTAAGGAGGCGATCCGATGGTTGCGAAATTCGAACTGAACGACGACTCCGTGGTGGTGATCGTCGGCACCGGCGCCGGGGGCGGCGTGCTGGCCAATGAACTGGCGCAAAAGGGCGTGAAGGTTGTGGCGCTGGAGGCGGGCGGGCGCTACCTGCCCGAAGATTATCTGAATGACGAATGGGATGCGTTCAGCCAACTGAGCTGGCTTGATCCGCGCAGCACCTCGGGCGACTGGCGCGTGGCCAAGGATTTCTCGGGCTTGCCTGCCTGGATCGTCAAGGCTGTGGGCGGCACCACGATCCACTGGGCCGGGGCCTCGTTGCGGTTTCAGAAACATGAATGGAAGCCGCTCAGCACCTATGGCCGCGTGGATGGCGCGAACCTGATCGACTGGCCGATTGACGGCGACGAGATGGCCCCCTGGTATGACAAGGCCGAGGAAAAGCTGGGCGTCACCCGCACCGGCGACCGTCCGGGCCTGCCGGGCAACAACAATTACAAGGTGCTGGAGAAAGGCGCACAGGCGCTGGGCTATAAGGAAGTCCATACCGGGCGCATGGCCATCAACTCGGTCGAGCGCGACGGACGCCCCGCCTGCCAGCAGACCGGTTTCTGCTTTCAGGGCTGCAAATGGGGGGCAAAATGGTCGGCCGCCTATACCGAGATCCCGAATGGCGAGGCGACCGGCAATCTGGAGGTGCGCGACCGCGCCCATGTTCTGAAGATCGAACATGACGACACCGGCAAGGTGACGGGGGTGCTTTATGCCGACAAGGACGGCAACCAGCATGTGCAGAAAGCGCGCATCGTCTGCGTCGCAGGCAACACCATCGAAAGCCCGCGGCTGTTGCTCAATTCGGCCTCGTCCATGTTCCCCGACGGGCTGGCGAACAGCTCCGGTCAGGTGGGGCGCAATTACATGCGCCATGTCACCGGATCGGTCTATGCGGTGTTCGACAAGCCGGTCCGCATGTGGCGGGGCACCACCATGGCGGGCATCGTGCAGGACGAGGCGCGCCATGATCCGGCGCGCGGTTTCGTCGGCGGCTACGAGCTGGAAACGCTGAGCCTTGGTCTGCCCTTCATGGCGGCCTTCCTCGATCCGGGGGGCTGGGGGCGTGAATTCACCTCGGCGCTGGATCAGTATGAAAACATGGCCGGCATGTGGATCGTGGGCGAGGATATGCCGCAGGAAACCAACCGCGTCACCCTGAATGGCGTGTTGAAAGACCAGTATGGCCTGCCTGCCCCGGATGTGCATTTCAGCGATCACGCCAATGACATTGCGATGCGCAACCATGCCTATCAGCAGGGCATGGCGATCTACGAGGCGGTGGGGGCGACACGCGCCTTCCCGACGCCGCCCTATCCCTCTACCCACAATCTCGGGACCAACCGCATGTCGGAAAACCCGCGCGACGGGGTGGTGAACAAATGGGGCCAGACGCATGACATTGCCAATCTGTTCATCTCGGACGGGTCGCAATTCACCAGCGGCGCGGCGGAAAACCCGACGCTGACCATCGTGGCGCTGGCGATCCGGCAGGCCGACCACATCGCCCGCGAAATGAGCGCAGGCACGCTGTAACCGGCGCAGAGGGGGCGGCAGCGTGTCGCCCCCTGTGAGGCAAAGGGTTCAGCCCGGCAGCGTCAGCACCAGCGCGCCGCGATCCGTGGCAACCACCGTGTGTTCATATTGCACAACCGGCGCTGCGGGTTCGCTGTACAGCGTCCAGCCATCCTTGCCCTCAGTCGCCCAGAGCCCGCCCAGTGACAGGAACGGCTCTACCGTCAGCACAAGCCCCTTGCTGATGCGGCGCTTGTCGCCGTTCGCGGGCCAGGTGGCGATCTCTTCGGGATATTCATGCAGGGCCCGCCCGACGCCATGGCTCGCCAGATTGCGGATCAGCGTATAGCCGCGATCCGAGGCAAAGCGCCCGATGGCGCGGCCAATACCCGCCAGCGGCTTGCCCGCGCCGACCTGCGCAATCCCGATCTGCATGGCGCGTTTGCCATCGCGGCACAGCCGGTCCAGCGCCGGGCGCTGCGGACCGATCCGGCAGGTGGCGCCGGTATCGGCAAAATAACCGTTCTTCGAGGCGGACACGTCGATATTGACCAGGTCCCCCACCGCAATCCGCCGATCACCGGGGATGCCATGCGCGATTTCCTCATTGACGCTGATACAGGTCGTGCCCGGAAACGCATAGGTGGACTGCGGGGCCGACAACGCGCCGTCCCGCTCCAGCAAGGCGCGCCCGATCTCGTCCAGCTCGCGCGTCGTCATGCCGGGTTCGACCGCTTTTGTCATGGCCTGCAAGGTATTGGCGACGATCCGGCCAATCTCCTGCATCCCGTCCAGATCGTCCTGCTGTGTGATGGTCATAAAGGCATCTCTTCCAAAGCGTAAACGCGGGGTCAGCGGCCAGTATAGCGGGGGGACGGGCGCTGCGCTTGCCCAAAGCGCAGGCCGGGCGGGACAATGGCCCCGATTTGACCCTTTGACCCCCTCTCGACCTGCGCTAGGTTGCAGACAAACATCATCAGGGGCACGGCATGGATTTTCTGGCACGGGCGACGGCCATTGTGGGCGGGGCAATGGTATTGCTGCGGCGGTTCGGGGCACCGAATACGGTGGCGGTGGGCACGGCCCCGACCATCCCCGACGCGAAAAAGCAGGGCATCATGACCCTGAAAATGCCGACGGCGCAGGGCTGGGCACCGGGGCAGGTGCCCGTCGCGGCGGCAGGCCTGCGGGTCAATGCCTTTGCGACGGGGCTGCAACACCCGCGCTGGATCGAAGTGCTGCCCAATGGGGACGTGCTGGTGGCCGAGGCCTTGCAGCAGGCCAGCCCGCCCAAAAGCCTGATGGACCGGGCGACGCAGGCCACCATGCGGCGCGCCCGCGCACTGGGCATCAGCGCCAACCGCATCAGCCTGTGGCGTGATGCCGATGGTGATGGCGTGGCCGAAACGCGCGAGGCGTTTCTGGAGGGGCAGAACCAGCCCTTCGGCATGGCGCTGGTCGATGGCACATTTTACGTCGGCAATACCGATGGCATCGTGGCCTTCCCCTATCAGGACGGGGCGACGCGGCTGGAGGGGCCGGGGCGCAAGCTGGTGACGTTCAAGCCGGGCGGGCACTGGACCCGCAGCCTGATCGTGTCGCCCGACCGCCGCCGGATCTATGCCGGGGTCGGCTCGCTCAGCAATATCGGCGACGAGGGCATGGAGGCCGAAGAAGGCCGCGCCGCGATCTGGGAGCTGGATATTGCCAGCGGGGCCGCGCGCATCTTCGCCTCGGGGCTGCGCAATGCGGTGGGCATGGCGTGGGAGCCGGTCACCGGCGCGCTGTGGACGGTGGTGAACGAACGCGACGGTCTGGGCGACGAGACGCCGCCGGATTACCTGACCTCGGTGCAGGATGGCGGGTTCTACGGCTGGCCCTATTGCTATTGGGGCCGGACGGTCGATGACCGGGTGCCGCAGGACGCGGCTCTGGTCGCCCGGGCGATCACGCCGGACTATGCGCTGGGCGGGCATACCGCCTCGCTGGGGCTGTGCTGGATGCCCGAAGGCACCTTGCCGGGCTTCCCCGATGGCATGGTGATCGGCCAGCACGGATCGTGGAACCGCTCAAAGCTCAGCGGGTATAAGCTGATCTTCGTGCCGTTCAGCGGTGGCCGCCCCTCTGGCCCGCCGCGCGACATCCTGTGGGGTTTCCTGTCAGCGGATGAAAAGACCTCTTATGGTCGCCCGGTTGGCGTGACCATCGGGCCGGACAAACGCTCGTTGTTGATGGCCGATGATGTGGGCGATGTGATCTGGCGCGTGACCGGGGTCTGAGGGCCGCCTGAGGCACTGCGGTCAGCCGGGCAGAAAGCTCTGCGGTGGCTGGCCGAAATGTGCGCGGAAGGCGGCCACAAAGGCGCTGGGGCTGTGATAGCCCAGCGCATAGGCGATGCTGGTGCTGCTTTCGCCATGGCCCAGACGTTCGATGGCGGCAAGCAGCTTCCTCTGGCTGCGCCATTGCCGGTAGGTCAGGCCGGTCTCCTGCCGGAACAGCCGTTCCATCGTGCGAGGGCTGGCCCCGGATAGCGCAGCCAGTTCCTTCAGCCCGCGCGGATCGGCCGGCTGCCGCCCCAGATGCCCGGTCAGCCGCACCAGACGCGGATCCTGCCCGCCTGCGAGGCTGAGCGGGGCGGCAGGCAGGCCCGCGATTTCATCCAGCGCCACCTCGCACAGGCGCTGATGCCGGGCGGCGGCGGCATCTTCCTCCGCGCCCGATACCAGCCGCAGGATCACCTCGCGCAGCAGCGGCGTCAGCAGCAGCACATCCGGTTCGGCCCGCACCCGCCGCGAGGCATCGACATACAGATTGCGGATGCGCACCTCGGTTTCGGTCACGATATGGTGCAGCGTTCCGCCGGGCACCCAGACGGCATGGCTGGCGGGCACGATCCAGACCGCGCCGTCGCAGATCACCCGCATCACCCCGTGCCACGCCCACAGCAATTGCCCGCGCGGATGGCGATGCGGATGTACGCTGGCCCCGGCTTTCAGGGTGCGGGCATGGGTCAGCACCGGGCGGGCCGGGTCTTCGACATAGGCAATCGTGCTGGGCACGAAGGTTGGCGCTTTATCGACATCTGTTGTCATGTTGTCGGTCTAACGCAGATCGCGCGCTGCGGCTAGTCTGGCGGTGGGACAGAGAAGGAGCGCAGGCCATGACCGCAACATTCGGATGGATGCAGATATCAATGGCGGCGGTGATCGCCGCCGCAGTGGGGCTGGCGCTGCTGCCGGTCTCCGGGCTGGCAGCGGGGCAGGGCGCGGTGTTTGCGGTTGTGCTGCTGACGCTGGTCCTGTGGACCACGGGGGCGGTGCTGCCCTATCTGGCCAGCCTGATCTTTTTCGCGCTGACGCTGATCTTCGGGCTGGCAACGCCGGATCTGGTGTTCGCGGGCTTTGCCTCGGCGGCTGTCTGGCTGATCGTGTCGGGCTTTGTGATCGGGGCAGCGATCAGCGCCTCGGGGTTGGGGACACGGCTGGCCGATCTGATGGCACCGCTGCTGCGCGGCAGTTATGCGCAGATGCTGGGTGGGCTGATGCTGGCGGCCATGGCGCTGGGGTTCCTGATGCCCTCCTCGGTGGGGCGGGCGGTGGTTCTGGTGCCGATCGGCATGGCGCTGGCCGATCGCTGCGGCTTCGGCAAGGGGTCGAATGGCCGGATCGGCATTGCCGTGGTGCTGGCGCTGGGGTGCAATCTGCCCAGTTTTGCCATCCTGCCCGCGAATATCCCCAACATGATCCTGTCGGGTGCGGCCGAGACGATCCACCATGTCAGCTTTGGTTATACCGATTACCTGTTGCTGCATTACCCGGTGCTGGGGATCCTGAAAGCCGCGCTGGTCGTGGCGCTGGTGCTGCGGCTGTTCCCGGACCGGATTGCGCAGGGCGGGCAAGCGCCCGATCCGGCACCGCGTGGGGCGGGCGCATCGACGGCGGTGCAACTGCGCGTCGCGGCGGTGCTGCTGGTGACGCTGGTCCTGTGGATGACCGATGCGCTGCATGGCATCAACCCGGCTTGGATCGGGCTTGCCACAGCGGTGATCCTGCTGCTGCCGCGCATCGGCGTCGTGGCCCCTGCCAGCTTCAAGACTTCGGTTGATTTCGGGTTGCTGCTGTTCGTGGCGGGGGCCCTGGCGCTGGGGGCGCTGGTCAACCAATCCGGCCTTGGCGCGCAGATCGGGCGGGCCATGCAGCAGGTGCTGCCGCTTGAACCGGGGCGGGACGTGCTCAACTTCCTGTCCTTGTCGCTGATGTCGGTGGTGACCGGCTTGATTGCCACCGTGCCGGGCGTGCCCGCCGTGCTGACCCCGCTGGCCCCCGATCTGGCCACGCAATCGGGCCTCGGGATCGAGACCGTGCTGATGACGCAGGTGATCGGTTTTTCCACCGTGCTGTTCCCTTATCAGGTGGCGCCGCTGGTGGTGGCGATGCAGCTTGCGGGCGAAAAGCCCGGCCATCTGATCCGCATCAGCCTGCCTTTGGCGGCGCTGACCCTGCTGCTTCTTTTGCCGCTCGATTATCTGTGGTGGCGGCTGTGGGGCTGGATCTGAAATTTCGTACAAAAAGGGTCGTGCGAAATCTTATTTCGCAACAGGGGTTGTAATGTGGGGGATATGCAGGCATATGAGAGGGGCAAAGCATCTTCTTTCGACCTTCTGTCCCCTTACGGCTTCAGTCGCGTTTCTGATGACACTGAGCCGGGCTGCTGCATTTTGCGGGTGGCATATAGAATAGGAGACATCACGATGGCCAATGGCACCGTGAAATGGTTCAACGCAACAAAAGGTTTTGGTTTCATCGCTCCGGCGCATGGCTCCAAGGACGTTTTCGTGCATATCTCGGCGCTGGAACGCGCTGGCATTCATCAGCTGAATGACGGCCAGGCCGTCACCTATGATGTCGAGAATGACCGCAATGGCCGCGAATCCGCGATGAACCTCGCTCTGGCGTGAGTTTATTGCCCTTTCGGGCAGGCATTTGAAACGGGGGCAACGCAGGTTGCCCCCGTTTTGCATTTCAGGGAGTTCTATTTCAAAGCGCCCGCTTTTAACCGGGCTTGCCCCGGTATTTTAAGGCACCGGCCTAATAACGGTCCTTTTTCGGGCCTTTGCCACCTTTCGGGGCCTTGACCATCCGCCCGAAGCTGCGGTTTTTTATATGGCGGTCGGTCAGGGATTTTGTATTGGCTGCATCTTCGGCCACCAGCTTTTTCCAGCGCTGAAACCGCTCTTCGTCGATCTCGCCCGCTGCAATCGCCGCCCGCACCGCACAGCCCGGCTCGCTTTCGTGCTGGCAATCGTGGAAGCGGCAGGTGCGCGACAGATCGGAAATATCGGAGAACACATCTTCGATGCCCTGCTGCACCTCGGTCAGCTGCAATTCACGCATGCCGGGCGTGTCCATAAGATAACCGCCGCTGGGCAGCCGGTGCAGCTGGCGCACCGATGTCGTGTGGCGGCCCTTCGCATCATCCTCGCGTAGGCCCTGCGTGGCGATTCGGTCGCTGCCGGTCAGGGTATTGATCAAGGTGGATTTTCCGACACCGGAGGATCCGACAAAGGCCACCGTCTGCCCCCGGCCACACCAGGGCACAAGTTGCGCCACATCCTGCGGCACGCGGGCGTCGAGGATGACCACCTCCAGCCCCGGCAGCAGATCCGCCGCCCCCTGCCGGAAGGCGGCCCGATCCGCCGCCAGATCGGATTTGGTCAGCACGATCACCGGGGTGATCTCGGCCTCATGGGCGAGGGTCAGATAACGCTCCAGCCGGGCGACGTTGAAATCCTGATTGCAGGAGGTCACGATGAACAGCGTGTCGATATTGGCGGCGATCAGTTGCAGCTTGCTGCCATGGCCCGGCGCGATCCGCTTGATCAGGCTGGCACGCCGCAACAGCCGCTGTGCCAGTTGCGTATCCGGGTCCAGCAGCAGCCAGTCGCCGGTCGTCGCCACCTCGGTCGCATCGCCGTCGAGCGTGGCGTAATGCGGAATCATCACATCCAGCCCGACCCCGATGACATGCAGCCGCGAGCGGTGCACGGCATTGACCCGGCCAATCAGCGCCGTGTCCCGCTCTGCGACCTCCAGCTGATCCGCGAAAAAGCTGCGCCAGCCCAGATCCGCCAGCGTCGCGGGCGGGGCCGGCAGATCTCCGGCGGCGGGTGGCACAGTGTTTGACGACATGAAGGGCCCTTCCTGACCGCCCGCACCCCGGAACATTCAGGGCCAGCGGTCTGTCGTTTGAAGTGCAGAGCCGGGCCAAAGTCAATGATGGCTGTGTCGGCGGGAGGCGGGCCGAGAGGCAGTCCGGCCCTGTGCAGGTATGTCGGCAACAGGATGTGGGAGGGAAACGCCCTCGGTAAAAAGAATGGTGTCGAAGGAAATAAAATCCTTTGAAACGCATCACTTACCGAGAGAAGTGGCAGCCCGTAGGGGAGTCGAACCCCTCTTCCCAGGTTGAAAACCTGGTGTCCTAACCGATAGACGAACGGGCCATCCTGTCGTGGCGGCTGTTTAGGTCAGCCGCCCGACGCACGCAAGAGGAAAAAGCATCCTCACCCGTCGATTTTCGCACCCATGATCGCGATGGCCTGCTGATAGACGGTGGCCGCATTCCATTCCTTGATCACGGCGAAATTCGGCTCGCCTTCCTGATAGCCCGCGCCGGGGCGCCAGCCTTTCTGCGCAAGGAAATTGGCAGTGGAGGCAAGGGCATCGGCCTGTTTGGTCAGATCCAGCCGCCCGTCGCCATCGCCATCCACGCCATAGCGCAGCACATTGCCGGGCAGGAATTGCGTGTGGCCGACCTCGCCATGTTTCGCGCCGACCGATTTGGGCGAAATCACCCCGGAATCGACCAGTTTCAGCGCGGCAATCAGGTGATCGGTGAAGAAATCCGACCGGCGGCAATCATAGGCCAGGGTGGCAATGGCCGAGACCACATTGCTGTCGCCCATGAAGTTGCCAAAGCCGGTTTCCATGCCATGAATCGCCAGAACCACACCGGCCGGCACGCCATAACGCTGCTCCAGCCCGCTGTAGAAGCTGGCGCTCTGCGCCTTGCGCTTGCGGCCCTGCGACACGATCGTATCGGCACCGCGCACCTGCATGAATTTTTGCAGCGAGTATTTGAAGCTTTTCTGATTGCGGTCCGCGCCGATGGTCTTGCTGGCATAGCTGCTGCCCATGAGGGCGGCGATGCCACGATCCCCCACGCCTGCAGCGGCGGCCTCCTGGGCCATTACCGGCTTCCAGCTTTCGTATTGCGCCCCCGTATCGCTGCAAGGCGCGGCCAATGCCGCAGATCCGAACAGGGCCGCCGTGGCAAAGCCTGCCAAAATCGTTTTGAGTTGAAACACCTGAGGGCTCCTGATTGAGTTTGGATCAGTTTAGGCGCTCTGTCCCGTGGCGCAAGCACGGGCTGGATCAATTCCGGGTCAGGCCGATCAAATCTGTGCGGGAACCCGCCACATGCGGCCGCTTGCACCTGCCGCCCCATGCGTTAGCCTCCGCCGGGAAGGAGACTGCCATGACCCAGACCCCCGCGCAGACGGCACCGCAAATGCCCGCACAGACGGCTGTGAAGCTTGCCGATTATCAACCCTACAGCCATGTGCTGGACCGGGTGGCGTTGACCTTCCGCCTGTTGCCGCAGGCCACGCGGGTGCAGGCGCGGCTGCATCTGGCGCCCAATCCGGTGCGGGGCAGCGGCCTGGATCTGCGGCTCGATGGCGAAAACCTGGTGCTGATCGCGCTGGCAGTGGATGGGCAGCGGCTGGAGGTGCAGCCCGATGCCACCGGGCTGACGATCCCGGCGCATCTGCTGCCCGATGCGCCCTTCGTGCTGGAGACCGAGGTTGAGATTGCGCCCGCAGGCAATACCGCGCTGGAAGGGCTCTATATGTCGGGCGGCATGTATTGCACGCAATGCGAGGCCGAGGGTTTTCGCAAGATCACCTTTTACCCCGACCGCCCCGATGTGATGGCGCGATTCCATGTGCGGATCGAGTCCGACATGCCGGTGCTGCTGTCCAATGGCAATCCGGTGGCGGCAGGGCCGGGCTGGGCCGAATGGGATGACCCCTGGCCCAAACCCGCCTATCTGTTCGCGCTGGTGGCGGGCGATCTGGTGGCCCATTCCGATCGTTTCACCACCCAGTCGGGCCGCGACGTGGCGCTGAACATCTGGGTGCGCAAGGGCGACGAGGGCTTTTGCGCCTATGCGATGGACAGCCTGATCCGCTCGATGCGCTGGGACGAGACCGCCTATGGCCGCGAATATGATCTCGATGTGTTCAACATCGTGGCGGTGGATGATTTCAACATGGGCGCGATGGAGAACAAGGGGCTGAACATCTTCAACTCCAAATACGTTCTGGCCAGCCCCGAGACTGCGACGGATGAGGATTTCGCCCGGATCGAGGCGATCATTGCGCATGAATATTTCCACAACTGGACCGGCAACCGCATCACCTGCCGCGACTGGTTTCAGCTCTGTCTGAAAGAGGGACTGACCGTGTTCCGCGATCAGCAGTTTTCGGGCGACATGCGCTCGCATGCCGTCAAGCGGATCGAGGATGTGCTGATGCTGCGCGGGCGGCAGTTTCGCGAGGATGGCGGGCCGCTGGCGCATCCGGTGCGCCCGGATGCCTATGTGGAGATCAACAATTTCTACACCGCCACCATTTATGAAAAGGGTGCCGAGGTGATCGGCATGTTGAAGCGTCTGGTCGGCGATGCGGGCTACAAGGCGGCGCTGGATCTGTATTTCGACCGCCATGATGGCGCGGCTGCCACCATCGAGGATTGGTTGCAGGTGTTCGAAGATGCGACAGGCCGCGATCTGACGCAGTTCAAACGCTGGTATACCGAAGCGGGCACGCCGCAGGTGTCGGTGCGCGACGACTGGGCTGATGGGGTCTATACGCTGACTTTGGCGCAGACCCTGCCCGCCACGCCGGGGCAGCCGCACAAGGGGCTGAAGGTGATTCCGGTGGCGGTGGGCTTGCTGAACCCGAATGGCGACGAGGTGGTGCCGACCACGGTGCTGGAACTGACCGAGGCGCAGCAAAGCTTCCGCTTTGCGGGGCTGGCGGCGCGGCCGGTGCCGTCGATCCTGCGCGGGTTTTCGGCCCCGGTGGTGCTGGACCGGGCGGTTTCTGCCGCCGAACGCGCCTTCCTGCTGGCCCATGACACCGATCCTTTCAACAAATGGGAGGCGGGACGGGCGCTGGCCAAGGAGGTGATGGCGCATATGATCACCGATGCGGCCCCGGTCAGCCGCGACTGGCTGGCGGCGCTGGCCCGCGTCGCGCTGGATGAGGGGCTGGATCCGGCTTTTCGCGCCCTTGCGCTGCGCCTGCCGGGCGAGGATGACATGGCGGCGACGCTGGCGGCGGCGGGGCATGTGCCGGATCCGGCGGCGGTGCATGCCGCGCGGCAGGCGCTGGCTGATGCGGTTGCGGCAGAGCTTGCGCCCGCGCTGCCGGGCCTGATCGCCGGGATGGCGACGCCGGGCCGGTTCTCGCCGGATGCGGCGCAGGCCGGGCGGCGGGCGCTGCGCAATGCCGCACTGGCGCTGCTGACGCGGCGCGATGGCGGTGCGGCGGCGCGGGCGGCCTTTGCGGCGGCGGATAACATGACCGACAGTCTTGCCGCGCTGGTGGCGCTGCTGGAGATCGGGGCAGGGGCGCCCGAACTGGCCGCCTTCGAGGCGCGCTGGCAGGCGGACCGGCTGGTGATGGACAAATGGTTCATGTTGCAGGTGCTTTATGCCGCGCCGCAGGATCTGGCGGCGGTGGTGCGGCGGCTGACGGCGCGGCCCGATTTCGACTGGAAGAACCCCAACCGCTTCCGCTCAGTCATTGGCGCGCTCAGCGCCAATCACGCGGGCTTCCATCACGCCGATGGGGTCGCCTATGACCTGCTGGCCGACTGGCTGCTGCGGCTCGATCCGAAAAACCCGCAGACGGCGGCGCGCATGTCCACCGCCTTTGAAACCTGGCCCCGCTATGATGCCGACCGGCAGGCGCTGATCCGGCGCGCGCTGCACCGCATCCTGGCCACGCCCGGCCTCAGCCGCGATCTGGGCGAGATGGCGGCCCGCATGGCGGCGGGCTGACATCGGCTGGGGGCCGCTCGGGGGCGGTGTGGCAGACAGGCGGTTGCCACGCCGCGCCCACGGCCCTACATGAGGCCGGAACGGGCCGCCCAGGCCCGCCCCCAATGACCGCCGGACCCGATGACCATGACCGAAGCCCCCAAAGATGTCGGCAGCCACCGGCTGTCCGTTGCACCGATGATGGACTGGACGGATCGTCATTGCCGGTATTTTCACCGGCTGATGACACGGCGTGCGATGCTCTATACCGAGATGGTCACTGCGCCCGCCATCATTCATGGGCCAAAGCCACGGCTGCTCAATTACAGCGATGCCGAACATCCGATTGCCTTGCAGCTTGGCGGCTCGGACCCGCGCGAGCTGGCGCAGGCGACCGCCATCGCGCGGGACTGGCGCTATGACGAGATCAACCTGAACTGCGGCTGCCCGTCAGACCGGGTGCAATCGGGCTGTTTTGGCGCGGTGCTGATGGAGCGGCCCGCGCTGGTGGCCGACTGTGTGGCCGCAATGCAGGCCGAAACCGATGTGCCGGTGACGGTGAAATGCCGCATCGGCGTGGATGATCAGGAGCCGGCCGAGATCCTGCCGCGCTTCATCGAAACGCTCGCCGGGGCAGGGGTGCGCCATATCATTATCCATGCGCGCAAGGCCTGGCTGCAAGGGCTCAGCCCCAAGGAAAACCGCGAGATCCCGCCGCTGGATTATCCGCTGGTCCTGCGGATGAAGCAGGAGTTTCCAGAGCTGACGCTCTGCCTCAATGGCGGGGTGGCGACGCTGGATCAGGCAAAAGAGCTGCTGGATCAAGGGCTTGACGGGGTGATGATCGGGCGCGCGGCCTATCACGATCCGGGCAACAGCCTGATCGGGGCCGACGCGCTCTGGGGCGACAGCCATGCGCCCGATGCCTTTGCCGTCGTCGCCGCGATGCGCCCCTATATCGCCGCCCATCTGGCTGATGGCGGGCGGATGCACCAGATCACCCGTCATATGCTGGGCCTGTTCACCGGGCGTCCGGGCGGGCGGCACTGGCGGCGGGTGCTGTCCGAAGGCGTGGCGCGCCCCGGTGCCAGTCTGGATCTGATCGACGCGGCCCTAGCCGAAGTGCAGGGCCGCATCGCGGATCAGGCCGGGGCCTGAACCTCAGGCAGCCGCGCCACAACACGGCTGAGAACCAGCGCCAGAACCCCGCAGAGCGCAATCGCCGCCAGCATCGGCAGGACGGTGCCATCAAAGAACGGCGCGGCGGCGGCGATCATCGCGCCACCCGCCACCATCTGCAAGGTGCCACCCAGTGACGAGGCAAGGCCCGCAATCTCGCCATGTTCCTCAAGCGCCATCACCATCGCGGTGGGGATCACCAGCCCAAGGCAGGCATTGGCCAGAAACAGCCCGGCAATCGTAACCCAGAGATTGGCCGCCCCGGCCAGCCCCAGCGCGAACAGCCCAACGGTAAAGACGGCAAAGCCAAAGGTGGCGCGCACCATCACCGCCTGCGCCCCAAAGCGCAGCCCCAGCCGCGCCGCCAGTTGCGAGGCCGAAAAGAACCCCAGCGCATTGACGGCAAAGGCCAACGAAAACTGCGTGGGCGTCAGGCCAAAGGCGCTGGAATAGACGAAGGAGGCCGAGGCGATGAACACAAAAAAGCTCGCCATCGCAAAACCGCCGAGGAAGGTCAGCGCCAGAAACCCGCGATGGGTCATCAGCTTGACGGTGCCCGTGCGCAGGGCGGCAATCGACACCGGCTGCCGCTCTGCCACCGGCAAGGTTTCGGCCAGCATCAGCCGGGTCATCGCAAGGCTGGCCAGCGAGGCCAGCACCAGCACGCCGAAAATCGCGCGCCAGTCGGCAATCGCCATCAGGCCTGCTCCCGCCATCGGCGCAAGGAAGGGCGAAATCGAAATCACCAGCATGATGGCCGCCATCATGCGCGTGGCGTCATGCCCGGTGTGCATGTCGCGGATCACTGCGCGCGGCACCACCATGACCGCCGCCCCGCCCAGCCCCTGTACGAAGCGCCCGGAAATCAGCGTGCCGGTGGTCGGCGCAATCGTGCACAGCACCGAGCCGATCAGAAAGATCGTGAGCCCCACATACAGCGGCAGCTTGCGCCCGGCCTGATCGGCCCAGGGGCCATAGATCAGCTGCGCCAGACCGAAAGCAATGAAATAGCTGATGATCGTGCCCTGCATCGCAGGCACCGATGCGCCCAGATCCGCGCCGATGGCGGGCATGGCGGGCAGATACATGTCAATCGCAAACGGCCCCACGGCAGACAGCAGGCCCAGCACAAGCGCCGGGCGCAAAAGGGAAGTCGACATGGGGAAACCTCGGAAACCAGATCTGATGTTGCGGCAGAGACTAACCTTTCCGCACTGCGGCGACAATCCACCACTGGCCGAGGCGGCAGAGCCGCGCTAAGCCTTGGGCAAACCGATGAAAGGTCGTGCCATGCCGGATGTTCTGAGCCTGCTGCCCATGCTTGTGTTGCTGATCGTGATCGGCGGCTTTGCGGGGGTGATTGCCGGATTGCTGGGGGTCGGGGGCGGCATCGTGCTGGTGCCCGCGTTTTTCTACACCTTCTCGCATCTCGGCTATGACGGGCCGCAGCTGATGCAGGTCTGCCTCGGCACGTCGCTGGCCACGATCATGGCCACGGCGATGCGCTCGGTGAATGCGCATAACCGCAAGGGCGCGGTGGATTGGGCGGTGCTGCGCGGCTGGGCCCCGGCCATCGGCGGCGGGGCAGTGCTGGGCTTCCTGCTGGCGACACAGCTTAAATCGGTGACATTGCAGGCGGTGTTCGGCACGCTCGGCCTGATCGCCGGGGCCTATATGGCCTTTGGCCGACCCGAATGGCGATTGGGTGAGACCATGCCGACCGGCGGCAAACGCTGGGCGCTCGGCGGCGGGCTGGGCCTTCTGTCGGTGCTGATGGGCATCGGCGGCGGCACCTTCGGCGTGCCGATGATGACGCTTTATGCCATGCCGATTCATCGTGCGGTGGCCACGGCCTCGGGCTTCGGGCTGATCATCGCGGTGCCATCGGCCATCGGCTTCCTGCTGATGCCGGTCGAGGGCGCGCCACCTTACAGCCTCGGCGCGGTCAACCTGCCCGCCTTCGTGGTGATCGTGGCGATGACGCTGCTGACCACCCCTTACGGCGTGCGGCTGGCCCATGCGATGAACCCCAAACCGCTGAAACGCGCCTTTGCGCTGTTCCTGATCGTGGTGGCGCTGAACATGCTGCGCAAGGTCGCCGGATGGTAAATGCGGCGGGCTGGCAGCGCATCGGCCCGGATCCGGCGATTGCCGCCTGGGCCGCCGCGGCCCTGCCCATCGCGCGGCAGGTGCTGGCCGACAGCGCCGAGCCCTGGCGCTGTGGCGGCACCTGGTTCGTCGGTGTCGATGCCCTGCCCAATGCGCCCGATGGCAGCATATCCGGCACGGCCTTCCCTTGGGCCGCGCTTGGACTTGCCGCCGAACCGCTGCACCGCGGGCAGCTCTCCACCATCCGGCCCGGCTATCCACAGCCCTCCGACAGCGAAACGGCGGCAGCCTTCGCCTTTCGCCGCAACCGCGATGCCGCGCATCTCGATGGGCTGATCGCCGGGCTGGACGGCGCGCGCCGCATCGCCGAACCACATGGCTGGATTGTCGGACTGCCGCTCACCGCCTGCGACGAGGGCGCATCGCCCTTGACGGTGTGGGAGGGCAGCCACCAGATCCTGCAAACCGCCCTGCGCGCGGCGCTGGCCCCGCACCCACCCGATGTCTGGGGCCAGATCGACATCACCGCCGCTTATACCACAGCCCGCAAAACCTGTTTCGAGACCTGCCGCCGCATCCTGCTGCCCGCCCGCCCGGGCGAGGCCACGCTGCTGCACCGGCTGACCCTGCATGGCGTAGCACCTTGGCAAGACGGGGCCGCCGCCCCGCCCGAAGGCCGCATCATCGCCTATTTCCGCCCCGAGCTGCCCCGCGTCGCCGACTGGCTGACCCAACCCTGACGCGACCCAACCAGCTCTGACGCTGCACATTTCATCTTGGTAAAAATATCCGAGCCGCAGGCCCCGGCCACCGCCCCCACAACGGTCGATCAAGGGCAATACGTCACCGCGCCCCTAGGGTCACTGCCCCTCCAGCCGCCCCATCCGCCCGCCGCGCCGCTTGCTCAGCCGCGCCGCCCGGCCCGGCAGCTCCGCCATCACCGCGCGCCGGGCTTCGGGGGTCATGCGCGACCAGGCACCGATCTCTTCGAGCGTGCGGCGGCAGCCGACGCAGATGCGCTCCACCGGATGCACCGAGCACAGTTTCACGCAGGGGCTCTCCACCTCGTTGCGTTTCCACAGATCGTCATTCATCGGCCTGGCTCCGCCGCAGATGCGCCATCCGGTCCAGCGCTCCTTGCAGGATAAACCCGGCGGCCACCTGATCGATCACCTCAGAGCGACGTTTGCGTGACGTATCCGCCGCGATCAGCACCCGTTCGGCGGCCACGGTCGACAATCGCTCGTCCCAGAACATCAGCGGCAGCGGCGACAGCCGCGACAGATTGCGCGCAAAGGCGCGGGTGGCCTGCGCGCGCGGCCCCTCCGATCCGTCCATGTTGCGGGGCAGGCCCAGAACCAGCCCACAGATCCGCCGATCAGCTACGATCTTCAGCAGGGCCTCGGCATCGGTGGTGAACTTGACCCGGCGAATGGTCAGGAGCGGCGTGGCAACGCCGCGCAGCACATCCGACACCGCGATCCCGATGGTCTTGTCGCCGAAATCAAGGCCCGCAATCGGCTGCATCGGCGGCAGCAGGCCGACGAAATCTTCGGCACGTTCAAAACTCATGGCGCAACCCCCGCCGCTTCGGCGGCAGTCCGCACAACCGCCAGATCCTCGGGCCGCGCGGCAAACCGGCCCTGCGCCTCGGCCCAGATCTCGCGGGCGCGCTCGGTCTGGCCCAGCACACCATAGGCACCGATCAGCTGCGCCCATTCCGCCGCCGTGCCGCCCTCGGTCGCCAGCCGGTCGTTCAGCTGCGCCACCATGCCTTCGATCATCGCGGCACGGTCCTCGGTTGCCATGCCCGCCGCGGCCTCCATATCTGCCGCCGACGGCCCGGCCAGCCCCGGCTGGGGGGCGGGACTATAACGCACCCCGGCCCGCACCGAAAGATCACCGATCTGCGCCCGGATCGCCGCGACCCAGGGCGCATCGGGCGGGCTGCTCTCAAGCAGATCCCGCCACAGCCGGAAGGCCCGGTCGGGCCGCCCGGTCTGCGCAAACATCAGCCCGGAATAATAGCGCGCGGTGCCATTCTGCGGATCGCGGCGCAGCGCTTCGGTCAGCGTGGCCTCCGCCTCGGGCGAGACATAGCCGCCCGCCGCAAAGACCAGCAGCTCGGCCAGCGCCGCGTGATCCTCGGCCGTCGCCGCCGCCCCGCTCAGCGCAATCACCTGCGCCTGTGCCGCATGGGCCGCCGCAAAATTGCCCAGCCGCGCCTCGTTCTGCGCCAGCAGGCGCTGGCCCTGTACATCGCCGGGCCGGTCGCGGACGGCGGCACGCAGCTTATCCATCAGCGCAAGGAATTCGGCATCCACCCCTTCGGGCGGCACGGCAGCGGGCAGACCGACCTCGGCCTTGGCCTGATCGGGGCGGGTGCTGCGCAGCGTCTCGGCCATGGCAATCCGCTCGGCCAGCGGCATGTCGGGATAGCCCGGCGCCCCTAACCGCCAATAGAGCGCCGCCCCCCCGGCCAGCACTGCGATCACCAGCAGCGCAGGCAGCAGCAGGGCAGGCCCCGTCGTGCTGCGATCCGTGCCACCGGCCCCGGCCTGCACCATCCGGTCGGCCTCCAGAATCCGGCGCGACACTTCGGTGCGCAGCCGCGCCGCCTCTTCGGCGGCAATCACCCCGCGCGCCATGTCGCGCTCGATCTCGGCAAGCTGATCTCGATAGACCTGCATGTCCTGCGCGCCCGGCGCCGGGGCCGCGCGCCCGCGCCGCAGCCCGCGCATCAGCGCCACCGCCGATGCCAGCACCAAGGCCCCCGCCGTCAGCCAAAACCACCCCATTCGCGCCCTCTTCGCCAAGCCTGTTGCCCCCATGTAGCGGCTCAGGCCCGTCGGCAAAAGGGCCTTGGCGTCGCAGGCCGCCGCTCTTTTCGACGTGATGTCGCAATTTTCCCGATTGTGCCGCTGCGCGCGGCGGATCATTTTGCGGCTTGTCCCATAGATACCGCATACCCGAACGGGAGTTGGACCAAGCTCATGAAACGCTATTCGGTTTTCGCCATCGCCCGCGAGGCGCTGCGCTACCATCAGGGATGGGAAAAGGCCTGGGCCTCGCCCGCGCCCAAAGCCTCTTATGATGCCGTGATCATCGGCGCTGGGGGGCATGGCCTTGCCACAGCCTATTACCTTGGCAAGAACCATGGCATCACCAATGTCGCCGTGATCGAAAAGGGTTGGCTCGGCGGCGGCAATACCGGGCGCAACACCACGATCATCCGCTCGAACTATCTGCAGGATCCCTCGGCGGCGATCTACGAAAAGGCGCGCAGCCTCTACGAGACGATGAGCCAGGATCTGAACTACAACGTGATGTTCAGCCCGCGTGGCCTGTTGATGCTGGCACAGACCCATCACGAGGTGCGCGGCTATCTGCGCACCGTCCATGCCAACAACCTGCAAGGCGTTGAAACCTCGTGGATTTCGCCGGAACGGGTGAAAGAGCTGGTGCCGATCATCAATATCGACGGCCCGCGCTATCCGATTCTCGGCGCGCTCTATCAGGCGCGCGGCGGCACGGCGCGGCATGATGCCGTGGCCTGGGGTTATGCCCGCGCCTGTTCGGCCATGGGCATGGACATCATCCAGCAATGCGAAGTGACCGGCGTGCGCTCGGAAAACGGCCGCGTTGTCGGCGTCGACACCACCAAAGGCCATATCGGCACCAAAAAACTGGGCATCGTCGTCGCCGGCCATTCGGGGCAGGTGGCCGATATGGCGGGCTTCCGCCTGCCGGTCGAGGCGGTGGCGCTGCAGGCGCTGGTGTCCGAGCCGATCAAACCCTGCATGGATGTGGTGGTGATGGCCAACACCGTGCATGGCTACATGTCGCAATCAGACAAGGGCGAGATGGTGATCGGCGGCGGCACCGACGGGTTCAACAACTTCACCCAGCGCGGCAGCTTCCACCATATCGAGGAAACCCTGCGCGCCCTGATCGAAACCTTCCCGATGATCTCGCGGCTGAAAATGCTGCGTCAATGGGGCGGCATCGTCGACATGACCGGTGACCGCTCGCCCATCATCTCGAAAACCCCGCTGGGCAATTGCTTCATCAACTGCGGCTGGGGCACCGGCGGCTTCAAGGCGATCCCCGGCTCGGGCTGGGCGATGGCCGATCTGATGGCCAAGGGCGAACCGGGGCCGCTGGCCGCCGAATTCAACATGACCCGCTTCCGCGAAGGCCGCTTCATCGACGAGTCGGTCGCTGCCGGGGTGGCGCACTGACATGCAGTTTCACATTGGCAAAAATATCCCGGGGGACCGGGGGCAGCGCCCCCGGGGTCTCCGCAAGCACGAGGCCCGGACATGCTGATCCTTGAATGCCCCTATTGCGGCGTGAAGGCCGAAGAAACCGAACTGGCCCCGGGATACGAGGCGCATCTGAAACGGTTCGGCCCCGGCTCCTCGGATGCGGAGTTCGAGGATTACATGTTCGCGCGCAAGAACCCCAAGGGCGTGCATTTCGAACGCTGGCGCCATGCCTATGGCTGCGGCAAGTGGTTTCTGGCCGCGCGCTGCACCGCCACGCTCGAAGTGTTCGGCACCTATCCCGCGCAATCGGGCGAGCCGCCCGCCGATATCGTCGCAAAGATCAAGGCCAAACGGCCGGACTGGAAGGGGTACAAATGAGCACCCGTCTTGCAAAAGGTGGCCGTCTGATCGACCGCTCCACCGCCCATGACTTCACCTTCAACGGCAAACGGCTGCGCGGCTTTTCCGGCGATACGCTGGCGGCGGCGTTGCTGGCCAATGACCAGATGCTGGTTGGCCGCTCGTTCAAATATCACCGCCCGCGCGGCATCGTGGCCAGCGGCGCCGAAGAGCCGAACGCGCTGGTGAACATGGGCGAGGGCGGCCGGTTCGAGCCGAACCAGCGCACCACCACGACCGAATTGTTCGATGGCCTCACCTGCACCTCGCAGAACCATTGGCCGAGCCTCGAATTCGACGTAGGCGTGGCCAACAATTACGTCGCGCGCTTCCTGCCTGCCGGGTTCTATTACAAGACCTTCATCCATCCGCGTGCCGCGTGGAAACACGTGTTTGAACCGATCATCCGCCAGTCGGCGGGTTTGGGCAAGGTGCCGAAAGATCGCGACGCGGATCGTTATGAACATGCCTATGCCTTCTGCGATCTGCTGATCGTCGGCGGCGGCATTGCCGGATTGCAGGCCGCACTGGTCGCCGGGGCCGCAGGCAAACGGGTCTGGCTGATGGAACAGACCGCCCATTGGGGCGGGCGCGCGCCTGTCGACGACGTGGAGATTGACGGCAAACCCGCTGACACCTGGGTGAAGAACGCCGTGCAAGCCCTTGAGAGCATGAAAAATGTCACCCTGCGGCTGCGCTGCATGGCGGCGGGCTCTTATGACCATGGCTATGTGCTGGCGGATGAAAAGATCGCCGATCACACGCCGGGCGACGGCCAGCCGCGCCACCGCCTGTGGCGCATCCGCACCGGCCAGATCATTGCAGCGACGGGCGCAATCGAGCGTCCGCTGTCCTTCGCGGGCAATGACATTCCGGGCGTGATGCTGGCAGCGGCCATGCGCGACTATGTGGTGAACTATGCTGTCAGCCCCGGCGACCGCACGGTGGTCGTCACCAACAATGACGATGCCTATCGCACCGCCATTGCGCTGAAAGAGGCGGGGCTTGAGGTTCCGGTGATCCTTGATGCGCGGGCCTCGGTGACCGGCGATCTGCCGGCCCGGGCGCGGGCGCTTGGCATCCGGGTCGAGGCCGGGCGTGGCATCGCCTCGGTCAAGGGCGGCAAGCGGGTGACCGGCGTTGCGATCTGTGCGCAGGCCGGGCAGGGGGCTGTGCTGGAAGAAATCGCCTGTGATGCCGTCGCCATGTCGGGCGGCTGGTCGCCGGTGGTGCATTTGTGGAGCCATTGCGGCGGCAAGCTGAACTGGGACGCCGATCAGGCGCATTTTGCCCCCGATCCGGCCCGCCCGCCGCTGAACCATGACGGATCCGCCATGGTGGTAACGGCAGGCTGCGCCTCGGGGGTGCTGCATCCGGCAGCAGTGCTGGCCGATGCCACCGCTGCCGTCGGCGGCGAGGGCGCACCGGGCGCCACCGCGCCGCAAGAGGCCGCGATGGAGCCGGTCTGGATCATGCCGCAGGGGGCACCGCCCGCGCTGCGCATGAAGATGTGGCTCGACTACCAGAATGACGTCAAGGTTTCGGACGTGCAGTTGGCGGCGCGCGAAGGTTACAGCAGCGTTGAGCATACCAAGCGCTATACCACGCTCGGCATGGCGACCGATCAGGGCAAGCTGAGCAATATCAACGGTCTGGCCGTTCTGGCCGACAGTCTGAACACCGCGATCCCGCAGGTGGGCACAACGACCTTCCGCCCGCCCTATACGCCTGTGCCGTTCGGCGCACTGGCAGGCGAGTCGCGTGGCGACATCTTCCAGCCGCTGCGCAAGACGCCGATCCATGACCGGCACGAAGCGGCCAATGCCTATTTCGAGCCGGTGGGCCTGTGGCGTCGCCCCTATTGCTTCCCGCGCCCCGGCGAGACGCATGAACAGGCGGTGCACCGCGAGGTGATCAATACCCGCAGCAATCTGGGCCTGCTCGATGCCTCGACCCTCGGCAAGATCATCGTCAAGGGCCCCGATGCGGGCAAGTTCCTCGACATGCTCTATACCAATGTCATGTCGAACCTCGGGATCGGCAAATGCCGCTATGGCCTGATGTGCAACGAACAGGGATTCCTGTCCGATGACGGCGTGGTGGCGCGGATCGACGCCGATACCTGGCTCTGCCACACCACCTCGGGCGGGGCAGACCGGATCCACGGCTGGATGGAAGACTGGCTGCAATGCGAATGGTGGGATTGGCAGGTCTATACCGCCAATGTGACCGAGCAATATGCGCAGATCGCCGTGGTGGGCCCCAATGCCCGCAAGGTGCTGGAACGCTTGGGCGGAATGGATGTGTCCAAAGAGACGCTGCCCTTCATGCAATGGGCGGATGGCACGCTGGGCGGCTTCAACGCGCGGGTCTATCGCATCTCGTTCTCGGGCGAGCTGTCCTATGAGATCGCGGTGCCTGCCAGCGAAGGCCGCGCCTTCTGGGATGCGCTGACGGCGGCGGGGGCCGAATTCGGCGTGATGCCCTATGGCACCGAGGCGCTGCACATCATGCGGGCCGAAAAGGGCTTCATCATGATCGGCGACGAAACCGATGGCACGGTGATCCCGCAAGACCTGAACCTCGGCTGGGCGATTTCCAAGAAGAAAGACGATTTCCTTGGCAAGCGCGGTCAGGAACGGCCCTTCCTTGCCAGCCCGGATCGCTGGAAACTGGTCGGGCTGGAGGCGCTGGACGGATCGGTGATCCCGGACGGGTCTTATGCCGTGGCGGCGGGGCTGAATGCCAATGGTCAGCGCAACACGCAGGGGCGCATCACCTCGACCTATTATTCGCCGACGCTAAAGCGGGGCATTGCCATGGGTCTGGTCAAGGGCGGCATGAGCCGTCTGGGCGAGACGATCGAGATGACGCGTCTGGATGGCAGCCTGATGCAGGTCAAGATTGTCGATCCGGTGTTCTATGACAAGGATGGGGAAAAGCAGAATGTCTAAGGTTGTCAGTGCCCTTGAGGGCGCAAGCTTTGACGGCTTCGCCCAGGTGCGCGAGATCGGCCCACTGGGCATGATCACGCTGCGCGCCAAGCCGGATGTGGTCGGGCTGGCCGAGGCGGTCGCGGCCGCCACCGGCTGTGCGCTGCCCGCCCAGCGCCGCATCCTGCGCGTGGGTGACAAGGCGGCGGGCTGGATGTCGCCGGACGAATATCTGCTGGTGGTGCCCTATGCGCATGTGGCGGCGACGCTGGCGCTGCTGGCCGAAAAGCTGGCCGGGCAGCATCACCTTGCGGTCGATGTGTCGGACGCCCGTGCGGTGTTCCGCATCGAGGGGCCACAGGCGGAGCAAGTGCTGATGAAACTGGCCCCGGTCGATTTCGCCACGCTGGAACCCGGCGAGTTGCGTCGGTCGCGCACGGCACAGGTGGCGGCGGCCTTCTGGGCCGAGGATGGCGGTTTCACGCTGGTCTGTTTCCGGTCGGTCGCGGCCTATGTGATGGGCCTGCTCAGCCATTCGGCGCAGAAGGGCAGCACGCTGTTCTGATCCAATCGCCTGGGGCCATTCTCCCATGGCCATTCTCCCATGGGTTGACATTTCTGCAAAAGGGCGATGCACTCCTCTGACGGAGAGTATCGTCTTTTTTGTGGAGATCATGTTGACTTTCAAGCGTGTTACGCGTGCCGCCCTTGTTGCCGGCATTGCACTTTTTCCGTGTGCTGCGGCCTATGCCGCGCCGCAGCAATGGCACTGTGTTCAAAAGAACGTGCCCCAAAAATCCTGGATCGAATCTGATATTCTTGTGATCCATGATGCCGAAACGAACCGCGTTCTCGTTCTGGATGGGATTATCCAACACTTTACCGGCGCCCCTATCGAGGCAAGTGTCTCCAAAAGCACAGCCGACAGTCTGTCCTTTGGCTGGAGCCTCAATACCAAAGGGGCGAGTGCAAAACGGGGCGTCGTGAAATATTCAGCGACCTTCATGACCGCGACGCGAGAGCTGCGCATTTCAGCCACGCCACTGGGGTATGACAATCGCGACACGGCCCGCGGCAAATGCTCGCCGCTCAAGCGCAAATAAACGAGGCGGGGCGCGTCGGCGCCATGCCGCCGCCCCAGCCCATGCGCCTGTCGACCCGCGCGAAGCGGCAGAGGGGTTTTGTCAGGAAATGCCCTCGCGCCTCTTGACCTTGGCGGTCTCGGGGGCCTTATTGACAGCAACGGAAATCATTCCGAAGAGGAGAGACACCCATGGCTTTCACCCTTCCCGATCTGCCCTACGCACATGATGCGCTGGCGGCTCTTGGCATGTCGAAAGAGACGCTGGAATACCACCACGACCTGCACCACAAGGCCTATGTCGACAATGGCAACAAGCTGATTGCAGGCACCGAGTGGGAGAACAAGTCCCTCGAAGAGATCGTCAAAGGCACCTATGCTGCGGGCGCGGTTGCCCAGAACGGCATTTTCAACAATGCCTCGCAGCACTGGAATCACAACCTGTTCTGGGAAGTGATGGGGCCGGGCGAAGACAAGAAGATCCCCGGCGTGCTGGAAAAGGCGCTGGTCGAATCGTTCGGTTCGGTCGCCAAGTTCAAGGAAGATTTCGCTGCCGCAGGTGCGGGCCAGTTCGGTTCGGGCTGGGCATGGCTGGTGAAGGATGCGGATGGCGCGCTGAAAGTCACCAAGACCGAAAACGGCGTGAACCCGCTGTGCTTTGGTCAGACCGCGCTGCTCGGCTGCGATGTGTGGGAACATTCCTACTACATCGACTTCCGCAACAAGCGCCCGGCCTACCTGACCAACTTCCTTGAAAAGCTGGTCAACTGGGATGCGGTCGCAGCCAAACTCTGATCCTGCAACTGCTTGATTTTTCTGCCATCGGCAGAAAACCGCAAGGCCCGCCCGGTTCTCCGGGCGGGCCTTTGCGCATCCGGCAGCGCGGCGTGGGCCAGCTCTGGCATCCGGGGCGGGGCACCCCATTTCATAAGGGAGGGCTGGCCGGACCGGCGGGCCGCTGCAAGGAGGACGGAATGGCATTTCTGGCAAAAGGCGCATGGGTCGTGGTGGCGGATGCAAGCCGCGCGATGGTGTTGGAAAACATGGGCGATGCGCAATCGCCGCAATTGCGGCAGGTGGCACAGATGCAGGCCGAGGTGATGGAGGCCACCGACAAGCCGGGCCGGATGCCGGATCCGGGGCCGGGGCAGCGCTCGGCGATGGCGCAGACCGATCTGGCGCGGCTGGGCGCAGACCGCATGGTCAGCGATCTGGCGGACCGGCTGGGCACGGCGGCGCGGGACGGGCGGTTTGACCAGCTGATCTTTGCCGCCCCGCCGCAGGTGCTGGGGGCGTTTCGGGCGGCGCGCTGCGATGCGGTGTCACAGCGCCTTGTGGCCGAAATGGACAAGACGCTGACCGGGCACAGCCTGCCGCGCATCGCGGATCTGGTCTGCGCGGAACTCGCCCGCCCGCACTGAGCCGCCCGGACCTCACACACCCTTTCCCCCATCCCGGCTTTGCGCCAGAAAGGGCGTATCCGGATTGGGGGGCAGGGGCATGAGTGCTGCAACAAAGGGTGTCTGGGCCATGGTGGTGGCCGCGGTGATCTGGGGCGCCTCGCCGCTGTTTTACAAACAGCTGTCCCATGTGCCGCCACTGGAGGTGTTGAGCCATCGCACCCTCTGGTCGGCGGTGATCTTTACCGCCGTGTTGGCGATGCAGGGGCAGTTGGGCAGCTTGCCGCGCCTGTTGCGCGGGCGGGCGCTGCTTCTGGTGGGCTTTGCGGCGCTGATGATCTCGGCCAACTGGTTCCTGTTCATCTTTTCGGTGCAGGCGGGTCATACGGTCGAGGCGTCGATGGGCTACTACATCTTTCCGCTGGTGGCGGTGCTGATCGGCGTTCTGGCATTTGGCGAGCGGCTGAGCCGGGGGCAGGCGCTGGCGGTTCTGCTGGCAGCCCTTGCGGTGCTGGTGCTGACGGTGGGACTGCGCGTGGCACCGTGGATCGCGCTGGCGATTGCGCTGACCTTCGGGCTCTATGGGCTGGTGAAAAAGCGGCTGGGGGCCTCACCGGTGCCCTCGGTCACCGCCGAGGTGCTGGTGCTTGTGCCCCTCGCGCTGATCTGGCTGGGCTTGACGGGCAGCGGGCAGGTGCAGGAATTTGGGCGGTCGGGCGGGCATTTCTTCGATGATCCCGCCACGGCGCTGCTGCTGGTGTTTTCGGGCGTGCTGACTGCCGGGCCGTTGATGCTGTTCACCTATGCCACGGCACGGGTGCGCATGGCGACGGTGGGGGTGGTGCAATACCTCAACCCCACCGGGCAGTTTCTCTGCGCAACGCTGGTCTTTGCCGAACCCTTCACCCGCTGGCATGCGGCGGCCTTTGGCCTGATCTGGGCAGGGCTGGCACTTTATACCTTCGAGGCGCTGCGTCAGGACAGGGCGGCGCGCAGGGCCTCGGTCAGCGCGGGCACATCGGCCACGGTGCTGAACTGAATCTTGAGGCTATCTGCGGCAAAGCCTTCGGCGATCACATGATCGATCAAGGCGTTCAGCGGTGTCCAGTAGCCTTCGGTGTTCAAAAGGAAAATCGGCTTGCGGTGCAGGCCGATCTGCGCCCATGTCACCACTTCGAAAAACTCGTCCAGCGAGCCTGCGCCGCCGGGCAGCACTACGATCGCATCCGAGTTCATGAACATGACCTTCTTGCGCTCGTGCATGTCTTCGGTGATCACCAGTTGCGTAAGATCGCGTTTGCCGACCTCGCGCCCCATCAGATGCGTCGGGATGACGCCCATGGTCTTGGCCCCTGCGGCCATGGCGGCACGGGCGGTTTCGCCCATCAGCCCCACATCGCCCGCGCCATAGACCAGACGCCAGCCTTCGGCGGCAAGCATGGTGCCCGTCTCGCGTGCGGCATGGACATAGGCCGGGCGCACGCCGGGGCGCGAGCCGCAAAAGACACAGACGGAACGCAGCGCAGCCATTGGACCTCCTGAAAACAGTTGCTTTGCACGGGTTTATCGAGGTTCCTGTGAAAAAGGAAGCCGGGGCCGGATGCGGGCGCCGGGAAGGGGATCGGCATGGCGGCACAGACGGGTTTGAGCAAGGCGGGGCAAGCGGGGCTGCTGGTGCTGGGGGCGGCGGTTCTGGTGGGGATCTTGTGGTTCGTGCAGCGCCCGGTGCCTGCACCCGAGGCCGCCCCTGCGGCGCTGCTGTCGCCCACGCCCGAGGGCAGCACGGGCACATCCGAGACGACCAGCGCGCCCGCGGTAGAGCCTGCGCCCGCCGGAGAGCCTGCGACTACGCCGGAGGCCGCAGCCGTGCCCGCCACCGATCCGGCGGTGCAACCCGCCCCGGAAACCGCGTTCGAGCCGCCGCGCTTTGATACCGTGCGGGTCACGCCCGAGGGCGAGGCGCTGGTGGCGGGTCGGGCGGCACCGGGGGCCGAGGTGACGGTGCTGGTCGATGGTGTGGCCGCGGCGCAGGCGCTGGCGGATGGGGCGGGCAGTTTTGCTGCGCTGTTCACGCTGCCGCAATCGGCGGCACCGCGCCTGATCACCCTGTCGATGGTGGCAGATGGGGCGGCGGTGGCCTCGACGCAATCGGTGGCGCTGGAACCTGTGGCCCCGCAAACCGGGGTCGAGCCGCCGGTGGTCGCAGCAGCAGATCCCGCCGCCCAACCAGAGGTGACGCCGCCCGAGGCCCCGGCACCCGCAGCCACAGCCACAGCCACAGCGGAACCACAGGCCCCGACCGCGATCCTGCTCAGCGATCATGGGGCGACGGTTTTGCAGGGGGCAGCGCCTGCGGCGGGGGCCGATGTCTCCATCGCCGCCATCACCTATACGCCGGATGGCGCGGTGCAGCTTTCGGGGCTTGGGGCACCGGGGGCCGTGGTGCTGCTTTATCTCGATACTGCCGAGGCCGGGCAGGCGCTGGTTTCGGGAACGGGGGGCTGGGTCACAACGCTGCGCGGCGTGGCCCCGGGGCTGTATACCCTGCGTGCCGATCAGCTCGATGCGGCGGGCAAGGTGACGGCGCGGTTTGAAACCCCGTTCCAGCGCGAAACGCTGGAGGCGCTGGCCTCCGTGATGAAACCCGCCGCCGCCAGCGGCACGCCCGTTCCGAAATCCGTCGCGGTGCCGCAAGCGCAGCCGGTGGTGCCCGATGTGGCCGTGGCCCAGGCAGCGCAGCCCGCCGCTGCGCCCGAGGGGCCGCTGACGGTTACGGTGCAGCCCGGCTTTACCCTGTGGCGCATCGCGCGCGAGAATTTTGGCGATGGCGTGATGTATGTGAAAGTGTTCGAGGCTAACAAGGACCAGATCCGCAACCCCGATCTGATCTATCCCGGTCAGGTGTTCACGGTTCCTGCGGCGGCGGAGTAAGCGGCGGGCGGGGGGCGCTGTCGCCCGCCGCCACCCGGTCCAGCGCCTGTGTGGCGCTGGCGGCACAGCAGGCCAGCACATCCGGGTGGTCCATGCAGCAATCGGCCAGCAGATAGGAAATCGCGCCGCCGATCCCGGCCAGATCGGCGGTATAGATCACATTGCGCGACACCCGGCGCGACCGGATCAGCCCCGCCTGTTCCAGCGCCGACAGATGGAAGGACAGGCGCGAGGCTGGCAGACCCAATGCCCGGCCAATATCGCCCGCAGCCATGCCGGCATCGCCCTTGGGCACCAGCAGGCGCACCAGATCAAGCCGTGCCTCATGGGCAAGGGCAGACAGGGCCGAGAGGACTTTACTTCGCTCCATCCTTCAACTACTCGTGAAATGTTGAATTATCCCTGCATAGCCCAGCCCCGCCCGGCAATCAACGCCTAAGGGGCAAGGAAAGAGACAATGCCACCCGTCATCCCCGCCAACCGTCCGACCCCCGCCGAGCCGCCGTCGACCAGCGGCATGGTCACCATCCGCCGCGTGCTGCCCTATCTCTGGCCAAAGGGCGAGACTTGGGTGAAGCGCCGGGTTGTGCTGGCCATGCTGATGCTGCTGATGGCCAAGATCGTCTCGGTGTCGACGCCCTTCTTCTACAAACAGGCGGTGGATGCGCTTGCAGGCGATGCGCCGTCGCCCGCAACGCTGCTGGGCCTGACGGCGGTGGGGCTGACCGTGGCCTATGGCATCGCGCGGCTGGGGGCGGTGGCCTTTGGCGAATTGCGCGATGCGGTGTTCGTGCGGGTGGGGCAGCGCGCCCTGCGCAAGCTGGCGCTGGAAACCTTTACCCATATTCACCAATTGTCGCTGCGCTATCACATCAGCCGCAAGACCGGCGGGTTGAGCCGGATCATCGAACGCGGGGTGAAGGGCGTCGATTTCCTGCTGCGCTTCATGCTGTTTTCCATCGGGCCGCTGATCCTAGAACTGAGCATGGTCTCGGTGCTGTTTGCGGTGCTGTTTGGCTGGCAATACATGGCGGTCGTGGTGATCACGATTGCGCTTTATGTGACCTTCACCTTCAAGATCACCGAATGGCGCGTGCAGATCCGACGTCAGATGAACGATCAGGATACCGACGCGAACCAGAAGGCGATCGACAGCCTGCTGAACTTTGAAACCGTGCGCTATTTCGGTGCGGCCAGCCGCGAGGCGGCGCGTTATGACCGCGCGATGGAAGGGTATGAGTCGGCGGCGGTGAAAACCGGGCAATCGCTCAGCTTTCTGAACGCGGGGCAGGCGCTGATCATCACCACCGGGCTGGTGATCGTGATGGTGATGGCGGCGCAGGGCGTGCAGGCCGGGCTGCTGACAGTCGGCGATTTCGTCATGGTCAATGCCTATATGATCCAGATCACCATGCCGCTGAACTTTCTGGGCACGGTCTACCGCGAAATCCGGCAGGCGCTGGTCGACATGGGGCAGATGTTCGGCCTGCTGATGCAACCGGCCGAAATCACCGACAAGCCGGGAGCAACGCGGCTGAAGGTCAGCGGCGGCCATGTGCGATTCGAGGATGTGCGCTTTGCCTATGATGCAGAGCGCCCGATCCTGAAAGGCATCACACTGGATGTGCCCGCCGGGCAGACAGTGGCGCTGGTCGGCCCGTCCGGGTCGGGCAAATCCACCATTGGCCGGTTGCTGTTCCGCTTTTACGATGTGACGGCGGGGGCGGTGACGATTGACGGGCAGGACATCCGCAACATCACCCAAAACAGTCTGCACGCGCAGATCGGCGTGGTGCCGCAGGATACGGTGCTGTTCAACGACACGATCTATTACAACATCGCCTATGGCCGCCCCGAGGCCAGCCGCGCCGAGGTCGAAGGGGCCGCGCGTGCCGCCAAGATCCATGAGTTCATTCTGTCCTTGCCGGATGGCTATGACACCACGGTGGGTGAGCGCGGCCTGAAACTGTCGGGCGGTGAAAAGCAGCGGGTGGGCATTGCGCGCACGCTGTTGAAGAACCCGCCGATCCTGCTTTTGGACGAAGCCACCTCGGCGCTGGACACCCAGACCGAAAGCGACATTCAGGCATCCTTGCGGGAAATGGGGCAGGGCCGCACCGTCATCACCATTGCGCACCGGCTGTCGACCATTGCCGATGCCGATCAGATCGTGGTGCTGGATGGCGGCGTGATCGTGGAACGGGGGCGGCACGAGGATCTTCTGGCCAATGGCGGGCGTTATGCCGCCATGTGGGCCATGCAGGCCTCGGATGAGGATGAGCCGCCCCTGGCGCGCGCGGGCGCCTGACGCTCAGCTGTCGCTGGCGGCCACGAGGCGGATCTGCTCGGCCGTCAGCTCTTGCCCGCCGGTGATCTGCGCGACCACCGTGCCGTTGAAACTGATCAGCCCCGCCGTGCCGTCCTCGCTGGGGCTGACGCTGATTTCTGGCGCGATTTCATTCCCTTCGGCGTCGAAGCTGGGCTGATAATGCAGTTCCAACGCATCGCCCGCGCCGAAGTCGTTCACCTGCGTCACCGCGTCCAGATCCTCGCGCGTGTGGTCCAGCTGGAAGGTGTCATCGCCTGCGCCGCCGATGCCATGATCGCCCGCCCCGAGGAACAGCGTGTCATCGCCCTCGCCGCCATCCAGCGTATCGACGCCGTCAATGACGTTGCTGTTGCGCGAGGTGCCCAGATCCTCGGCCAGACCCGACAGATAGTCATCCCCCGCGCCGCCAAACACCTCATCCGCGCCGCTGCCGCCCAGCAGGGTATCATCGCCCGCCCCGCCATAGAGCGTGTCGTCATTGCTGTTGCCGTCCAGTTCGTCATTGTCCTCGCCGCCGAACAGCAGATCATTGCCGGTGCCGCCATCCAGCGTGTCGCTGCCCGTGCCCCCCAGCGCGATGTCATTGCCTTCGCGCATATAGGCAAAATCATCGCCTGCGCCCGCATTGAGGTAATCCGACCCTTCGGATCCATCCAGCGTGTCATTGCCCGCATCCAGAAACCACGCCAGCGCGCGGTCGTCCTCGCCTGCGGCCAGATCATCATCGCCCGTCGTACCATCCACCCGCCCGGTATAGGCTTCGGGATCATACAGCGGGTTTTCCGGGTCTGTCGGATTGGGGCCATTGTCGTCGTCGCTGCCCGATCCGAACAGATCGAAGTCGATGCTGAGGAACAGCACGAACATCATCAGATAGCTTGCGGTATAAAGATCCATGGTCTGCCCGGCAGGATTGTTGGCGTTTGCACCAGTAATCTTCCGTGAATGTGGTTAATTATTGGCGAAATCTGCGCGGAATGATGCCGCTTCTGCCGGGGGAGCAGGGCTTGGCAAGGGCTTGGCCTTGCGTGTAAGACAAAGGAAAGAATGGGAGAGACCCTTTGAGCAACCCCGAAAGTTTCATTGACGAGGTCACAGACGAAGTGCGCCGCGACAAGCTGTTTGCCGCGTTCCGCAAATATGGCTGGATCGGGATTGCGCTGGTGGTGCTGACGGTCGGCGGCGCGGCCTTTAACGAATGGCACAAGGCAAGCCAGCGGGATGCGGCGCGCGCCTTCGGCGATGCGCTGCTGGCAGGGATGGAGGCCGAAACGCCCGAAGCCCGCCGCACGGCTCTGGCGGCGGTCCCGGCCTCGGGCGAAAAGGCGGCGGTGCTGAACCTGCTGCTCGCCTCGGACCCGGTCGAGGATCGGGCGGCCACGCTTGCGGCGCTTGAGGCTGTGGCGCAGGATGCCACGCTGCCCGATCTGTGGCGCGATCTGGCGACGCTGCGCCGGGTGATCGTGCAGGGCACCGAGGCCCCGCTGGCCGAGCGCCGCGCCGCACTGGAGCCGCTGGCCCAGCCGGGGCGCAGCTTCCGCCCGCTGGCCGCCGAACAGCTTGCCTATCTGCTGGTCGAGGAAGGCAAAACCGCCGAGGCGATCACCGCCCTTCAGGCGCTGGTTGCCGATCAGGAGGCCCCTGGGGGCTTGCGCAGCCGCGCTTCGCAGATGATTGTGGCCCTTGGGGGCGAACTCGCGCAGGGCTGAGCCCTTTGGCGTGTAAAGTGGAACGGGAGTGCCTAGCGTGACGCTGCTCAAATCTGCGGTCTCCAGCCTTGCGCTGTTCAGCCTGCTTGCCGCCTGTGAAAAGGAAGTCATCCTGCCCGGAGAGCGGTTCAACGCCCGCGCGCCGCTGGAAGACAGCCTGCCCACCGAAGCGCGGCCCGCGCCGGTGGATAGCACGGGCAAGATTGCCAATGTCTCGGTGCCGATTGCCCTGCCTGCGGCGCAGGCCAATGCCGAATGGTCGCATCGGGCGGGCAATATCCGCCACATGCCGCCGCATGGCAGCCTGAGCGCCGCCCCGCAGCGGATCTGGAGCGCGCCGATCGGCACCGGCAACAGCCGCCGCAACCGCATTTCCGCCGCGCCGGTGGTGGGCGAGGGGCGGATCTATACGCTGGATGCGCGGGTGGGCCTGCATGCCACCGCGCTGAACGGCACGCCGCTCTGGGGCACCGATCTGACCCCGGCGGGCGACCGTGCCAGCGAAATCTCGGGCGGTGGTCTGGCCTATGGCGCGGGCCGGGTATTTGTGGCCACGGCCTATGGCGAGCTGATCGCGGTGGAACCGGCCTCGGGCAAGGTGCTGTGGCGGCAGACGCTGGGCGCCGCCGTCGCGGGCGCGCCTGCGGTCGAGGGCAATACCGTCTATGTCGTCGGGCGTGACAGCTCGGCCTGGGCTGTTGATGTGGCCGATGGCAAGGTGCGCTGGCAGATGCCGGGCACGCAGGGCGTGCCGGGGATGGTCGGTTCCTCCGCGCCTGCGGTCACTGAAACCTCGGTGCTGCTGCCGCTTGTGTCGGGGCAACTGGTCTCGGTGCTGAAGACCGGCGGCATCCAGACCTGGGCGGCGGATATCGTCGGGCAGCGGCTGGGCCGGGGGTATGGCAATATCACCGATATCACCGGCGATCCGGTGGTGGCGGGCGGGCTGATCTATGTCGGCAATGCCAGCGGGCGCACCTATGCGCTGTCGTCCTCGTCGGGCGAGCCGGTCTGGACTGCGCCCGAAGGCGCGATGGGGCCGCTGCTGCCGGTGGGCAATTCGGTGTTTCTGGTGAATGACGAGGCGCGGCTGGTGCGGCTGGATGCGGCCACCGGGGCGGCGCTCTGGTCGGTGCCGATGCCCTATTTCGATACGGCCAAGGTGAACAAACGCAAGGCGATCACCGCGCATTACGGGCCGGTTCTGGCGGGCGGGCGTATTGCCGTGGCCTCGGGCGACGGGCTGTTGCGCTTCTTCTCGCCCACCGATGGCACGCTGACCGCCACGGCGCAGATCCCGGGCGGCGCTGCGGCGCAACCGGCGCTGGCGGGGGGCATGTTGCTGGTCGTGGGCGGCGATGGGCAACTTCACGCTTTCCGTTGAGCCATTCCCCGTGTATGGCAGGCGGCTTGACGTATTGACGCGCCCCCGGAGGGCAATATGACCTTTACACTCGCCATCGTGGGCCGACCCAATGTCGGCAAATCGACGCTTTTCAACCGGCTTGTCGGCCGCAAGCTTGCGCTGGTCGATGACCAGCCGGGCGTCACGCGCGATCTGCGCGAAGGCGATGCCAAGCTGTTCGACATGCGGTTCACCGTCATCGACACGGCGGGGCTGGAGGAAGTGACCGATGACAGCCTGCAAGGGCGGATGCGGCGGCTGACCGAACGCGCGGTGGATATGGCCGATATCTGCCTGTTCCTGATCGACGGGCGGGTGGGCGTCACCTCCTCGGATGAGGTGTTTGCCGATATTCTGCGCCGCAAGGGTGCGAAGGTGATCCTCGGCGTGAACAAGGCCGAAGGCCGGGCCGGGGACGGTGGTGCGATCGAGGCCTGGAGCCTTGGCCTTGGCGAACCCGTGCGGCTATCTGCCGAACATGGCGAGGGCATGGACGACCTTTACCACATCTTGCGCCCGATGGCCGATGGCTATGCCGAACGCGCGGCCCTGGATGCGCCGATTGTCGATGTGGATATTTCGGAAGAAGAGGCCGAAGAAGAGGCCGATCTGGAGGCGCACAAGCCGACCCTGGCCAAACCGTTGCAAATCGCGGTGATCGGGCGGCCCAATGCCGGAAAATCGACGCTGATCAACAAGATCCTCGGCTATGACCGGCTGCTGACCGGGCCGGAAGCGGGGATCACCCGCGATGCGATTTCGGTGCGCAGCGAATGGCTGGGCACGCCGACGCGGATATTTGACACCGCCGGGATGCGCAAGAAGGCCCGGATCAGCGACAAGCTGGAAAAGCTGTCGGTGGCCGATGGAATCCGCGCCGTGCGCTTTGCCGAAGTGGTGGTGGTGCTGCTGGACGTGGAAATTCCGTTCGAGGTGCAGGATCTGCGCATCGCGGATTTTGCCGAAACCGAAGGCCGCGCCGTGGTGGTGGCGATCAACAAATGGGATCTTGAGGACGAAAAGCAGGAAAAGCTGGCCGAACTCAAGGAAATGTTCGAACGCCTGCTGCCGCAGTTGCGCGGCGCGCCGATGATCACCGTCTCGGCCAAGACCGGGCGTGGGCTGGACCGGCTGCATGCGGCCATCCTGAAGGCACATGATGTCTGGAACCGCCGGATCCCGACCGCGCGGCTGAACAGCTGGCTGGGCGCGATGACCGAGGCGCACCCGCCACCGGCCCCGGGCGGCCGCCGCATCAAGCTTCGCTACATGACGCAGGTGAAAACCCGCCCACCGGGTTTCATCGTGATGTGCTCGCACCCCGACATGATGCCGGAAAGCTATAAACGCTATCTCGTCAATGGCTTGCGCGATCACTTTGACATGCCGGGCACGCCGATCCGCGTGACCTTCCGCGGGCAGGGCGACAAGAACCCGTTCCGCGAACGCAAGTTCCATACGCCGTCCCGGCTGCGCAAGCACAAGGCCTCCAAAGACCCCGATCAGCGGTGGTAACACATCCTTGGTGTTAAGGAAAAAAAGCCCGCATCCAGGATGCGGGCTTTTGCCTTCGGCGAGGATATTTTTGCCAAGATGAATGGCAGGGTGGCGTTATTCGGCGGCGATCTTGATCACCGGCTCCATCCGGGCAAAGACCTCGGCGGGCAGGTGGCATTTGATCTGATGGCCGCCCGCCAGATCGCGCATCGGCGGCACCTCGCGGTCACAGAGCCCGCCCGGCACCTGTGATTTCCAGCGGCAGCGGGTCTGGAACGGGCAGCCGGGGGGCGGGTTCATCGCCGAAGGAATATCGCCCTCCAGCACGATGCGCTGTTTCTTGACGCGTGTATCGGCAATCGGCACCGCCGACAGCAGGGCTTCGGTATAGGGGTGGTAGGGCGGCTGGAACACCTGATCGGTGCTGCCGAGTTCGACCACATGGCCGAGATACATCACCATCACCCGGTCGCTGAGATAGCGCACAATTGACAGATCATGGCTGATGAACAGCAGAGTCGTGCCGTTTTCGCGTTGGATATCCATCAGCAGATCGGTGACGGCGGCCTGCACCGAGACATCGAGGGCGGAGACGGGTTCGTCCGCCACCACGATTTTGGCCCCGCCGGCAAAGGCGCGGGCGATGCCGACGCGCTGCTTCTGCCCGCCCGACAGCTGGCGCGGCATCCGTTCGGCAAAGGCGCGTGGCAGTTTCACCAGATCGAGCAGTTCCAGCATGCGGTTGCGGCGTTCGGCATCCGAGCTGCCCTGACCGAAGATCTCCAGCGCGCGGATGATCTGACGGCCCACCGACATCGAGGGGTTGAGCGTGTCGAACGGGTTCTGGAACACCATCTGCACGCCCGAGACCGTATCGACATTGCGCTTTTCGATCGGCGTGTTCTGGATGTCGCGGTCATAGAGCATGATCTTGCCGGAGGTCGCGGTTTCCAGCCCCATCAGCACCTTGGCAAAGGTGGATTTGCCGCAGCCGGATTCGCCGACGATGGCCAGGGTTTCGCCCGCGCGGGCCTCGAAGCTGAGGGTTTCATTGGCCTTGACCACCTTCTTGGCGCCGCCGCCGAACAGGCCGCCGCCCGAAACCTCGTAATATTTGCGCAGATCCTCCATGCGCAGCACCACCTCGCCCACCGGGGTTTTGGCATGGGTCTTGCGGGCGGCGATGGGGGCGTGCCAGTCGATTTCGGCAAAGCGCAGGCAGCGGCTGTCATGGCGGTGGCCTTCGGGCACCGGCAGCATCGGAATATCGCCCGCATTGCAGCGGCCTTCGACGAAATAGTCGCAGCGCGGCCCGAAATTGCAGCCTTTGGGCCGTTCATGCGGTAGCGGGAAATTGCCGGGAATCGCCACCAGCGGATGCGCGTTCTTGTCGGCCCCCGGCAGCGGGATCGAGCGGAACAGCGCCTGCGTATAGGGGTGGCGCATGGTATCGAACACCTCGGCCACCGCACCCGTTTCCACCGCCTCGCCGGAATACATCACGGTGATCCGGTCGCAGACCTCAAGCACCAGACCGAGGTTGTGGCTGATGAACAGCATGGAGGTGCCATATTTTTCGCCCAGATCCTTCACCAGATCGACGATGCCCGCCTCGACCGTCACATCGAGCGCGGTGGTGGGTTCATCGAGGATCAGCAGCGCGGGTTTCGACATCAGGGCCATGGCGATGACGATGCGCTGTTGCTGGCCGCCCGAGAGCTGATGCGGATAGGCGTGCAGGATGCGGTCAGGGTCGGGCAGGCGCACATCGGCCACGATCTGCCGGGCCAGCGCCCAGGCGGCGTCTTTTGCCATGCCCTGATGGATCATCGGCACTTCGGCCAGTTGCGCGCCGATCTTCATCGCCGGGTTCAGCGAGGCCATCGGCTCCTGATAGATCATCGCGATTTCTGAGCCGCGGATCTGGCGCAGCCCGTCTTCCGACATGGTGGTAAGATCGCGGCCCTTGAACTTGATCGTGCCGCCGACGATCCGGCCATTCTTGCCCAGATCTCGCATCACCGCGAGGGCCACGGTGGATTTGCCACAGCCGGATTCACCGACAAGGCCCATCGCCTCGCCGGGCAGCACGGTGCAGGAAAAATCCATCACCGCCGGAATTTCGCGCAGGCGCGTGAAAAAGGAGATCGAGAGATTCTCGATTTCAAGGATCGGGTCGGTGGGGTTCCAGTCGGCCATGGCTGTCTCGCTTGCTGGCGGTGGACCGGGGGCTGTCTGCCCCCGGACCCCCGAGGAATATTTGGGCCAAGATGAAAGGCAGGTGGCCGGGGGTTAATCCTTCATGCTTTCTTCCCGCAGGCCATCGGCCAGAAGGTTGAGGCCCAAGACCAGGCTCATCAGCGCCAGGGCCGGAACAACGGCGGCATGGGGGAATTGTGACAGCAGCTTGCGCCCGGCATTGATGGTGGAACCCCAGTCGGGGCTTTCCGGGCTGACGCCGAGGCCGAAGAAGCCCAGCGTGCCGAGCAGGATGGTTGTATACCCGATGCGCAGGCAGAAATCGACGATCAGGGGGCCGCGCGCATTGGGCAGGATTTCCCACAGCATGATATACCAGGGGCCTTCGCCGCGGGTCTGGCCTGCGGCGACGTAATCGCGGGATTTGATGTCCATCACGATGCCGCGCACGATGCGGAACACGGTGGGCGCGTTGACGAAGACCACCGAGACAAAGACGTTGAGCAGGTTCGGCTCCATCGCCCAGAGGCCGGTCGGATCGGCACCGAAGGCAAGGCCGGCGTAGATCCACAGGCCGATGGCGAGCGTGATGCCGACATAGAGGTTGCGCTGGCGCGGATTGGTGAAGAAGCGCGAATTCCACAGGATCGAGAAGAATACGATGGGAAAGGCGAATAGCACCGCCGCCATCACATTGGGGATCGAGGCGCGCCAGCCCGCGATCAGCGGGCCGGTGTTCTGGATCTCGGGCGTGACCAGCAGGTAGAACATCAGGATGACCGGGAAGGCCAGCACCAGATTGGCGGCAAAGCTGAGCGCGGTGTCGAGCCGCCCGCCGAAATAACCCGCAGGCAGGCCGAGCGTGATGCCGACCATGAAGGCAAAGGCGGTGGCGGCAGGCGCGATGGACAGCACGGAGCGCGCGCCCATCACCACGCGCGAGAACACGTCGCGCGCCAGATTGTCGCCGCCCAGCAGGTAATGGGCAAACAGCCCCTCGGCCTGGGTTTTGAGTGGCGTGCCGGGCAGGGCGTTTTTCATGCCCGACACCTGCGACAGCGGATCATGGGTGATGATCAGATCGGCCAGCAGGGCGGTGAACACCCAGAACATGACGATGCCGAAGCCCATCATGCCGACCGGGCTGTCGAACAGTTTGCCGTAAAGGCCAAGGCGGCGTTTGAAGGTGATGGACAGCGCGAAGGTGAGCGCCAGCGCGCCCCAGACGGGCAGAAACTGCATCGCCATCGCTGTGAAGATCTGGAGCCAGCTCAGAGTTTCCATCTGTGCCTCCTTATGACAGACGGATGCGCGGGTTCAGCCAAGCATAGCCGATATCCGACATCAGCTGCGTGACCAGCACCACCACCACGGCGACGACGGAACATCCCAACAGCAACTCGATGTCGTTATTGCCTGCGGCTTGCACCAGCGTCCACCCGAAGCCTTTGTAATTGAACAGGGTTTCCACGATCACCACGCCGTTCAGCAGCCAGGGGAACTGCAGCATGATGACGGTGAAGGGCGCGATCAGCGCGTTGCGCAGGGCGTGGCGGATCACCACATCGCGGAAGCGCACGCCTTTCAGCCGCGCGGTGCGGATATATTGCGCCGTCATCACCTCGGTCATGGAGGCGCGGGTCATGCGGGCGATATAGCCGATGCCATATAGTGCGATGGTGAGCACCGGCAGGAAGAAATTCTCGAAGGTGATATCGTCCATCGCGGTGGCGGCAGAGCCCTTGAACCATTTCAGCCCGGTGACGGAGGAGGCGAAAATGGTGATCAACAGCACGCCCGACACATATTCCGGTGTGGCGGTGGTGGCGATGGAGACGGTCGACAGCGATCTGTCGAGTTTCGAGCCTTCGCGCATCCCGGCCAGAATGCCGATCAGCAGGGCCACCGGCACCATCAGCGCCATGACCGAGGCCATGAGCCAGCCGGTCAGACCGAGCCGGGTGGCGATGATCTGCGAGACCGAGTCCTTGAATACATTCGACCAGCCCCAATAGCCCTGCAACACGCCGCAGAAGCGGGGGGCGGCAGCGGGGTCGCTGCCATGGGGGATACAGCGGCCGGTCACGGTTTCGCCCTCGGTCCGGCGCCAGCCCGGCACCGCGCCCAGCCATTCGCCATAGCGTCGCAGCAGCGGTTGCGCGTAGCCGTTCTTTTCCAGCCAGCTGACGACTTCGGCATCCGAAATCCGCGAGCCTGCCTGGGATTTGGCAATCTTTTCAAGGTTGGGGGGCAGGTTGGTCAGCGCAAAGACGATGAAGGTCAGGCACAGCGCCGTGGCGATCATGGTCAGCAGGCGACGAAACAGAAATCGGGCCATGGGGCGTCAGGCCTTTCCGATGGACAGGCGGCAAAAGCGGGGGGTCCGCTGCGGAAGCAGGGGCGCGCCTGCGCGCGCCCCGCCGGAATGCGGCACTCAGGCCGTCATCCACCATTTGTAGTGATGGTGTTCAAACGTCGGGTGCATCTCTGCGCCCTTCACCTTTTCCGTGGTGTGGCGGAACAGCGACCGCCAGAACGGCTGAATCAGCACGCCCTGTTCCTGCATGATCTGTTCCAGCCGGACCATGACCTCGCGGCGTTTGTCGGCATCGTTGATCGCCAGAGCCTCGGCCAGTTTGGTGTCGAACTCTTCATTGGCGAAGGCGGTCTCGTTCCAGGCCACGCCGGATTTATAGGCCAGTTGCAAGATCTGCACGCCGAGCGGACGCATGTTCCATTCGGTCGCCGAGAATGGGTATTTCAGCCAGTCGTTCCAGAAGGTCGAGCCGGGCAGGATGGTGCGCTTGATCTTGATGCCCGCATCGCGGATCTGGGCCGCAACTGCGTCGCAGCTGGCCGATTGCCAGTTGTCATCGAGCGAGATCAGCTCGAATTCCGTATCGGCATGGCCTGCGGCCTCGATTGCGGCCTTGGCGGCAGCGGGGTCGACCGTCAGCGGCGGCAGTTCGGCATATTCCGGGTGGATCGGGCAGACATGGTGGTTTTCGGCCACCTGACCCAGACCGGCATACCCGAGTTCCAGCACGACCTTGTTGTCGACGGCGAGTTGCAGCGCCTTGCGCACCTCGACATTGTCATAGGGGGCTGCGGCGTGGTGGAAGCGGATCGCCAGCGTGCCTGCGGTGATCGCTTCGGATTTGCCCCAGCCCAGCCCGTCAAATACCGAGACGAAATCGCCTTCGGTGCGGTAGGTCGCGTCAATCTCGCCCGATTCCGCGGCGGCCACGACGGCGGCAGGATCGGTACCGTAATCAATATACTCGATCCGGTCGAGATAGGCGCCGGTGCCCCACCAGGTGTGATTGGCGTTTTTCACCAGAACCTGCTTCACGCCCACTTCGTTGGTTTCGGGCAGATAGGGGCCGGTGCCGATCGGATTGGCAACCGGGTCGCCATTGTCATAGGTCTTGTGCACCACGGCGGCGGGGTAATCGGCAAAACCCGCGATCAGCGAGATGTCGGGCGCGGGCAGCGTGACCTTCACGGTATGGCTGTCGACCACGGTCACGGCACCGGGTTTCAGCGCCTTGGTGGCCTCGTCGACCAGCCCGCCCATGCGTGCGGCCATCGAGTTGCCCTCGACCCCGGCTTCGCACCAGCGGGTGATGTTGTGCAGCACATCCTCGGCAGTGAAATCATCGCCATTGTTCCACTTCACACCCTTGCGCACATTCAGGGTGTATTCGGTGGCATTGTCATTCGCGGTCCAGCTTTCCAGCAGGCGGCCTTCGAAGGTGCCGTCGGTGTTGTACTGCACCAGATATTCCAGCCAGCCGCGCCCGAAATTGCCCAACTCCGACCAATCCCAGGTGCGCGGATCCTTCATCGCGCGGGTTTCCATGTTCATGCGCAGCGTGCCGCCCATGACCGGGGTTTCCTGCGCCAGGGCCGGGGTGGGCACGGTCAGCCCGAGTAGGCCGTAGGCCGCCGTCGCGCTGACGCCAAGCGCCGTGGTGCGGGTGAGAAATTCGCGGCGGCTCAGCGTGCCTGCGCGCACTTCCTCGGCATAGGCCGGGGCTGCGTGGTGCAGAGGGGCTGGCTGCGGTGTTGTGTGGATCATCTTCAACTCCCTGACAGTTATCATTGGTGCGTCTCTGTCGCAGCGCAGATACCCGGCAGACACCTGGCAGTCGCCACAACGGAAGTCTCACCTGCTTATTGCGCATTGTTTTCGCCGTTGCGTCAACGCCTCGTTTCGGCACTTCAAGGTCGGTTTGCGACAAATTCGCGTGGGGTTCGGACAGGATCACGGAAAAACCGCCGGGATTGCCCGGCGGTTTGCGATATTTTCTCCGTTAAAGCGGAAAGCGACAGGGATCAGGGGGCTCGGCGGAAGGCCGAGGGCGATTTGCCGACCTGATGCTGAAAGGCGCGGGTGAAATAGGCAGGCGAGGTAAAGCCCAGACTGCCCGCAATCAGCCCCACCGGCAGATCGGTTTCCGACAGAAGGCGGCGCGCCTCAAAGATCAGCCGGTCATGCAGCAGGGCGCTGGCAGGGCGGTTGCAGGCCTGTTTGCAGCAGCGCGTCAGATGCGTCGGCGTCACGCCAAGGCTAGCCGCGAATTCGGCGACACCCATGCCCGAGCGGAACTCCTGCTCCAGCAGCGTGGTGTAGCGCGCGACCAGACGGCGCGCCGCATCGGGCTTTTGCACATCCGGCGCGGCCTTCGCGATTTGCCGTTCCAGCCAGACGCTCAGCAACCCAAGGTAATGCCGGGTGGCGCGGTCATGTGCCGGGCTGTCGCTGTCCATCTCGCGCTGGATCGCGTCCAGCGTGATGTTCAGTTCTTGCGCCACAAAAGTTTCGCGGATGCGCAGGTGATGCGGCTCCTTGGGCAGGGTCACCTTGCTGTCGCGCCCGAAAAACACGGCTGTACCAAAGACTTGCGGCCCGACCTCGAAGCCGTGCATCACGCCGGGCGGAATGAAGATGGCGTTGTTGGCGGTATAGCCGCGCGTCTGGCCCGCCAGCGTGATGCGGCCCTGACCCTTGGTGAACCACAGCAGGCAGGGTTCGGAATAGGCGCGCATCGCCTCCACCCGCCAGCGTCCGCCAGCGGCAAGGCGCGGAATGGCCACAAGGCGAAGTTGTGCAAGGGCGCTGAGGTCATCCATGGGCTTTTGTCTTTCCGGCAGGTCTGTCTTGGGAACGGCGGGCACTGGCACAGATGCGAACCGGCCCAGATAACCAGTCCCTGCGCCAAGACCCAAGCAAAAAGATGGCACAGGCAAGAACTTGTCGCGGCGTTGCAAAATTACGATGAAAATCCAGCCATATCCTGTGGATAAGTGCCTGTCTTCATGTGCTAAGGCAACATGATCGGCGTCCAGTCGCGCATCCGGTTGCGCAGCCAGGTGCGCTGGCGCTTGGCATATTGCCGCGAAGCCAGCTTGGCGCGTTCTGTCGCCTCGGCCAATGTGATCTCGCCGCGCAGATGCGCGATCAGCTCGGGCGCGCCGATGGCCCGGGCCGAGGGGCGCAGCGGCTGCCAGTGCGGCAGCTCGGCCCGCGCCTCGTCCAGCGCGCCTGCCGCCATCATCTGATCAAAGCGCAGATCGATTCGCGTGTTCAGCCAGCCGGGATCGGGGCGCAGCACCAGCGCGGCACAATCGGCGCGCGGCAACAGCGGGGCGGGCGTATCGGCCTGCCAGTCGGCCAGACCGCGCCCGGTGCTGTGCAGCACCTCCCAGGCGCGCTGCACCCGCGCCAGATTGTGCAGATCGGTGCGGGCGCGGGTGGCCGGATCGAGTGCGGCCACCATCGCCGCCGGATCACTCTGGCGCAGGTCATCGGCGCGGGCGCGCACGTCGGCCGGAATATCGGGGATTTCGGCCAGCCCTTCGGTCAGCGCGGCAAAATAGAGGCCGGTGCCGCCGACGATGATCGGGCGCTGCCCTTCGGCCAGCACCGTCTGCACCTCGCGCAGCCAATGGCCCACCGAATAGGGCTGATCCCGCCCGATATGGCCATAAAGCCGGTGCGGGGCCTGCGCCATTTCGGTGGCCGAGGGCCGCGCGGTCAGCAGATGCCAGCAGCCATAGACCTGAAGCGCATCGGCATTGATCACCACACCGCCCTGCGCCTGCGAAATCGCCAGCGCCAGCCCGGATTTGCCCGAGGCGGTCGGCCCGGCGATCAGCACCGGCTGCGTGGCGGACAGGCCGTTCACCAGAGTGTGCATCTGATCCTCTTTCATCCCGACCCGAATCCCCCTCTGCGCGCGCCGTCTGCCAACAGCGCCACGCGCGCTGCATCCCCGGTTGAACCCGCCGCCGTTTTCCGACATTTTGCGCGCCAGCGAAATCGCAAAACCAATCCGTCACCTGATACGCCACCCAGATAAACACAAGGGATCAACCCGATGACCTCCGACACCTCGCATCCGCCCGTGAAATACAGCCGTGTCATGCTGAAGATCTCGGGGGAGGCACTGATGGGGGATCAGGGATACGGGCTGCACCCGCCGACGGTGGCCCGCATCGCCGAGGAAGTGAAATCGGTGCGCGATCTGGGCGTCGAGATCTGCATGGTGATCGGCGGCGGCAATATCTTCCGCGGTCTGGCCGGATCGGCGCAGGGCATGGAACGCACCACCGCCGATTACATGGGCATGTTGGCGACGGTGATGAATGCGCTGGCCATGCAATCGGCGCTGGAGGCAATCGGCGTCTTCACCCGGGTGATCAGCGCGATTCCGATGGATCAGGTCTGCGAGCCCTATATCCGCCGCCGCGCCGTGCGCCATCTGGAAAAGAAGCGCGTCTGCATCTTTGCCGCGGGCACCGGCAACCCCTATTTCACCACCGATACCGCCGCGACGCTGCGCGCCAATGAAATGGCCTGCGAGGCGATCTTCAAGGGTACCAAGGTGGATGGCGTCTATGACAAAGACCCGAAAAAACACGCCGATGCCAAGCGCTATGACAATGTGACCTATGACGAGGTGCTGCAAAAGCATCTGGGCGTGATGGATGCCAGCGCCATTGCCCTTGCGCGCGACAATGATCTGCCGATCATCGTGTTTTCGCTGGACGAACCGGGCGGCTTCCGTGGCATTCTCGCCGGGCAGGGCACCTATACCCGCGTTCAGGGCTGAGCAATATCCCGCGTAGGCTGCGTGACTTCACGCATCCTCCACTATACCCATGCGCACAGCCTGCTGATATAGAGGCGAAAAGGTGCCTGCGCCGAACTGATGAGGACAACCCATGTCGCAAGACGATCTCGACATTGACCTTGATGCGATCCAGCGCCGCATGGATGGCGCGATGACCGCTCTGAAAACCGAATTCGCGTCGCTGCGCACCGGTCGGGCCTCGGCCTCCATCGTGGAGCCGATCCAGGTCGATGCTTATGGCCAGATGACGCCGATCAACCAGCTGGGCACCGTCAACGTGCCAGAGCCGCGCATGGTGGTGATCAACGTCTGGGACAAGGGCATGATCAGCAAGGTGGAAAAGGCGATCCGCGAAAGCGGCATCGGCATCAACCCGGTCACCGACGGGCCGCTGATCCGCCTGCCGATCCCCGAGCTGAACGAGGAACGTCGGCGCGAGCTGACCAAGGTTGCCGCGCAATATGCCGAAAGTGCGAAGGTTGCGATCCGCAACGTGCGCCGCGACGGCATGGACCAGATCAAGAAAGCCAAGGCCAATGGCATGGGCGAAGACGATCAGAAGATGTGGTCCGAAGAGGTGCAGGAGCTGACCGACAAGGCGATTGCCGCCGTCGACAAGGCGCTTGAAGCCAAGCAACAGGAAATCATGCAGGTCTGAGACCTGCCGCCAGCCGCAAAGGGGCAGCATTTGGCCGCCACCCACACGCCCGCGACACCCGCCCCCGCCTCTGGCGGCAAACAGGTGGAGCATGTGGCCATCATCATGGATGGCAATGGCCGCTGGGCCACCAACCGCGGCTGGCCGCGCCTTGTGGGCCATCGCAAGGGCGCCGAGCGGGTCAAGCAGATCGTGCGCTCTGCGCCCGATATCGGCATCCGCTGGCTGACCATCTATGCGTTTTCGACCGAAAACTGGAAGCGCAGCACCGAAGAGGTGCTGGGCCTGATGTCGATCTTCGCGCGGTATATCGAACGCGAGGCGGATCGTCTGGCGGCGGAATCGGTGCGGATGCGCTTCATCGGCGACCGCTCGCGGCTGGACCCCAAGCTGCAAAAGCTGATGGCGGGGATCGAGGCGCGGACGGCGGGTTATACCCGTCTGAACCTGACTGTGGCCATCAACTATGGGGGCCGCGACGAGATTGCGCGTGCCACCCGGCGCATGGCGCAGGCGGTGGCCGAGGGCCGGCTTGCCCCCGCCGAGATCACCGATGCGACGATTTCCTCTTACCTCGATACCGCCGATCTGCCCGACCCGGATCTGATCATCCGCACCTCGGGCGAGACGCGCACCTCGAACTTCCTGCCCTGGCAGGCGGCCTATGCCGAGTATGAGTTCACCCAGACGCTCTGGCCCGATTTCAGCCCTGAAGAGCTGGCGCAGATCGTGGGCCGGTTCGGCAACCGCGAACGCCGCTTCGGTGGGGTTCTGGGCGCATGAGCGGGGCCGCCTCGGTCCGGTGGAGCGATCTGCGCGCGCGGGCCCTGTCGGCTGTCGTGATGCTGACGCTGGGGGCGGTGGAGATCTGGCTGGGCGGCTGGCCCTTTGCGGTGCTGGTGCTGATCGTGACCGGGCTGATGGTCTGGGAACTGGCACGGATGACCGATGCCGAAGGCGCGCTGCCCGCGGTCGGGCTGGGGGTGCTGGCGGGGCTGGCCTTGCTGGCGGTGCATCTGATGTCGGGCGTCTGGGGGCTGGCGCTGTTGCTGCTGCCCGCCGGGATGGGGGCCGCATGGCCCCGGCGCGACCGGGCGGTGTTTGCCGCCTATGCGCTGCTGATCATGGCCACCGGCTATGGGCTGATCACGCTGCGCGACAGTTTCGGCATCACCATCATCCTGTGGCTGGTTCTGGTGGTCGTGATCTCTGATGTGATGGGTTATTTTGCCGGGCGTATCCTGGGCGGGCCGAAGTTCTGGCCGAAGGTCAGTCCGAAGAAAACATGGTCGGGCACTGTGGCGGGCTGGATCGGGGCGGCGCTGGTCGGGCTTGCCTTCGTGGTTGCCGGGCAGGGCGAGGCCGGTCTGATCTGGCTGTCGCCGCTGGTGGCCTTTGCCGGACAGCTGGGCGACATCGCCGAAAGCGCGATCAAGCGGCGGGCCGGGGTCAAGGACAGCTCCAACCTCATTCCCGGCCATGGCGGGGTGCTGGACCGCTTTGACGCGCTGGCCGCCGCCGTGGTGCTGGTGGTGATCCTTGCGCATGTGACCGTGCTGCCCTTCGGGGGACTCTGATCCGATGCGGCGCATTTCGATGTTCGGGGCCACCGGCTCCATCGGGGAAAGCACCTTTGACCTGCTGATGCGGCAGGGCGGGGCGGCGGCGTTCCACACCGTCGCGCTGACGGGCGGGCGCAATGTGGCGCGGCTGGCCGAGATGGCCCGCGCCCTGCGCGCCGAGGTGGCGGTGACGGCTTATGACGATTGCCTGCCGGATCTGCGCACGGCGCTGGCGGGCAGCGGTATCGCTGCCATCGCAGGCCCGCAGGCGCTGCTGGAGGCAGCGGACCGGCCTGCCGACTGGATCATGTCGGCCATCGTGGGCGCGGCGGGGCTGGCCCCCGGCTTTCACGCATTGCGCCATGGCACGACGCTGGCACTGGCAAACAAGGAAAGCCTTGTGACCGCAGGCCCGCTGCTGATGGCCGAGGCGGCGCGGCATGGCGCGCGCATCCTGCCGGTGGACAGCGAACATTCGGCGATCTTTCAGGCGCTGGTGGGCGAGGATATTGCGGCGGTCGAACGTATCGTGCTGACCGCCTCGGGCGGGGCGCTGCGCGACTGGCCGCTGGACCGTCTGGCGCGGGCCACGGTGGCCGAGGCGCTGGCGCATCCGAACTGGGCGATGGGGCAGCGCATCACCATCGATTCGGCCTCGATGTTCAACAAGGCGCTGGAGGTGATCGAGACGCGCGAATATTTCGGCGTCGCGCCTGACCAGATCGAGGTCATCATCCATCCCGAAAGCCTGATCCATTCGATGGTCGGCTATCGGGACGGCGCGATGATGGCGCATCTGGGCGCGGCAGACATGCGCCATGCCATCGGTTATGCGCTGAACTGGCCCGAACGTGCCGATCTGCCGGTGGCGCGGCTGGATTTCGCGGCGCTGGGGCAATTGACCTTCCGCGCCCCCGACGAGGCCCGCTATCCTGCCCTGCGTCTTGCGCGCGAGGTGATGGCGACGCGCGGTCTGGCCGGGGCCGCGTTCAATGCAGCCAAGGAAATTGCTCTCGATCATTTCATTGGCGGCGGCATCGGCTTTGCCGATATGGCTGCGGTGGTGGATGCGACACTTGCCGCGCTTTCGCACCGCAATAGCCTTGGAAATGCCCCCATGGGTCTTGAGGATGTGCTGGCGATGGACCATCTCGCACGGCAAGAGGCGGGGATTGCGGCGCGGGCGATTGGCACGCGTCGGGCTGGCTGAGGCCGGACCGCATTTGGGTTTGACGGACAAAAGGTAGAACACTTGGATATTATCGGTCTGATCCCGTCATTCGGGAACCTCGCGCTGACGATTGTGGCCTTTGTGGCGGCATTGTCGATCATCGTCGCGGTGCATGAATACGGTCATTACATCGTGGGCCGCTGGTCCGGGATCCATGCCGAAGTGTTCAGCCTTGGCTTCGGCCCGGTGATCTGGAGCCGGGTGGACAAGCGCGGCACCCGCTGGCAGCTGGCGGCCTTGCCCTTTGGCGGTTATGTGAAATTTCTGGGCGACAGCAACGCCGCGTCGGGCAAGGATGGCGAGGCGATTGCCGCGCTGAGCGCGGACGAACAGCGCCATACCATGCACGGCGCGCCGCTCTGGGCGCGGGCGGCGACGGTGGCCGCCGGGCCGATGTTCAACTTTGCGCTGTCGATTCTGGTGTTTGCCGGATTCTACTGGGTGAACGGCATTGCGACCGATCTGCCGGTGGTGGGGCAGGTGAAGGATATGCCCTTTGCCGAACAGGAACTGCTGCCGGGCGACCGTATCACCGCCGTCGATGGTACGGCCACCCCGGATCTGGAAAGCTTTCTGCGCGTAAGCAACGCGCTGCCGCCGGCACCACGCACCTCTTACAGTGTGGACCGCGACGCACAGGCGCTGACCGTGACCGGCCCCTATCCCTTCCCGCCGCTGGTCGACAGCGTGCAGCCGATGACCGCCGCCGCCGACGCCGGTATGCAGGCGGGCGATTATATCCTCGCGCTCAATGGTCAGCCGGTGCAAAGCTTTGGCCAGATGCGCGAGATCGTGGGCGCCTCGGGTGGCGAGACGGTCACCCTGACGGTGAAGCGCAATGGCGAGACCTTCGATCTGCCGCTTACCCCCAAGCGCATGGACCTGCCGAAAGCCGAAGGCGGCTTTGAAACCCGCTGGCTGATCGGCCTGTCGGGCGGGCTGTTCTTCGTGCCCGAAACCCGCAGCGCAGGCCCGATGGAAGGGATCTGGCTGGGCGTGCAGCAGGTCGGCTATGTGGCCAGCACCAGCCTGTCGGGCCTGTGGCACATGATCACCGGGGCGATTTCGTCCTGCAACCTGCAGGGGCCGCTGGGCATTGCCGAAACCTCGGGCGCGGCGGCGTCGCAGGGGGTGGTGAGCTTTGTGTGGTTCATCGCCATGCTGTCCACCGCCGTCGGGCTGATGAACCTGTTCCCGGTGCCGGTGCTGGATGGCGGTCATCTGGTGTTTCACGCCTGGGAAGCGGTGACGGGCAAACCGCCGTCGGACCGCGCCCTGCGCCTGCTGATGACCGGCGGGCTGGCGCTGTTGCTGACGCTGATGGTGTTTGCGCTGTCGAACGATCTGTTCTGCCCTTAAGGCCATGGTGGGGCCGCGGCCCCGCCAAAATCATGCCATATTCGCCTCTTATTCACGCATACGCGCTGTGCAAGGAATATGGATATGCAAACGGTGATGAACGGCTATCGCGGTCTTTCTTTTCTGGTTGGCCTGAACTGGGATTGGCTCATCACGCTGGGCACGATTGCCGCAGGGCTGTTTGCCGGGGCGTTTCTGGGCACGCAGATCCTGCCGCAATACTGAACCCGGCGCAAAGCCCGTGATCTTGAAGGGCTGCTTCGGCAGCCCTTTTGCATGCGGCAAGACAGCACTTGTGGCACGCGTGCATCCACCCCCAAAGGCTAGCGCCCGAGCCTTTTGACAAGCTCCGCCAATCCCGCTAGTCAGGTGCAAAGCAAATGCATTGGGTGGGGTAAGCCATGGATCAGGCACAGCGCGCAGTTATGGCGCAGGGCAAGCGCAAGGCGCGCCTCATGCGCAGCGCGGCGGTCACGGTTTTCCTTGTGTCTGCAAGCCTTTCGGTGCCGGTTCTGATGCAGGCCGAAGCGCAGGGCTATAGCCTGTCGCAAGTGTCGATCGAAGGAAATCAGCGCGTCGATGCCGCGACCATCCTGCAATTGGCAGGAATCAAGCAGGGCGCTGCCATCTCGGGCGCGCAGCTGAACGACGCATATCAGGGGTTGCAGAACTCGGGTCTGTTTGAAGAGATCGCCATCCAGCCGCAGGGCGCGCGCCTGCTGATCCGGGTCAAGGAATACCCGATGATCAACGTCGTGTCCTTCGAGGGCAACAAGCGTATCAAGGATGATGCGCTGGGGCAGGTGGTGCAATCCAAATCCCGCCGCGCCTATTCGCCCGCCATGGCCGAGGCCGATGCCGCCTCGATTGCCGAAGGGTATCGCGCGCAGGGCCGCATGGCGGCCACCGTCACGCCCAAGATCATCCGCCGGTCGGACAATCGCGTCGATCTGGTGTTCGAGATCACCGAGGGCAAGGCGGTCGAGATCGAACGTCTGGGCTTTGTCGGCAACCGCGCGTTCAGCGACCGCCGTCTGCGGCAGGTGCTGGAAACCAAACAGGCCGGACTGCTGCGCACCTTCATCCGCTCGGACACGCTGCAACCGGAACGGCTGGAGCTGGACAAGCAACTGCTGCGCGATTTCTACCTGTCGCGCGGCTTCGTCGATTTTCAGGTGCTGAACGCCGCCGCCGAAGTCTCGCGTGAGCGGGATGGCGTGTTCGTCACCTTCACGGTGCAAGAGGGGCAGAGCTTCAACTTCGGTCAGATCACCGCGGTGAGCGAGATCGAAGGCCTGGACGCCGCCGAATATGAGGCGGCGCTGCGCGTCCGCACCGGCGGGGTCTATTCGCCTGCCGTGGTGGAAAACAACATCGCGCGTCTGGAAAATCTGGCGCTGCAAAAGGGCCTGACCTTCGTCACCATCGAGCCGCGCGTGACCCGCAACGAACGCACCCGCACGCTGGACATCCAGTTCACGCTGGTGCGCGGCCAGAAGGTGTTCGTGGAGCGGATCGACATCGAAGGCAATACCACGACGCTGGATCAGGTGGTGCGCCGCCAGTTCCGCACGGTGGAGGGCGACCCCTTCAACCCGCGTGAAATCCGCCAGTCCGCCGAACGCATCCGCGCGCTTGGCTATTTTGCCGATGCGCGGGTGGAGGCAGAGCCGGGCACCTCGCCCGATCAGGTCGTGGTCAATGTCGATGTGGAGGAGGCGCCGACCGGCTCGCTGTCCTTCGGGGCCAGCTATGGCGTCTCGTCGGGTGTGGGCTTCAACATCGGGCTGACCGAGACCAACTTCCTGGGCCGGGGCCAGACCGTCGGGGTGAACGTCTCGACCGGGACCGACAATACCAGCAGCTCGATCACCTTCATCGAACCGGCCTTTCTGGGCCGTGATCTGAAGTTCAAGTTCAACGCCTATTACAACGAAACCGACAATCAGAACGCGAGCTATGACACGCGGATGATCGGCATCGTGCCCGCCATCGAATTCCCGGTGAGCGAGAACGGGCGGCTGGAGCTGCGCTATTTCGCCAAACAATCCAAGCTGTCGAACATGACGCTGGCCGAGGACAACAATGGCGATGGCGACATTCTGGACACCGATCTGGAGGTGAACCCGGATGTTGACGGCTCGTCGCCGATCCTGTTCCGCGATGCTGCGCGTGAGGGCCTGTTCTCGTCGGGGGTGGGGGCGACCTACAGCTATGACACCCGCGTGACCGGCCTGAACCCGAAGGGCGGCGTGCTGCTGCGCTTTGGTCTGGATTATGCCGGTCTTGGTGGCGACATCGAAAGCGTTGCGCTAAGCGCGCTGGCGCTGGCCGAAACCAAGGTCTGGAACGAAGAGGTCACGCTGCGCGCGGTGTTTGAAGGCGGCGCGCTGAATATGCTGAACGATGAAAACAGCCGCGTGACCGACCGCTTCTTCGGCAATGGCAAGATCCGCGGGTTCGAGCCGTCGGGGCTGGGTCCGCGCGATCTGGTGACGGATGACGCGCTCGGGGGCAACCTGTTCGCCGCCGCCCGGTTCGAAGCCGATTTCCCGCTGGGCCTGCCCGAGGAATATGGCATCAGCGGCGGCCTGTTCGCCGATTTCGGCTCGGTCTGGAGCCTGAATGACACCGCTGGCCTGAACAATGTGGTGGATGATGATTTCCACCTGCGCTCCTCGGTTGGTTTCTCGCTGTTCTGGACGACGCCCATCGGCCCGCTGCGCTTCAACTTTGCCAAGGCGATGTCGAAGCAGGATTACGACAAGGAACAGGTCTTTGACCTGACGATTTCGACCAAGTTCTGATCATGCCGTGGGGGCGGGGTCAGGCCGGTCTGTTCGGGGCGGCAATGGGTCTGGCACTGCTGGCAGGCCATATGGCGGCCGCGCAAGAGGTTGCGCCGCCGCCACGCCCTGCGCGGCCGGATGCCGCTGCGCCGGTTGTCGAAACACCACCAGCGCAGGCCGTGCAACCAGCCGCCTCTGCGCCTCGGTTCCTGAGCCAGCTTGCCACCGTGCAGCAGGATCAATTGTTTGCCCGCACGCTCTATGGTCGCGCGGTTCAGGCCCGCACCGAAGAGGCCAGCCGCGCGCTGCAAGAGGAAAACCGCCGCATCGAAGCGGATCTGGAGGCCGAAGAGCGCGGCCTGACCACCCGCCGTGCCACGCTGCCTGCCGATCAGTTCCGCGCGCTGGCCGATGCCTTTGATGTGAAGGTGGAAGGCATCCGTGACGCGCAAGAGGCCAAGGGCCGCGCTCTGGCGCGTCAGGCCGAGGAAAACCGGCAGCGGTTCTTCCAGACCGCCGTGCCGGTGCTGGCCGAACTGATGTCGGATATCGGCGCGGTGGCGCTGCTTGACAAGTCCAACATCATCCTGTCGCTGGATGCGATCGACATTACCGACCGCGCCGTCACGCGCATTGATGCCGTTCTGGGTGATGGCAGCTCGCTGCCCGCGCCCGCACCTGCCCCCGCAGCGCCGGTCGATCCGGCTGCCGCGCCCTGACTGTTTGTTGCCCGCGTCTGCGCGCGCGGCCTTCTAGGAGACCCTGATGACCGAAACCGCCGCCCAGCCGCTGTCTGCCGATATTGCGCTGATCCAGCGCATCATCCCGCATCGTTACCCGTTCCTTCTGGTGGACAAGGTGCGCGATATTGTCATCAACGAGTCCTGCGTCGGCATCAAATGCGTCACGATGAACGAGCCGCAGTTCACCGGCCATTTCCCGGAAATGCCGGTGTTTCCGGGCGTGATGATCATCGAGGCGATGGCACAGACCAGCGGCATCCTTGTCGGCCTGTCGATGGATCTGGTCGACAAGAATGCCAAGGTGTTTTTCATGGGCGTCGACGGGGTGAAGTTCCGCCGCAAGGTGGTGCCGGGCGATGTGCTGGAACTGCATGTCAAGGCGCTGCGCGGTGGCGGCAAGGTGTGGAAGTTCGAGGGCCGGGCGATGGTCGAGGGCGAGCTGGCCTGCGAGGCGACCTTCACCGCCATGTTCGATCTGCCGAAGGCCTGAGCGATGATTTCCGCCGAGGCCCGCATTCACCCCGCTGCCGTTGTTGAACCGGGCGCGCAGATCGCCGCCGGGGTCGAGATCGGCCCCTTTGCCGTGGTCGGCCCCGAGGTACGGCTGGCCGAAGGGGTGGTGGTGAAACCGCATGCCATCGTCACCGGCTGGACCGATGTGGGCGCGGGCACGGTGATCTTTCCGGGGGCCTGTGTCGGCGAAGTGCCGCAGGATCTGAAGTTCCGGGGCGAACGCACGCGGCTGGTGATCGGCGCGCGCTGCAAGATCCGCGAAGGTGCCACGCTGAACACCGGCACCGAGGGCGGCGGCGGGCTGACGCAGATCGGCGATGATTGCCTGCTGATGACCGGCGCACATGTCGGCCATGATGCCCGGCTGGGCGACCGGGTGATCCTGGCCAATCAGGCGGCGATTGCGGGCCATTGCCAGATTGGCGATGACGTGATCGTGGGCGGTCTGTCCGGCGTGCATCAATGGGTGCGGGTCGGGCGGGGGGCGATCATTGGCGCGGTGACCATGGTGACCAATGATGTGGTGCCCTATGGCCTCGTGCAGGGGCCGCGCGGCGTGCTGGACGGGCTGAACCTTGTCGGGCTGAAACGGCGCGGGGTAGAGCGGTCGGAGATCACCGCCCTGCGCGCCGCCTATCAGATGCTGGCACAGGGCGAGGGCAGTTTTCTGGACCGCGCCCGCCGTCTGGCCGATGAGACCGACAGCCAGCATGTGCGCGAGATGACCGATTTCATCCTCGGGGCCTCTGACCGCAGTTTCCTGACGCCGAAATGAGCGCGAAAACCGCCATCATCGCTGGGGCCGGGCGTCTGCCTGCCACCCTTGCCGCCGCGCTGGATCAGCCGCTGATCTGCGCCTTGGAGGGCTTTGCCCCCGAAGGGCTGGCCGTCGACATGACCTTCCGGGTGGAACGGCTGATGCCGTTTCTGCGCGCGCTGGAGGATGCCGGGGTGGATCGTGTGGTCTTTGCCGGGGCAGTCAGCCGCCCGCGCCTTGACCCGGCGCTGTTCGATGCGGCCACGGCGCAGATGGTGCCGCGTCTGCTGGCCGCGATGCAGGCGGGCGATGATGCGACGCTGCGCGAGGTGATTGCGCTGTTTGCCGAGGCGGGCTTTGCGATTGCCGGGGTGGCCGATCTTGCGCCCGATCTGGTGCCGGGGCCGGGTGTGCTGGCGGGGCAGCCCACGGCCGCCGATCAGCGCGACGCGGCGCGCGCTGAGGCCATCGTGGCGGCGCTGGGGGCGGTGGATGTCGGGCAGGGGGCCGTGGTGGCGCAGGGGCTGTGCCTTGCGGTCGAGGCGCTGCCGGGCACCGATGCCATGCTGGACTGGGTGGCGGTCACTGCGCGCCGCCCTGATCCAACGGGCGCGAAGGGAGTTTTCTACAAGGCCCCCAAACCCGGTCAGGATCGCCGGATCGACTTGCCGGCGTTGGGGCTTGCGACAGTGCACCGCGCCCATGCCGCCGGGCTGGCGGGCATTGCCTTCGAGGCGGGCGGGGTGATCCTGCTCGACCGTGCCGAGATGCAGGCCGAGGCCGCGCGGTTGGGCCTGTTCCTCTGGGCCCGTGACCCGCAGGCTGATCCGCAGGCCAGGGCATGAAGCTGTTCCTGATCGCCGGGGAACCTTCGGGCGACCGGCTGGGGGCGGCGCTGATGGCCGGGCTGAAGCTGCTGCTGCCCGAGGTGCGCTTTGCCGGGGTCGGCGGCCCGCTGATGCAGGCCGAAGGGCTGGACAGCCTGTTCCCGATGGAGGATCTGGCGGTGATGGGCATCGCCGAGGTGCTGCCGAAATACCGCTTTCTCAAACGCCGGATCCGCGAGGCGGCGGCGGCGGCGCTGGCCGCCGATCCGGTGGCGCTGATCACCATTGACAGCCCGGATTTCTGCCTGCGGGTGGCGCGGCAGATCAAGGCGGCCCGCCCCGGCCTGCGCACCATCCATTATGTCGCGCCCTCGGTCTGGGCCTGGCGTCCGGGCCGGGCGGCGAAGATGGCCGAAGTGATTGATCATGTTCTGGCGCTGCTGCCGTTCGAGCCGCCCTATATGACCGCCGCAGGCATGAGTTGCGATTTCGTCGGGCATCCGGTGGTGGCAGAGCCGCTGGCAACGCCCGAAGAGCGCGGTCTGATGACGGGGCAAGGGCCGCTGATCCTCGCCTTGCCGGGGTCGCGCAGGGGCGAGGTGAGCCGCCTTGCGCCGGTGATCGGTGCTGTGCTGGCGCAGATCCGGCAGGCGCATCCTGAGGCGCGTGTGGTGCTGCCCACGGTGCGGGGCGTGGCCGCTCTGGTGCGTGATCTGACTGCCGACTGGCCGATTGCGCCGCAGATCGTGACCGATGCCGCGCAAAAGCGCGCGGCCTTTGCCTCTGCCGATGTGGCGATTGCCGCTTCGGGCACGGTCAGTCTGGAACTGGCCGCCAATGCCTGCCCGATGGTGATTGCCTACAAGCTGCACCCGATCAGCTTCTGGCTGATGAAACGCGCGGCGCTGATAGATACGGTCACGCTCGTCAACCTCGTGTCCGAAAGCCGCAGCGTGCCGGAGTTTCTGGGCCCGGCCTGCCAGCCCGGCCCGATTGCCGACGCCCTGCTGGCGCTGCTGTCCGATGGACCCGAGCGCGCGGCGCAACAGGCGGCGATGCGGCTGACCATGCAGCGACTGGGGCAGGGCGGCGCGCCACCCGGATTACGCGCGGCGCAGTCGGTTCTGGCGGCGCTGGCAGGCTCTGCCTGACCGCCGACCACCGGCTCAGCGCCCGCGCCAGATCCAGCCGCCGCCGAGGATGCGCGAGCCTTCGGGCGCATAGAACACACAGGCTTGCCCGGCGCTGACCCCGTCTTCCGGGCTCAGCAGCTCCACTTCGGCCTCGGTTGCCGACAGCGGGCGGATCACCGCAGGCCGGGGCGGGCGGGTGGAGCGGACCTTGACGTTCACATGCCATTCGCTCTGGCTGGCAAAGGGCACATCGCCCAGCCAGTTGATCTCGCGCACGGGGATCACGCGGGTCGACAGCGCCTCTTTCGGGCCGACCACGACGCGGCGGGTATCCGGGTCAAGCCGCACCACATAGACCGGATCGCCCAGGCCACCGATGCCCAGACCCTTGCGCTGGCCAATGGTGTAATGGATCACGCCGCGATGGTTACCCAGCACGCGGCCCTCCATATCGACGATCTCGCCCGGTTCCGCCGCACCGGGGCGCAGCTTTTCGATCACCGCCGCGTAATTGCCGTTGGGCACAAAGCAGATGTCCTGACTGTCGGGTTTGTCGGCCACCGGCAGGCCATATCTGGCCGCCAGCGCCCGGGTTTCCGCCTTGGAGGGCAGATGCCCCAGCGGGAAGCGCAGGTAGGACAATTGCTCGGGCGTGGTGGAAAACAGGAAATAGCTTTGATCGCGGTTGGCATCCGCCGCACAATGCAGCTCTGGCCCGCTGTCGCCCATCCTGCGCTGGATGTAATGGCCCGTCGCCATGCAATCGGCCTCAAGCTCTTTTGCGGTGGCCAGCAGATCCTTGAACTTCACCCGTTCATTGCAGCGGATGCAAGGCACCGGCGTCGCCCCGGCCAGATAGGCATCTGCAAATTCGTCGATCACCGCCTCGCGGAAGGTGTTTTCGTAGTCCAGCACGTAATGCGGAAAGCCCATGGTTTCGGCCACGCGGCGCGCATCGTGAATGTCACGCCCGGCGCAGCAGGCCCCTTTTTTGGCCAGCGCCGCCCCGTGATCATAAAGCTGGAGTGTGACCCCCACCACGTCGTATCCTTCTTCGGCCAGCTGCGCCGCCACGACCGAACTGTCGACGCCGCCCGACATGGCGACCACGACGCGCGTTTGCGACGGAGGTTTGGCAAAGCCCAGCGAATTGAGCGGATGGTCGAGCATGACATGTCCTAGGGGGAAGGGCGCACTGGCCAGATGTCTCGCAATATAGGAAAATGCTCTGTACTCTCAACCCCGCGTTTCACGACTGCTTAAGCCTGATTGCGGAGACTGTGCCCATGCAAGAGGGGGTCAAGGTGATGTATCTCAAACGAGTGGATGGTCCGCGGCAGGTAACCCTGCCGGATGGCAGCATTTTATCCCGGGCTGACCTGCCTCCCGCCGACACGACACGCTGGGTTGCGTCGCGCAAGGCGGTGGTGGTGAAGGCGGTGATCCATGGTTTGATCAGCGAAAAAGACGCGCTGGAACGCTATGGCCTGTCCGAGGAAGAGTTCGCACTCTGGCGCGCTGCGGTTGAAAAACACGGTGAAAAAGCACTGAAAGTGACGGCAATTCAGAAGTACAGACAACTTTAGATTGTTTTCCTGACCGAACCTGCCAGAGTAACCTGTAGTTAACCATTGCCCCCCAGTATCATTAATGACGTTGGCGCTGGAGCGGAGAAGACAATATGCGCATTCTTCTGGTGGAGGATGACCCCACGACATCGCGCAGTATCGAACTGATGCTGACACATGCAAACCTCAATGTTTACTGCACGGACCTTGGGGAAGACGGCATTGATCTGGCCAAGCTCTATGACTACGACCTGATCCTGCTCGACCTCAATCTGCCGGACATGAGCGGGCATGAAGTGCTGCGCCAGTTGCGTCTGGCCCGCATCGAAACGCCGATTCTGATTCTCTCCGGGGCGGATGATACCGACAGCAAGCTGAAGGGCTTCGGCTTCGGGGCCGATGATTACATGACCAAACCCTTCCATCGCGAAGAACTGGTCGCGCGCATTCATGCCATCATCCGCCGCTCCAAGGGCCATGCGCAATCGGTGATCCGCACCGGGCGTGTCTGCGTCAATCTGGATGCGAAAACCGTGGATGTGGATGGCAAGACCGTGCATCTGACCGGCAAGGAATATCAGATGCTGGAACTGCTGAGCCTGCGCAAGGGCACGACGCTGACCAAAGAGATGTTCCTGAACCATCTCTATGGCGGCATGGATGAACCCGAGTTGAAGATCATCGACGTGTTCATCTGCAAACTGCGCAAGAAACTGGCCGAAGCCACCGGCGGGCAGAATTACATCGAAACCGTCTGGGGCCGGGGTTATGTGCTGCGCGATCCCTCGCCGGTCGATCTTGATCGTCGATTTGCCATGGGTGCCTGAACGGCGGCTTTACCTCCTCGGCTGCCTCTCCTACATCTGGGGGCAGCGGTGGAGGTGAAGATGCCGGACATGAAGCCCGTGGAAACGCTGACGCAGGCCGAAGCGCGCGCCGAACTGGCACGCCTTGCCCTGCTGATTGCTGCGGCGAATATGGCCTATCACACCCAGGATACGCCCGAGATCAGCGATGCGGATTATGACGCGCTGAAACAGCGCAATGCGGCGATTGAGGCGCGCTTTCCCGGCCTGAAACGGCCGGACAGCCCCAGCGACCAGATCGGGGCGGCCCCGGCCGATGGCTTTGGCAAGGTGCGCCATGACGTGCGCATGCTCAGCCTTGAAAACGCCTTTCAGGTGGAGGATGTGGCGGATTTCGAGGATCGGATCCGCAAATACCTCGGCCATGAAGGCCCGCTGACCTTCACGGCGGAACCGAAGATTGACGGGCTCTCGCTCAGCCTGCGTTATGAGGGCGGGCATCTGGTGCAGGCGGCCACGCGCGGCGATGGCGAAACCGGCGAGAATGTCACCGAAAACGCCCGCACCATTGCGGATATTCCGCACACCGTGATCGGCGCGCCCGAGGTGCTTGAGGTGCGGGGCGAGGTTTATATGAGCCATGCCGATTTCGCGGCCCTGAACCAGCGCCAGCAGGCGGCGGGCGAGAAAAGCTTCGCCAACCCGCGCAATGCCGCCGCCGGATCCCTGCGCCAGCTGGATGCCCGCATCACCGCCGCCCGCCCGCTGCGGTTCTTTGCCTATAGCTGGGGGGCGCTGTCGGAACCGCTGGCCGAAACGCAGGCCGAGGCGATTGCCCGGCTCGCGAAACTGGGGTTTCAGATCAACCCGCTGACCCGGCTGTGCCACAGCCCCGAAGAGCTGCTGGCGCAATATCGCAGCATCGAGGCACAGCGCGCGACCTTGGGCTATGACATCGACGGCGTGGTCTACAAGGTGAACGACCTCGGCCTGCAACGGCGCCTCGGCTTCCGCTCGTCCACGCCCCGCTGGGCCATCGCGCATAAATTCCCTGCCGAACTGGCCTGGACGCGGCTGGAGGCGATCGACATTCAGGTGGGCCGCACCGGCGCGCTCAGCCCGGTGGCGCGGCTGAAACCCGTCACCGTGGGCGGTGTCGTGGTGTCGAACGCCACGCTGCACAACGAGGATTACATCGCCGGGCGCGATTCGCGTGGCCAAGTGATCCGCGACGGCAAGGACATCCGCATTGGCGACTGGGTGCAGGTCTACCGCGCCGGAGATGTGATCCCGAAACTGGCGGATGTGGATCTGTCGCAGCGCGACCCCGCCGCGCAAGCCTATGTTTTTCCAACGGTGTGCCCGGAGTGTGGCTCTGACGCGATCCGCGAGGAGGGCGATGCCGTGCGCCGCTGCTCCGGCGGGCTGATCTGCCCGGCGCAGGCGGTGGAGCGGTTGAAGCATTTCGTCAGCCGCAATGCCTTTGACATCGAAGGGCTGGGGGCAAAGCAGATCGAGGCCTTCTACAAAGATGGCTGGATCACCCGGCCCGCCGATATCTTCACGCTGGAAGAGCGGTTTGGCAGCGGCTTGCAGCAGGTGAAAAACCGCGAAGGCTGGGGCGCGAAATCGGCGGACAACCTGTTCGCGGCCATCCGCGACAAACGGCAGATCCCGCTCAACCGGCTGATCTTCGCGCTGGGGATCCGCCATGTCGGCGAAACCTCCGCCAGTTTGCTCGCCACGCATTACGGCAATTGGGCGGCATTCGAGGCGGCAATGGCGGCGGCGACCCCCGGTGAAGGCCCAGAATGGGCGGAACTGACCGCCATCGACGGCGTGGGCGCGGTTCTGGCAGGCTCTTTGGTGACGGCCTTCCACCATCCGGCGGAACGCGCGGCGATTGATGCGCTGGTGGCGCATCTTTCGGTGCAGGACGTGCAGCGCCGCGCGCCGGTCGACAGCGCGGTGGCGGGCAAGACGCTGGTGTTCACGGGCACGCTGGAAAAAATGAGCCGGGCCGAGGCCAAGGCGCGCGCCGAGGCTCTGGGGGCCAAGGTGGCCGGAACTGTCAGCGCCAAGACCGATCTGGTGATCGCCGGGCCGGGTGCCGGATCGAAGGCCAAACAGGCCGCGGCGCTGGGGGTGCAGATCATCGACGAAGAGGCGTGGATCACCCTTGCCGGGCAGGCGTGACCGGATGAGCCGCCCTGAAATCCTGTTCCCGCTGTTTGCGGCGCTGGAAACGCTGGACGGCGTGGGGCCCAAAACCGCCAAGGCCTTTGCCGGGCTGGCGGTCGAAAAGCCGAAGGATCTGCTCTATCTGCTGCCCCATTCGGGCGTGGACCGCGCCCGCCGCGATTCCGTCCGCGATGTGCTGCCGCCGGTGACCGTGACGGTAGAGGTGACCATCGGCGCCCATCTGCCGCCCAAGACCAAGGGCCGCCCCTATCGCATCATGGTGCGCGATGCGGCGCTGGAGTTTCAGCTGGTTTATTTCCATGCGCGCGGCGATTACCTGAGCAAGCTTTTGCCCAGCGGGCAGCGGCGGCTGGTGTCGGGGCGGGTGGAGCTGTTCGACGGCATCGCCCAGATGGTGCATCCCGACCATGTGCTGCGCCCCGAAGAGGCCGCCGATCTGCCCGCCTATGAGCCGGTCTATCCGCTGGTCGCGGGCCTCACTCAGAAAGCGGTGGCCAAGGCGGCGCTGGCGGCAGTGGCGCGGGTGCCGGAACTGCCGGAATGGATCGACGGCCCGCTGAAGCTGCGCGAGGGCTGGCCGGATTGGCATGTGGCCGTGGCCTCGGTGCATCAGCCGCGCAGCGCCGCCGACATTGCCGCCACCGCGCCCAACCGCCTGCGCCTCGCCTATGACGAACTGTTTGCGCATCAGGTGACGCTGGCTCTGGCTCGGGCAACGCAGCGGCGCGGCAAGGGCGTTGCCAGCCGCGCCACCGGGGTTCTGCAGCGCAAGGTTCTGGACTCGCTTCCTTATCTTCCCACATCTGCCCAGACCCGCGCCGTGACCGAGATTGCTGCCGACATGGCCTCGCCCCTGCGCATGAACCGCCTTTTGCAGGGCGATGTGGGGGCCGGAAAAACCCTGGTCGCCTTCATGGCGCTGCTGACAGCGGTCGAGGTGGGCGGGCAGGGTGTGCTGATGGCCCCGACCGAGATTCTGGCGCGGCAACATCTGGAAAGCCTGGCCCCGCTGGCCGCCACCGCCGGGGTGCGGCTGGATCTGCTGACCGGCCGCGACAAGGGGGCCGAGCGTGCGGCGAAACTGACCGCACTGGCGGCGGGCGACATCGGCATTCTGGTCGGCACCCATGCGGTGTTCCAGAAGGATGTTGCCTTCCACGATCTGCGTCTGGCGGTGATCGACGAACAGCACCGCTTCGGCGTCGCCCAGCGGATGGAACTGGGGGCCAAAGGCGCCGCCGCCGATGTGCTGGTGATGACCGCGACCCCCATCCCGCGCAGCCTCGCTTTGGCGAGCTACGGCGATATGGATGTGTCGGTGCTGGATGAAAAGCCCGCCGGGCGCAAACCGGTGAAAACGGCGCTGGTCACCACCCAGCGCATTGACGAGGTGGTGGCGCATCTGGCGCAGGCGGTGGCCGAGGGGCGGCAGGCCTATTGGGTCTGCCCCCTGGTCGAAGACAGCGAGGTGCTGGATTACGCCAGTGCCGAGGCACGGTTTCAACATCTGCGCGCCGCCCTTGGCGACGACCATGTGGGTCTGGTGCATGGCCAGATGCCGCCCGCCGAAAAAGACGCCGCCATGGCACGCTTCGTGTCGGGCGAGACCTCGGTTCTGGTCGCCACGACGGTGATCGAAGTCGGGGTCAATGTGCCAAATGCCTCCATCATGGTGATCGAGCGGGCCGAGATCTTCGGCCTTGCCCAGTTGCATCAACTGCGCGGTCGGGTCGGGCGCGGGGCGGCGCAATCGACCTGCCTGCTCATGTATCAGCCGCCGCTGTCCGAGGGGGGCGAACGCCGGTTGCAAACTCTGCGCGATACCGAAGACGGCTTCCGCATCTCCGAAGAAGATCTGGCCATGCGCGGCGCGGGTGATCTGATCGGCACCGCACAATCCGGCTTGCCCCGCTTCCGCGTCGCGGATCTGGAGCGGCAATCGGCGCTGATGGAAATTGCGCAAAGCGATGCGCGCCGCCTGCTGGCCGAAGACCCGCGCCTTGAAAGCCCGCGCGGCCGTGCGGCCCGGTTGCTGTTGTGGCTGCTGGATCAGGATCGCGCCATCCGCCTGATCTCGGTCGGCTGATCTCCTTTCATCTTGGTAAAAATATCCATCTGACCCCGCCGCCCTGCGGGCTGTTCTGGTTTGTTCTCAAATGTTCTCAAAAAGTTCTTTACAGACTTTGAATCATGTGAGAACAATATAGCAACAAAGCACAGGAGGCTCACGATGCTGAAGGAAATCAAAGCCGTTCTCGCCCGGTCGTCCGACACCTTGCTGGAAGATGCGCTTGGCGTCGTGTCGCTGTTCACGCTGCTTGTTGCCGGGCTTTATCTGCCCGGTCTTGTCTGAATTCTCACTGCCTGCGGTCTGTTTTGCGGGTGCATCGGTCCCCAAGCGATGCCTGCGTCTGTCCCGACGCCGTGCCTGCCCAGATACGCCACTTGCCGCCGCACCCAAGGGATGCGGCGGCTTTTTTTATGGGGCAAATGGGAAATCAGGCTGCCTGCGCCGCCTGCATGGCCTCGACCAAAGCCTCGATCGCCAGCAGGATCGAGGCATGGCGGTTCTTGTAGTCGCGCGCCGGGATCAGCACCTCGAACCCGTCAAATGGTGCTGTGGGCGGCGGGGCGGCGTCTTTCAGCATCGCGTGCAGCGCATCGCGGGCAGCCTCAACCTCGGGCAGGCTGCGGCCAAGGGCGGCCTGTCCCAGCACGGCGGCAGAGGCCTGACCCAGCGCGCAGGCTTTCACATCCTGCGCGAATTCCGCCACACGCCCGTCGCGCAGCACCACATCCACCGTCACGGTGGAGCCACAGAGCGGCGAGCGGCGCCGTGCGCTGCCTTGCGGCGCGGGCAGGCGGCCCAGATGCGGAATGTCGGCGGCCAGCGCGAGGATGCGCCCCGAGTACAGCTTGATCAGATCCGTCTCGCTCATTGCTTTCCTCCGGCGCGTCTTGCGCATAGATAGACGCCGCAACCGCATTTGCAAAGGACTGCCACCATGGCCTTCGATCCGACCCGCCTAAAGTATGATGCCCATGGGCTGATCCCGGCCATCGCCCAGGATCATGCCAGCGGCGAGGTGCTGATGATGGCCTGGATGAACGCCGAAAGCCTGGCCAAAACGCTGGACAGCGGCCAGGTGACCTATTGGTCGCGGTCACGGCAAAGCTTCTGGGCCAAGGGCGAAAGCTCGGGCCATGTGCAGCGGCTGGTAGAACTGCGCGTCGATTGTGATCGCGATTGCCTGCTGCTTCTGGTGACGCAGGAGGGCCCGGCCTGCCATACCAATCGCCGCTCCTGTTTCTACACCTCGATCCGCGCGGGCGATGAGGTGGTGATCAGCGATCCGATGTGCTGACGCCAGCCCGCCCGCCCGCGCATGAAAAAAGCCGCGCAAGGTTGCCCCTGCGCGGCTTTGATTTTGGTCCCGACCGGGATCAGAGGTCTTCGCCGTCCTGGGCTGCGCCCATTTCGTCGAACAGCTCTGCGATCTCGAATTCCGCAGCGGCTTCGGCTTCGGCGGCAAGTTCCTGAATGGATTTGCCCGAGGCTTGCAGTTCTGCTTCTTCGACCGAACGTGCGACGTTCAGCGTGATCTTGGCGGTCACTTCCGGGTGCAGCACGACGCTGACGGTGTGCAGGCCCAGATCCTTGATCGGACGGTCCAGCACAACCTGAGCGCGGGCCACGGTGAAGCCACCGGCGGTTGCCGCATCGGCGGCGTCACGGGTGGTGACCGAACCATAGAGCGCGCCCGAATCGGATGCCGAACGGATCACCACGAAAGCCTGACCGTCGAGCTTTTCAGCAACGACCGCAGCTTCTTTCTTGGTTTCCAGGTTCTGGGCTTCCAGCTGGGCTTTCTTGGCTTCGAACGACTTGATGTTGCCAGCGTTCGCGCGCAGTGCCTTGCCTTGCGGCAGCAGGTAGTTGCGGGCGTAGCCGTCTTTCACGTTCACGACTTCGCCCATCTGGCCAAGCTTGGCCACGCGCTGAAGGAGGATAACTTGCATGTCAGTTCTCCTTATTTCACGGCGTAGGGCAGCAGGGCGAGGAAGCGGGCACGTTTGATGGCCTGAGCCAGTTCACGCTGCTTCTTCGCCGAGACGGCGGTGATACGGGACGGAACGATCTTGCCGCGCTCAGAGATGTAGCGCTGCAGCAGACGCGTGTCCTTGTAGTCGATCGCAGGTGCGTTGTCGCCCGAGAAGGGGCAGACTTTCCGGCGACGGAAGAAGGGTTTGTTCGCCATTTGAATGGTCCTTTCCTGCTCAGATCAACGACGACGATCGCCGCCGAAGCCGCCGCGGTCACCACCACGGTCGCCACGGTCGCCGAAGCTGCGCTCACGACGTTCGCCGCCTTCGGGGCGGTCGCCACGTTCGCCGCGCTCGCGGTCGTCACGTTTCTGCATCTGGACCGACGGACCTTCTGCGTGGGTGTCGACCTTGATGGTCAGCACGCGCATCACGTCGTCATGCAGGCGCATCAGGCGTTCCATTTCCTGCACGGCAGCGGCGGGCGCGTCCGATTTCAGGAAGGCATAGTGCCCTTTGCGGTTCTTGTTGATCTTGTAGGCCATCGTTTTGACGCCCCAGTACTCGTGCTCGACGACTTTGCCGCCGTTGTCTGCGAGAACCGTGGAGAAATGTTCGATCAGGCCTTCGGCCTGCGCGTTGGACAGGTCCTGACGCGCGATCATGACATGCTCATAAAACGGCATGTAAGCTCCGTATCTGTCGGGCGCATTTCATAGGTCGGGGCCTTTTGCCTTCCACGGCCCGACCACGAGAGGCTGCGCCAGTTCATGGGATTGCGGAAGGATGCGCGTCCTTACACGCGCAGGGCCCATGTCGCAAGCGCGAACTGGTTTGCGGGCCGCGACAAGGCCAGTCGCGCGCTTTTCCGCCCGTTGCCATCGCTTTGCAATGCGATGCTATCGCTTAACAGCCTGAAATGGGATTTGGCTGGAACCTGAAAGGCCATTGGCCGTTCCTATATAACGATTCGTGAAAGGACCGAAGATGAAGCGGCTTCTGACCACCACCACCGCGCTTTCCGTTGCACTGTCCTCGATCAACCCGGTGATGCTGCAAGCGCAGACCCGGGTGCAGGTAGAGGGGCAAACCGTGATTTGCCTGCCCAACAAACAGGCCGATTGCCCACAGGGGGCCACCTGCGTCGTGGCCAAGAATCCGGCCAATTGCGAACGCAATGCCCGCAAGGCGGTCGGAGGATCTGCTGCCGCCCCCGAGGAAGAGCCGCAGGCGAACAAGCCCGATCGCAAGGCGGCCCGCGCGGCTGCGAAAGCGGAAGCCGAGGCTGCCGCCGCCGAGGCGGATCGTGTAGCTGCCGAAAAGGCCGCCCGTAGGGCTGCCCGTGAGGCTGCTGCGGCCGAGGAAGCCGCCCGCGCCAAGGCCGAGGCGATTGCCGCCGACAAGGCCGCGCGTGTGGAAGGCGAGGGCGGCATTGCCAAATCCTCGACCCTGAACAACCGCGATGCGAAGGCGCAGGCCGAAGCGGATGAGGCAGCGCGCAAAGCCGCCCGCAAGGCGGAACGTGAGGCCGAACGCGCCGCCAAGGCCGCACAAGAGGCCAAGGAGGCCGAGGCCGCCGCTGCCGAAACCCCGAAAACCGGCAAGCCGATCCGCGCCGCTGATGGCGATGCGGCAGAGCCCGAGGCGGCAGGCAAACCGGCAGGCGGAAAGAAAAAGCGCCCGATGCCCGAAGACACCCTGCCGGTGATCGACACCGCCGAAGGCGTGGCACCGCCCGATGTGGCGGCAGTCGAAGCCCTGAGCGACATCCTGACCGATGAAGAGCCTGAGCCGGAGGTCCGCGCCAATGGCAAGGCCGCCAAAGCCACGGCCGAAGACCAGCCGCGCCAGAAAAAGCGCAAGAAACCCGCCGCTGCCGATGTGGCGCTGACCGAAGATCCTTCGCCCGAGGCCAAGATCACCCGCAACAAGGTGACCAAGGAAGACACGCGCCGGTCGGACGAAGATTTCGACACCCGCGCCCTGTCGCCCGAAGCGACGCTGCGCGATGGCGAACAGCCGGAAAAAACCGCGAAGAAACGCGACAAGCTGTCCAATCTGGAAAAGGCCGGGCTTGTGGTGCTGGGCGCGCTGGTCGTCGGTTCGTTGCTGAAGAACGGCGACCGCGTGGTCTCGAACACCGGCGACCGTGTGGTGGTGGACCGGGGCGATGGCCAATATGTCGTGCTGAAGGACGATGATACGCTGATCCGCCAGCCGGGCAGCGATGTGCGCACCGAAACCTTCCGCGACGGCTCTACCCGCACCATCGTGGACCGGGCCGATGGCACGCAGATCGTGACGATCCGGGATGCCTCGGGCCGGGTGTTGCGCCGGGCACGGGTCAATCTGGATGGCAGCCAGACGCTGCTGATCGACGATCTGAGCGATCAGGTGGAAGAGGTCGATTTCGCCACACTGCCGCGTCCGAAACCGGGCGGGCTGATTGTCTCGACCTCGGGTCAGGATGCGGCGCTGCGGGCGGCGATGCTGAAACTTCAGGCCGAAGAGGCCGGGCGTTCGTTCAGCCTGTCGCAGATCCGCGATTACCGCGAGGTGCGCGCGCTGGCCCCGATGGTGGATGTGGACAGTGTGACCTTTGAAACCGGCTCTGCCGCGATCCGTCCGTCCGAGGCGCAGAAGCTTGCCGAACTTGGCGCGTTCATGACCGAGATGATTGCCGAAAACGCAGGGGAGCTGTTCCTGATCGAAGGTCATACTGATGCGGTGGGCGGCGGGGCTTATAACCTTGCGCTGTCGGACCGCCGGGCCGAAAGCCTTGCGCTGGCGCTGACCGAATATTTCGACGTGCCGCCGGAAAACATGGTGGTGCAGGGATATGGCGAAAGCGAGCTGCGCGTGGCGAGCGAAGGCGACGAGCCGCGCAACCGTCGCGCCGTGGTACGGATGATCTCGCCGCTGATGCAGCAGCTTGCCGCACGGTGATCGGCGTTTGATCTGGGTCAAGGTGGCGGGGCAGGTGCCCCGCTAGCCTGATCGGGCAAGAGCGTTCTCCCTGTTCTGTTCTTGCCTCTGGGCCGCGCCCGTCTGGGCATTGTGCCTTTAACGCCGTGGGTCTCCCCCCGCGGCGTTTCCTTTTTTTTCAGCCCATGCCACTTATGTCGGATGGCGGTGCGGCGCGGCCTGCGTCACGCTGAAGCCCGGAGGAGCGCATGGACGAACGACACCACGATCAGATCCCCGAAATCGCGCTGGACTGGCACCGGGCCGGACGGGGTGCCGTGCTGGCCACCGTGGTGGAAACTTGGGGTTCGGCACCGCGCCAGACCGGCAGCCAGCTGGTGATCGACAGCGCGGGGCGGATCATGGGCTCGGTCTCGGGCGGCTGTGTGGAGGGCGCGGTCATCACCGAGGCGCAAGAGGCGCTGGTGGATGGCCAGCCGCGTCTGCTGACCTTCGGGGTCAGCGATGACACCGCCTTTGCCGTCGGTCTGGCCTGTGGTGGCACAATCCGTATTCTGCTGGAGCCGGTGGGCACCGCTTTGCCAGAACAAATGCTGGCAGAGCTGGTGGCGGCCCGAGCCACACGCGCGCCGCGCGCCTATGTGGTGAACACCGAAAGCTGGTCGCGCCGCCTGACCGATGGGGCGGGCGATGCGCTGGCCCCGGCGATTGCCACCCGGATGCGCGCCGATCGGTCAGGGATGGAGGAGGGGGGCTGGTTCATCGCGGTCCACAATCCGGCGCTGCGTCTGATCGTGGTGGGGGCGGTGCATATCGCGCAGCCGCTGGTGCAGATGGCGCGGGCCTGCGGCTATGACTGCACGCTGATCGACCCGCGCGAAACCTTTGGCGCCAGCGCGCGCTTTCCGGGCGAGCGTATCCTGGACGATTGGCCCGACGAGGCGCTGGCCGCGCTGCGCCCTGATGGCCGCACCGCGGTGGTCACGCTGACCCATGATCCGAAGCTGGATGATCCGGCGATCCGTGCGGCGCTGGCCTCGGATGTGTTTTACCTCGGCTGTCTGGGCTCGAGCCGCACCCATGCCAAACGGCTGGAACGGCTGGTGGCAGAGGGCGTGGACGCCGCGCAGATTGCCCGCATCCATGCGCCGGTCGGGCTGAACATCGGGGCGAAAAGCCCGGCGGAAATCGCCGTCTCGATCATGGCGCAGATCACCCAAGTGCTGAGGCAGGGCTGATGCGCTTCGGATCCGTGCCACTGGCCGAGGCCGAAGGAGCCATTCTTGCGCATCGCATCGACACGCCGCAGGGGGTGATTGCCAAGGGCAAGCTGTTGGGGCCGGAGGATCTGGCCCGGCTTGCCGCCGCAGGGCGGACCGAGGTCATCGTGGCCCGCCCGGATCCGGGCGAGTTGGGCGAGGATGCGGCGGCGGCGCGGCTGGCGGCGGCGCTTGCCCCCGATCCCGCCGCTTTGGGGCTGCGGCTGACCGGGGCCGCGACAGGCCGGGTGAACCTCTATGCCACCGGGCCGGGCCTGCTGCTGGTCGATGTGCCGCGTATCCATGCGCTGAACGCGGTGCATCCGATGATCACCCTCGCCACCCTCGCCCCCTTTGCGCGGGTCGAGGCGCGCAGCATGTTGGCCACCGCCAAGATCATCGCCTATGCCGTGCCCGAGGCCGCGCTGGCCCGTGCCTGCGCTCAGGCCGCCGGGGCGCTGCGGGTGGCCGCGCCGGTGATCCGCCGCGCTACGCTGATCGAAACCACGCTGTCAGACGAAGCCCCCGCCCCGAAAGGGCGCGAGGCCCTGGCCACACGGTTGCGGCGGCTGGGGGCCGGGCTGGAGGCGCGGGTGCTGGTGCCACACCGGGCCGAGCCGCTGGCGGCGGCGCTGGCGCAGGCGACGGGCGAGGTGATCTTCATCCTGACCGCCTCTGCCACCTCCGACCCCGCCGATGTCGGGCCCGCGGCGCTGATTGCGGCGGGCGGACGGCTAATCCGCTTTGGTATGCCGGTCGATCCTGGCAATCTGTTGTTTCTGGGCGATCTGAACGGGCGTCCGGTGATCGGTCTGCCGGGCTGCGCGCGTTCGCCCGCCCTGAACGGTGCCGATTGGGTGCTGGAGCGGGTGATCTGTGGTCAGACCGTTGGCGCAGACGACATCGCCGCCATGGGGGTGGGCGGGCTGTTGAAGGAGATCGCAGCGCGCGGGCGTCTGCGCGAGGCCCCAGACGCGCCCCCGGAATAGAAACGGGGGCCACCGGCCCCCGCATGTCAGCGTGCTGATCGCAAACGCGCCTTAGCGCGGCCCGATCATCATCACCATCTGGCGGCCTTCAAGGCGCGGCATGGATTCCACCTTGCCCGCGTCGCCCACATCGGCGGCAACCCGGTTCAGCAGTTCCAGCCCCAGATCCTGGTGCGCCATTTCACGGCCCCGGAAGCGCAGGGTCACCTTGACCTTGTCGCCTTCCTCAAGGAACTTCAGCACAGAGCGCATCTTCACATCGTAGTCATGGGTATCGGTTCCGGGACGGAACTTGATTTCCTTGATTTCGATGATCTTCTGTTTCTTGCGGGCTTCGGCTTCACGTTTCTGCTGTTCATATTTGAACTTGCCGAAATCCATGATCTTGCAGACCGGCGGTTCCGCATTGGGCGAGATCTCGACCAGATCGAGCCCCGCCTCTTCCGCCATCGCCATGGCGCGGGCTGGGGTCACGATACCCACATTCTCGCCATCCGCGCCGATCAGGCGGATTTCGGGATTGCGGATGCGTTCATTCACACGAGGGCCCGTATCGCGTTGCGGCGGGGCGTTGTGGGGTCTGCGGGCTATGGCTGTGTTCCTTCGTCCATTGAATCTGTGCGCAAAATAAACCTCGCAGCCCGGCACTTCAACCTGATTCCCCGTATTCGGCGGCGATTGCCCGCCCATGTCGCACCGAGTCTGAAATTCCCCCCGCTTTTCCAAGACATGACACTTTTCAAACTGCCCATGAAATGCCACATCCTGCTTGCGACCGTGGCGTACCCCACGGGACGAAGGAGATCGACATGAGCAACAAGGTCATCATTGGCGGTGTGGTTCTGGCCGCTGCTGCCGCCGGATATTATTTCTTTGGACAGCCTGCCGAAGAGGTCGCTCAGGATGCGGCCGCCACGGCGACCGAGGCTGCGGGCGCTGCGACCGAAGCAGCGAATGATGCGGCCACCGCTGCCGCCACCGCCACCGAAGCTGCCGCAGATGCGGCGACCGAGGCCGGCACCGCCGCGACCGATGCCGTGACCGAGGCTGCCGAAGCTGCGGCCACCGCGACCGAAGCGGCAGGCGAGGCTGCGGCCACTGCCACCGAAGCGGCGGGTGATGCGGCCGCTGCCGCCACTGACGCGGCCACCACGGCGGCCACCGCCGCCACGCAAGCTGCCGGTGATGCGGCGGCTGCTGCCACCGACGCGGCTGCCGATGCTGCTGCGGCGGCGGGCACCGCGGCGGCTGCCGCCACTGAAGCTGCGGGCGATGCTGCCGCTGCGGCGACCGAAACTGCCACCGAAGCGGCTGAGGCCGCAACCGAGGCGGCCACCGGCGCGACCGAAGCTGCTGCCGGTGCTGTCAGCGACATGGCCGCTGCCCTTGATCCGGCCAATTTCGATGCCGCGCGCATCCATACGCTGATCGACGGCTCCGCGCTCGACATGGCCACCAAAACGACGCTGAAAGCCGCCGTGGATGGTGCCGCGCAGAACCCCTCGCTGGTCTCGGCGGCGGTGGAACAGGTGAAAAAAGCCCTCGGCATGTAAGCTGCCGTCTGGCTGAAACGACAAACGCCGCGTGAGGTTCACGCGGCGTTTTTTATTGATCTGCAAGCGCTTGCGTGGCGATGTTCAGATGCCGTCGCCGACAAATGCCTTTTCAACCACATACTCCAGCGGCTCGGAATTGGCGCCTTCGCGCAGGCCAAAGCTTTCCAACACCGCCTTCACATCATGGTTGAAGGCCAAGCTGCCGCAAACCATGGCGCGGTCTTCCTCGGCGTTCATCTTGGGCAGGCCCAGATCGGCAAACACCTTGCCCGAGGTCAGGTTGTCGGTGATCCGGCCCATATGTTCCGAAGGTTCGCGCGTGGTGGTCGGGTAATACAGCAACTTGCCCTCCACCAGCTCGCCGATCAGCGGATCGTCCTTCAGGCTTTCCACCAGCTGACGGCCATATTCCAGCTCTCCGGCTTCGCGGCAGGTGTGCATCATGATGACCTGATCGTATTTGTAATAGGTATCCGGGTCGCGCATCAGCGAGGCAAAGGGCGCAAGTCCGGTACCGGTGGCCAGGAACCAGATGCGCTTGCCGGGCAGCAGCGCGTCATGCACCAGCGTGCCCACGGGTTTCGGGCGCAGGATGATCTCGTCGCCCGGCACGATATGTTGCAGCTTCGAGGTGAGCGGCCCATCCGGCACCTTGATCGAATAGAACTCCAGTTCCTCATCCCAGGAGGGCGAGGCGATGGAATAGGCGCGCAGCAAGGGTTTGCCATTCTCGCCCATCAGCCCGATCATCACGAATTCGCCCGACCGGAAGCGCAGCGATTTGGGCCGCGACACGCGGAAGGAAAACAGGCGATCCGTCCAATGCGTGACCGATTGAACGATCTGCGCATCGGGCAGGGTGACTTTGGCGGCATTTTTATCGGACACGGGTTTTTGCTCGGTCATGGAATATCATTTCCTGAATATGTCAGGCGCAAGCGCGAGGGAAGGGCGAAGTCAGGCGCGCAGCCGCGACTGATAGTCATGCGCCTGCCAGTTGGCCCGGAACTGCCACTGGTCTTCGGGCTGGCGCGCAGCAAGATCATCGCTGATTTCAACCGCGTCAAAGCCGACGCGCCGCGCCATGGCATATTGATCGGCGATCACATGGCCATTGGCGCGCAGCGTGCCGGTATAGCCCATCATGCGCAGGCGGCGGGCGATGGTGAAGGCGCGGCCATCGCTGAAGGCGGGGAAGGCCACGCGGATCAGGGTGAGCCGCGCCAGCGCCCCCTCCAGCGCCGCCGGATCATCGGTATGGGCCAGATCGACGCTGGTGTCGCTGGCCGACAAAGTGGCCAGCGTCGGGTAGTCCTGATCCGCAGCAGGGGTAAAGCCGGTATCGGTGACGATCACGCTCATGCTGCGTTCTCCTTGGTCACGGGGCCGCGCACGGCCTTGCCATTGATGAAGTGGATGCCACATTCGGTCTTGTCGCTGCCGCGCCAGCGACCCGCGCGCGGGTCTTCGCCGGGTTTCACCGGGCTGGTGCAGGGGGCGCAGCCGATCGACGGATAGCCTTGCGACACCAGCGGATGCCGGGGCAGGCGGTTGTTGATCATGTAGTCTTCAAGATCCTCGCGGCCCCAATGGGCCAGCGGATTGATCTTGATGCGCGTATCGCCCTCGGCCTCGAAAAACTCCACTGCAGCCCGAGTGGCACCCTGATAGCGTTTGCGCCCGGTGATCCAGGCATCATAGCCATTCAGCGCGCGTTCCAGCGGTTCAGTCTTGCGCAGCGCGCAGCAGGCATCGGTGCTGAACTGGTGCAGCGTGTTGTCGGGATCTTCGAACGCCAGCTTGCCTGGTTCTGCCGTGATGCGGCGGATGTCGGTCAGGCCCAGCTTGTCGGCCACCTCGGCCTGATAGGCCAGGGTTTCGGGAAACAGCATATGCGTGTCGATGAACAGCACCGGCGTTGTCTTGTCGACCACCGAGACCAGATGCAGCAGCACCACCGATTCCGCCCCGAAAGACGAGACCATGGCGACGCGCCCCACCTGGGCATCGGTCAGCGCGCGTTCCAGCACCGCCGTCGCGCCGTGGTGGCGATACCGGGCGTTCAGCTCGTCCACGCGCTCGGCCACGGGGGCAAGCCCCGCGCCGGATGTGGTGTCACGCGGCATCACGCGATCCTTCCGCCGGATACAGCGCCGCCTTGAACGGGGCGAGGCCCAGCCTGCGATAGGCTGCAAGGAAGGTTTCGGCGGGGCTTTCGCGCTGCTCCAGATAGGTGGTGATGATCCGCTCGATGGCGGGCACGATGTCGTCATAGGCAAAGCCCGGGCCAGCCCGCTCTCCGATGACCGCCGTTTCAGTACCGTCACCGCCCAACGTGATCTGGTAGTTTTCCACCCCGGCGCGATCCAGCCCCAGAATGCCGATATGGCCGACATGGTGGTGCCCGCAGGCATTAATGCAGCCCGAGATCTTGATCTTCAGCGGGCCGATGTCATGCTCCAGTTTCAGATCGTCAAAGCGGGTGGCAATCTCTTGCGCAACCGGGATCGAGCGGGCGGTGGCCAGCGCGCAATAATCCATACCGGGGCAGGCGATGATATCCGAGATCAGCCCGACATTGGCCGTACCGAGCCCGGCCTGAACCAGTGCCGCATGAATGGCGGGCAGGTCGCCCTTGTGCACATGCGGCAGGATCACGTTCTGTTCGTGGCTGATGCGCAGTTCGGAATGACCATAGGTCTCGGCCAGATCCGCGATCAGGCGCATCTGATCGGCCGAGGCATCACCCGGCGTCGCGCCATGGGCCTTCAGGCTGATGGTCACGATGGCATATTGATCGTTGCGATGCTGTGCCAGGTTGGTATCGGCCCAGGCACGGAACACCGGGTCGGCCTTGTAAAAGGCGTCATAGGCATCGACCGGCGCGTTGCGGAAGGCCGGGGCGGCAAAGGCCTCTTCGATCTCGGCCAGCAGCGTCTGGTCATGGCCGCCGAACAGCGGGCGCAACTCGGCAAAGCGCGCCTCGATCATGCGCGTCAGTTCTTCCTTGCCGGTCTCGTGCAGGGTGATCTTGATGCGCGCCTTGTATTTGTTGTCGCGCCGTCCCAGCGTGTTGTAGACGCTCAGCACCGCTTCGACATAGGGCAGCAGGTCGGCTTTGGGCAGGAACTCCCGCACCGTCATTCCGACCATCGGCGTGCGGCCAAGGCCACCGCCCACGATCACCTCGAAGCCCGGCTCGCCAGCCGCATTGCGCACCATGCGCAGGCCGATGTCATGCGCGCGGGTCACGGCGCGGTCATTCGGGCTGCCGGTGATGGCGATCTTGAACTTGCGCGGCAGGAATTGGAATTCCGGGTGATCGGTCGACCATTGGCGCAGCAGCTCGGCCACCGGGCGCGGGTCTTCGATCTCATCGGCGGCAGCGCCGGCGAAATGGTCTGCCGTCACGTTGCGCACGCAATTGCCCGAGGTCTGGATGGCGTGCATGCCCACATCGGCCAGCGCCGTCAGGATGGCGGGCACGTCATTCAGCTTCGGCCAGTTGAACTGGATGTTCTGGCGGGTGGTGAAATGGCCATAGCCCTTGTCGAAGGTCTCGGCGATATGGGCCAGCTGCCGCATCTGATGCGGATTGATGGTGCCATACGGGATCGCCACGCGCAGCATATAGGCGTGCAGTTGCAGATAGAGCCCGTTCATCAGGCGCAGCGGCCGGAACTCCTCTTCCGACAGCGAGCCGTCGATGCGGCGGGCCACCTGATGCGAGAACTGCGCCACACGGGCGCGCACGAAAGCTTCGTCGAACTCGGAGTAGTTATACATGGGTCAGATCTGCCTGTTTGCCGTGCGCATAGTTGGAAGGCCCGCGGGTGCGGAAGGCCTCACGGAAATGGGTGGGTTCGGGGCCGTTGGGGCCTGCCTTCGCATCTGCGAGATAGGCGCCGACAACGACATTCTTCTGCGCCATGCCGAACAGCAGGCGCAATTGGGCATGGGCCTCATCCTCGATCAGCTCGGCCTCGTGATGCAGGCGCGACCAGCGGTCATCGGCGGTCAGATAGACCACGTCCCCTTCGATCAGCGCATTTGCGGTGACGACTTTCGGGGTGAAGCGGGCCATGAGGATTCTCCGGGAAGGGGTTTGTGCCCTGCAATATAGGATATTTTCCCAGATTCTGACCAGCCACCCTTGCAGATAAGGATGTTTGTTCCGATACTTCGGAGGATTGGAACAGGGTTCCGTCACTTGGGGGATTTGCGGAATGTCGGCCCGGCTGGATGAGATGGACAGGAAAATCCTTGCCGAGTTGCAGGAGGATGCCGAGCAGTCGCTGGACGAGATCGCGCGCAAGGTCGGCTCCAGCAAGACGCCAGTGTGGAATCGCATCCGCCGCATGAAAGAGGCCGGGGTGATCCTGCGCCAGACCGCGCTGCTCGACCCCGAGGCGCTGGGGCTGGAGGCCTGTTTCTTCGTGCTGATCCGCACCAGCGAACACGAGGCCGACTGGCAGCGCAAATTCCTGCAAACCCTGCGCGACCGCCCCGAGGTGCTGGAAGCGCACCGGCTGGCCGGGGATATCGACTATATCCTGAAAGTGCGGGTCAAGAACGCCCGCGCCTATGACACCTTCTATCAGGCGCTGATTTCACAGGTGAAGATCCACAATGTGACGGCCCTGCTGAGCATGGAAGAAATCAAGTCGGTCACGGCCCTGCCGTTGTGAGGCATGGCTGGGGGCATTGCGCTGACAGCGCAGGGGGGGGGCAGTTTTGGCCGTCATGGGGTTCTGGCGGGTGGTTGGGGTTCAGACGCGAAGGGGAGTTCATCCGTGGCCGCGCAAATAACGCTTTGAGTCCGTAGCGGACGGCCAGATCAGATTGGATGGAGGCCCCAGTAGACCTCTGTCCTTTCTGAGCAGAGGAATTTCTCAAACTCACCAAACTGGTCATCGCGTTCTTGGGTGCAGAGGAAAGAGCAGCAGCTGTCCCAATGCGAACCGACCAAGATTGAGCCGTCTTCAGTTGAAATCACACAATGACCAGTCACGCAGTCTTCTCTGAGCATCTTGTCGATGGCGTGGCGCTTGGTCTGCTCTCCGAATTCATCAGAGACAAGCAGGTGGGAATGACCCAGTTCAATCGTAAGCGGTGCGTGATCCCCGTCAGGCTTTCAGCTTGACGGCTTTTGGAAGGCCCAGGGCATGAGGTCGTCGATGCGCGCTGCGGGGTGGCCGTTGGCGATGGCGGTCAGGGTTTCGCGCAAGTAGGCGTAGGGATCGATGGCGTTCAGCTTGCAGGTCTCAATAAGCGAGGCCAGGCGCGCCCAGGTTCGGCCGCCCTCGTCATGACCGGCGAACAGCGCGTTTTTACGATTGAGGGTTAGGGGTCTGATGGTATTTTCGACCGGGTTTGTATCCATCTCGACGCGGCCATCGGACAGGAAGATCTGCAGGCCATCCCAGTGCCGGTGGATATAGCCGAGCTTCTCGCCCAAGCGGGATTTGGCGGAGATCCGGCTGCGCTGGTGGGTCAGCCAAAGGCGGAAGTCGGCAATCAGCGGGGCCGATCGCGCTTGGCGGGCCGCTAGGCGCTCCTCGGGTGAGCGTCCCCGGACGCTGGCTTCGATCTTGTAGATCTGGGCGATGCGGCGCAGGCCTTCGGCGGCGATCTCGGAGCCGTCCTTTTGATAGATGTCATGCAGTTTGCGCCGGGAATGGGCCCAGCAGTAGGCCAGCGTCAGGGGCATGCCGCCCACGCGCTTTGGTTCGGCCAAGGCGTCATAGCCGGTATATCCATCGACCTGAAGAATGCCCTCGAAGCCTGTCAGGATGTCCATCGCATGGCGGCCATGGCGCCCGGGCGCATAGGTGAAGACGACCGCGGGCGGATCGCCTCCACCCCAGCCGCGATCATCGCGGGTCACCGCCCAAAGGTAGCCGGTTTTGGTTTTGCCCGCCTTGGGATCGAGGACCGGTGCCCGGGTCTCGTCCATGAACAGGCGGCCGGATCGCTTGAGGTGGACCAACATCCGGTCAACGACCGGGGCCAGATGATAGGCTGCTACGCCACACCACTTTGCCAGGGTTGACCGGTCCAGATCCACGCCGCCCCGGCCATAGATCTGGCATTGGCGATAAAGCGGCAAGTGATCCGCATATTTGGAGACGGCGACATGGGCGAGCGTGCCCTCGGTCGGCAAACCGCCTTCGATCAGCCAGTTGGGCGTGTCGGCCTGTATGATGCCTGCGTCGCAACGACGACAGGCATAGCGGGGGCGAATGGTGACGATGACCTGGAAGCGGGCAGGAACGATGTCGAGACGTTCGGCGCGGTCTTCGCCGATCGTCACCATGTCGGTGCAGCCGCAGGGACATATCTTCTGCGCGGGTTCGATCACCTGCTCGATGCGCGGTAGGTGATCTGGCAGATGGCCAAGGTTGCGTTTGGCTGCCGGACGCCTGGGCCTGCCATCGGCATTGCGCTCCGCCAGCGCTGCCCGCGCGGCCTCGGCTTCGGCGACCGCCGTTTCCAGATCCTCGAAAGCCAGCTGGCGCTCGTCGGGTGCCAACTGCTCGGACCGCTTGCCGTAAAGCGCATGGCGCAGCTCGGCGATCAGGTAATCCTGACGTTCGGTCTGCGCCTCCAGCCCGGTGACCTTGGCCTGCATGGTCGCAAACGCCTCACGCACGGCGGGCGGAAGGCTGTCCATATCAAAGGGGAGATCGGCGGGCGCAGGCATGGCTGTTTATACCGCGTGCCCCCAGGATTGCCCATATTTACAAGGCGATCCGAGTCACTCTGTCGCGGGGGGATGCGTCGGCCTGGGCGCATGGATGCGGCGCCAGTCAAGCCCTGCAAACAGCGCCTCGAACTGCACCCGCGACAGCCGCATGACCCCGTCGCCAACCTTTGGCCAGGCAAAGCCGCCCTGTTCCAGTCGCTTGTAGATCATCACGATCCCACTGCCGTCCCAAAACAGAACCTTGATCCTGTCGCCCGATCACGTTTCATAATGCATCTCCTCCTTCAGAATCCGGGTAGGGTCATGGACCTGTCTGCAATCTTATCAAGCGCTTGCCTTGGCCTGCGCGCGGCTATTTCCTGCAAGCCTATCCGAACCGCCTCGGTTTCGAGCGCGGCCAGCGGTATTTTCCATGGGGCGGAATACAGGATCTGTGTCGCGGGGAGGATCTGCGCGCGGATCAGTTTGTGGACAGATGCCACGCAGACGCCGAGCCGCTTGGCGGCAGCATCGACGCTCACGGTCTTCTCCTCCTCGGCCTCGGGATCATAGGGTGGGATCGCGAGCCTGTCGCGCAATTCAGCCACGCGGACGGTCGTCCATGTCTCGTCATCCTCAGTGCGGCAGCGCATCCGGTTGAGGGTCACGGCAAGTTCCCTGTCTGGCCAGTGCCCGCCAAGTTTGCGCAAGATGTCGGCAGCAGTGCGCTTTGGCCCCGGTGGGAAGCGACCGGTTCGGCGCCGGGCCAGCCTGACCTCGGTGTGGCGCCCGCCGATCCAGTGAATGAGCAGAACGAAGGCGTTCTCCGCCTGATCGATGTCGATCACCACTTCCTCGATCAGCAGGCGCACCAGTCGCTGCCGCGCGCGGGCATCGGTCCCGGCGGCATTCCATGCCGAGGGCAGGTCGGTGGCGAGCCGCAAGAGGACATCAGGATCGACCCCGGGCCTCGCGATGAGTTCTGCGCCCAAAGCGGCAAGTTTTTGCTCGACCGAGGCCACCCGCTCCAGGGCTGCGTTCCACCGCGCCTCCAGCGTGCGCGCAACATGCCGTTTGGCGGGATCGACATGCTCATATCGCCGCTCGGCCAGTTCCGCGGCGTATCGTGCCTCATCAAGCTCCTTCTCGACAGCAAGCCGCACCACCTCCTGTGCCCGGGTGGCCTGCTGTCCCGCCAATAGGGCAGCCTGCACGGCGCGGCCGGAGACCGCTTCGAGCAGTTGGCCGGTCACGGCCGCATCGATGCCGCCCCCGCCCGCACCGATGCAGAGCCCAGCCCCGACATGGCTGTCATCGCCCCGACATTGGTAACGATGGGACAGGTCGGTCCCGGTCTTGTAAAAGACCCGCATCATCCGGCCGCACCTTGCGCAACGCGCCATGCCGCTCAGCAGCGCCTGTCCGCCGCGCCCGGATTTGCGGGCCGTTCGCTTTTGCATATGCGCGTTCTCCCCCAGCAGGACGCGGTTCTCCTCATAGGCCTGCCAGTCGATGTATCCTTCGTGATTGCTCTTGATCAGCACGCCCCACTCCTCGATCGCCCGGTGATGGCCGCTGGTCTTGCGCGCCTCGCCCTCGACCACCGCCATCCGATTACCGGTCCGGCCGAAGGCATAGGCACCAGCGTAGACCGGATTATGCAGCACCTGCATCACGCTGTGATAGGCAGGCTTGCGCCAAGCGATCTTGCGCAGGGCACCGTTGCGCAGGACCACTGGCAGATGGACATCGGCCGCGCGCAGCCACAGGAACACCTGGCGACCGCTGCCAAGCTCGCGGAACTTGGCGAAGATCAGGTGGATGGCCTGCCGGACCCGCTCATCAGGATCCATCTCAATCCTGTCGTCCTCGCTCCAGCAGAACCCAGGCGGCAAGGTAAAGCGGAGTTCTCCCCGCTTCGCCTTCGCATCGCGGGCCGCCAGCCCACGTTGCCGCAGAAGACTGAGTTCGTATTCCGACATGGTGCCCTTCAGCCCCAGCAGCAGTCGATCATTCATTTGACGCGGATCGTAGACCCCCTCCGGGTCAACGACCAAGGCCCCCGTCAAGGCGCAGAGGTCAATCAGATGATGCCAGTCCCGGCCATTACGGGAAAGCCGCGAGGCTTCGATGCAATAGACCGCCCCCACCGTCCCGGCACAGACTTCCGCGACCAGACGCTGGAAGCCCGGGCGGGCAATCAGACCAGAGCCGGAGCGTCCCAGATCCTCATCGATGACCCGGACCTCGGCGAAGCCGGTGTCGCGGGCGGCTTCGGCCAGCTGGTATTGCCGCTTCTGGCTTTCGAGATTCCCGAGCACCTGAGCCATCGTCGACTGGCGAACGTAGACGAGTGCGCTGCGGGCAAGGTGCTCAGCGGTGATCTTTGCGTGCATCATGACCTGCGCCCTCCGCAATCTTGCCCGCCGCCATCAGCAGCAGGTCTGCCAATGCCTCCAGGATCGCCGGTGTCGCGGGCGCGGCCGGGGGGCGGTTCGGGCTGTCGTTCAGGTCCAGGCAGAGCTGACTCGGCGTCGCTTGCTTTTGTTGCGAGAGGGGTCGGGGTCGGCAGGGCATGCGTATCCTCCTCGGGAATCGATCCCCCACAGGATGACGCAAGCTGACCGTGACGCATTAGATCGAGTGTCTGTGCAAGCGACCGCAAGGCTTCGAGAGCAACAACCGGCGGGCCGCTTTCCATGCGTGCGCAATAGGCGGCATCGCACATCCAGGGGGGCAAAGTCCGGAAGAACCCCTGCCGTTCCTCGACCAGCACAGAGTCCGATCCGTGCCTGCGTCCCCCATCGCGCGCGCGTAGAACCCGCCCGTAAAGAGGGTGCCAAGGATATTCGATCCGCAAATCACGCAGTTGGTATGTGGAATGAAAGCCGATCACCACGTTTGGACCTGAAGACAACCATCACCCCCGCCTTGGGCGCAAAGCCCAACGCGGCATGCGCCATGGCCGCCAGCCCGTCATGTCCCTTGCGGAAGTCCACAGGCTTGGTCGCAATCACGATCCGGACGGCCTGATCCGGAAAGATCACAGCACCTTCCTCAACGCCGCCGCCAAGGCCGCCGCGCGGTCTGGACTGCAATCCGGCATCACATGCAGAACGACCCCACAGATCTCGACCCTGATCACGCCCGTGTCGGCCGACGCATCAGCCAATGGCTCGATCACCAGCGGCACGAAGGTCGGGGCCGTAGCGACCGGCACCACCAGTTCCCCTTTGCGCGCCTGACCACGCCATCCCGAAAGGTGCCGCGCAATCAACCCATACTTCGCCGCAACATCGCAGACCCGCGCGCCAGGCTGAAAACTCTCAGCCACAATCCGCGCCTTGAGATCATCCGGCCATCGCCGCCGCCCGGTCGGGCCATCAAGGATCTCGATCCGGGATACTTCCTTCGACCCACGCACCTCCATCCGGTGCTCGTTTTGGTGCTCCACGGCCAGCCTCCCGCAAACTCAGTTGCAGAACGGCATGCCCCAAGTCACATCAAGCCGAAACCACGGGGCCGGCGCACCGCTTACGTTCAATCAGGCGTAGTAGGAATCTTCGTTCGTTGTGCGGGGCAAAACAACCTTCGACTGGCGGGATGAGCTTTTGCCCTTCGACCATATTCGCGAGTTGATCACTCAGACGCTGGTTTGGGTACGTCAGGCCGAGGACGTAGGACCTTAAGGCGATATCGATATCGCTGAGCGTCTCGAAGCCTCCCTTGTGCAACACTTCCGACCATGTCACTGGCGTGCAGTCAGCAAGGATTTCATTGCGCGTCGGGTAGGTCCCCGGAAAGAAGCGCTCAAATGGAAGCGCTTGTGGCCTCAGAAACGGCGAAAGTACCACCCAAACCTTCGAAAAATGCTTGCAATAAGCATCGAGGATTTTGCCGTCATCGGGTGTATGTACGAACATGGTAGTTACACATCTTCCTTGGCCGCTAGGCCACTTCTAGTACGTCGTCGCCAAACGTGAGCCTTCTGGCAAGTGTCCGCTTCGTCCGCATAGCAGCCACATTCCCTCGAACAAAGGGCTCCGTTCTGCTCCGATATGCTCGCCAGACAGCATCCTGCCATCAGGCGTAGCGATCCCGCCCTGAACCAACTTCGGCAGGCTGCCCTTGCACTAATCCGCGCGCACCATCAGCCGTTCCAGCCCGTGAAAATGATAGACATCGCCATAGCGCGGCGGTTCGGTCAGGCGCAGGGCGGGTTTGTGGCGGAACAGGATCGGCAGGGCGATTTGCAGCTCCAGCCGGGCCAGCGGCGCGCCGACGCAGAAATGGATGCCCGCGCCAAAGCTGGTATTGGCCTTGCCCACCCGTGCCGGATCGAAGCGCGCTGCATCGGCATAGGTCTGCGGATCGCGGTTGGCCGCCGCCAGCAGCAGCGCCACTTCGGATCCTTTCGGCAGGGTGGTGCCCATCACCTCCACATCCTCATAGACATGGCGGGTGAACATATGCAGCGGCGGATCAAAGCGCAGGATTTCCTCGACCGTGGCCTCGATCCGCTCGGGCGCGAGGGCGCTGGCCGCGGTGGCGGTTTCCAGCAGGGTTTTCACACCATTGCCAAAGCTGTGCACCGTGGCCTCATGCCCGGCATTCAGCAGCAGGATGCAGGTGGTGATCAGCTCGTCGGTGCTGAGCTTCTCGCCCGCCTCCTCGGCGGCAATCAGCGCGGTGATCAGATCGTCGCGCGGATCGTGGCGGCGCTGGTCGACATAGCGGCGCATGAAGGCCACGAAGCTTTCGGTCGCCGCCACCGCCGCATCCTCGCGCGCGCGGTCGCGCCCGGCCATATACATGCCGACCATCGCATTGGACCAGCGCAGCAGGTCGTCGCCCATTTCTTCGGGCACGCCCAGCAGGCGCGCGATCACGACCACCGGCAGGCGCTGGCCGAAATGCCTGAGCAGGTCAAATTCGCCATCGGGCAGGGTTTCGGCCAGATGGTCGCACAGGGCGGTGATTTCGGGCGCGAGGGCGGCAATCCGGCGCGAGGTGAAGGCGCGCAGCACAAGGCTGCGCAGGCGGGTGTGGCGGGGCGGCTCCAGCTCCAGCATGGAATGGGCCTCGACCGCGTAGAACGGTTTCAGATGATCGGGGATCGCCTGCTGCTTTTCGGGCGGAATTTCCCGCCCCAGCCGCCGGTCGCGGAACAGGGCGCTGACTGCCGCATAAGAGGTGGTGCAGGTCAGCCCATAATCCTGCCAGTGGAAGAACGGCCCCGCCGCGCGGGCGCGTTCATAGAACGGATAGGGGTTCTGCACGAAGGCGGGATCCAGCGGCGATTGCGAAAGGGTCTGCATGGTCACTCCGTGGCAGGTCGGGCGGGGCGGCTCTGGGCGATCAGCACGCCCGCCCCGACGATGGTGGCCCCAAGGGCCTGAATCCAGTTCCAGGGCTGGCCCAGCAGGAACAGGAAGATCATCACATAAAACGGTGCGGCATTCATGTGCAGCGAGGCAAGGCCGATGCCCAGATGGCCCACCGAGGCGATCCACAGGATCTGACACAGCGCGATGCCCACCAGAGAAAAGACCGCCAGAGCCAGGGCCTCGCGCATCCCCAGGGCGGCCCAGTCGGGGCCGGGGGCGCCGAAGGCGGCGGCCAGCAGCGCGCCTGCCGTGGTGGCGATGGCCGCCCCCGCCATTGTCAGGCTGCACCGGCCCAGCGGCGTCATGTCGGGCAGGCCGGTGACTGTGAGCCGCGAGCCGAACGTATAGGCGAGGATCGAGCCGAAGGCACAGAGCGCGCCAAAGCCCAGATGAAAGCCGCCCATGCCCTCGGCATAGGCCAGCAGCCCGCCCGCCAGCGACAGCAGCACCCCCAGCACCAGCAGCAGGGTCAGGCGGCGGCCATCCAGCACACATTCGATGGCAATGCCGATCACCGGCATGGTGGCCGAAATCACCGCCACGGTGACGGCCCCGGTGATCGCCTGTGCCACCACCAGCAGAAACCCGGCAAGCCCCAGCATCAGGCTGCCGATGGCGATGCCGCGGCCCCAGGGCGCGTGGCGCAGCGCACTCCAGCCCTCAACCGCCAGCCAGACCGGCAGCAAGGCCAGCGCGGCAAGGCCGAGCCGCATCGCCGTCAGCGGCAGGGGCGGCACCGGCCCGATCAGGTATTCGGCGGCGGGCAGGCCCATCGCCCAGACCAGCATGGACAGCAGGCACAGGCTATTGGCCTTGAGCGGCGACATATCGGTGACTTTCATGGGGAGATACCGCGCAAAGGGCCGGTCTGGCCCCTTGCGTGCCAAGAGGGGATCAGGCGGCGGCGAGGGCGGCGACAATCGCCCCGAAATCGGCGGCTTTCAGGCTCGCCCCGCCGACCAGAGCGCCATCGACATGCGGCACCGCAAAAATCTCGGCGGCGTTGGAGGGTTTGACAGACCCGCCATAAAGCAGCCGCATCCCGGCTGCGGCCTGACCAAAGCGCGCGGTCAGGCGCGCGCGCAGAAAGCCATGCACCTCGGCAATTTCAGACAGGGTGGGGGTGCGGCCGGTGCCGATGGCCCAGACCGGCTCATAGGCGATGACCACGGTGTCGGGCGTGGCCGCATCGGGCACCGATCCGGCCAGTTGCGTGCCGATCACATCCAGCGTGGTGCCGGCATCCCGCTCGGCCTCGGTTTCGCCGACACAGATCACCGCGATCAGACCCGCCACCAGCGCGGCCACGGCCTTGGCATTCACAAGACTGTCGGTTTCGCCATGATCGGCGCGGCGTTCGGAATGGCCAAGGATCACATGGCTTGCGCCTGCATCCACCAGCATCGCCGCAGCAATGTCGCCGGTATGGGCACCCGAGGCAGCAGCATGGCAATCCTGCCCGCCGATCCGCAGCGCCGTGCCGCGTGCCAGATCGGCCATGCGCGACATCAGCGTGGCAGGCGGGCACAGCAGCATGTCGCAGGCCGGGGCGGGATGGGCAGCCAGAAGCGCCTGCACCTCGGCCAGGGCGGCGGCGGTGCCATTCATCTTCCAGTTTCCGGCGGCAAGTTTGCGCATCTCAGTCCTCCCATGGATCGGGGCTGTTATGCCATTGCGCCGCGCGCGGGAAAAGGTGCAACCGCCCGCGGCGGCGCGTTTACTGCGCCGGTTGGTCTTTGAACTTGATGGATTCGCCGCAGCCGCAGGCTTCGGACACATTGGGATTGTTGAATTTGAACCCGGACTCCAGCGCGGAAATCTGATAGTCGATTTCCGTGCCGAACAGGAACATCTGCGCCATCGGTGCAATCATCACCCGCGCGCCATCCTGTTCCACCAGTTCATCCATCGGATTCACGTCCGAGACGTAATCCATGGTATATTCCATGCCCGCACAGCCACCCTTCTTGATGCCGATGCGCAGGCCCTGGCTGTCCTGCTTCGCCATCAGCCGCGCAATCTGCCGGGCGGCGGCGGGGGTAAGCGTGACGGCCTGTTTGCCGGGGATGCCGAACATGGAGCAATTCCTTTTGTTATGGCGTAAAGATAGGTTTTTACGCCGCCCCGCTCAAGGGGGGGCCGATCACATGAATCCCAGCTCCAGCCGGGCTTCATCGGACATCATGTTCATGCCCCAGGGCGGATCGAAGGTCATCTGCACATTCACCGATTTCACCCCGGCCAGCGGCTCCACCGCATCGGCCACCCAGCCGGGCATCTCGCCCGCCACGGGACATCCCGGCGCGGTCAGCGTCATGATGATCTCGATCTCGTTTTCGGTGCCGATCTCGATGGTGTAGATCAGGCCCAGATCAAAGATGTTCACCGGGATTTCCGGGTCGAACACGGTGCGGCAAGCATCGACCACGCTGTCGTAAAGGGGATGATCGGTGGTTGACGGTTTGATGAGGGGGGTGCCCTCGATCGTGTCCTGAGCCTGGGTCATTTCGGTCTCGCTGGGTTAGTTGAGAGATTATATAGGAAATCCCGGCCCCAAGGTCCAGTGTCACAGAAGTTTTCGTGTCAGTCCCGCCCGACGGATCATCCAGGTCCCCGCAACCGCCCCCGCGACGGTCAGCGCATAGACGGCGGGGCGCTGCAATTCGGTGTGACGGAACAGCATCGCGCAGATCGCCACATGGATGAAATAGATGCCACTGGCGTAATCACCCGCCGCCCGGCTTTGCGCGATGCCCGGCCATTTCAGCGCGGCCAGTGCCAGCATCGGAGCCGCCAGCCCAAGGCTGAGCATGGTGTCATGCGCGACGCCGCGCGGCGCAACATGATGCAGGAACAGCGATTCTGCCAGGATCAGCACCGATCCCAGCGCCGCCAACGTCAGCGCCAGCCGCAGGCTGATGTGATCGGCCAGCGAGTCGCGCCGGATCAGATAGCCCGCCAGCAGGAAGGGCAGGCACAGGAACAGCGCATTGCGGTTGGGTTTCAGCGTATCACCGAACACCGCCTTGTTCACCGTGATCAGCTCCCAGGCGATGGCATAGGTGATGGCGATGCCACACAGAAACGTGATGGCCATCAGCCCCCACATCGCGCGCGCCGACCAGTGCCTGAGCAGCGTCACCAGCGCCGCCGCCATGGCCATGCCCGACAGATACCACAGATGCCAGAAGCCAAAGACCAGCATCTTGACCCGTTCGACCATGCTCTGCCCCGAGAACATGCCCCAATAGACCGGCAGATACAGCAGCATCCAGATTGCATAAAGCTGCACCGCGCGTTTGACATAAAGCCAGGGACGGCCCGCCTCGACGGCGGCGTGCAGAAAATAGCCGTTGAAGATCAGGAACACCGGCACGCCCAGCCGGAACAGACCGTCGCCGGTCAACAGGATCGCCGTCCGCCCCAAGGGGACGAACGGGTTGGCGTGTATCCCCACCACCATCAGCGCAAGGCCGAGCTTCAGAAGGTCGATGGCGCGGTTGCGGCCGGTGGTGGGGGTGGTCATGCGAAAAATCCGTCAGCCCGGCTCAGAACGGGATTTCGTCGTCCATGTCGTTGCGGCCACCTGCCGCCGCGCCGCCGCCAAAGCCGCCGCCTGCGCTGCCACGACCGGCGCCGCCGCCGTAACCGCCGCCTGCGCCACCCCGGCTGCCGCCGCCGCCGCCCGAGCCGCCTTCGTAATCGCCGCCGCCATAGCCGCCGCCCTGGTCATCACCATAGCCGCCTGCCGCACCGCCGCCCGCGCCACCGCCTTCACCGCGGCCATCCAGCAGCGTCAGCTCGCCCCGATACGGGCGCAGCACGATTTCGGTGGTGTAGCGGTCCTGGCCGGATTGATCCTGCCATTTCCGCGTTTCCAGCGCGCCCTCGATATAGACCTTGGAACCTTTGCGCAGATATTGTTCGGCGATCTTGGCCAGCGGTTCCGAAAAGATGGCGACGGAATGCCATTCGGTGCGCTCCTTGCGCTCGCCCGAATTGCGGTCGCGCCAGGTTTCCGAGGTGGCGATGCGCAGGTTCACCACCTTGCCGCCATTCTGAAAGCTGCGCACTTCCGGGTCACGCCCCAGATTGCCGACGATGATGACCTTGTTGACCGAACCCGCCATGGATGCCCCCGATTCTTGTTTGCAGGCAAGGCGCGCCCGCTTTTGGCAAAACGATGATTGACCGCACCTATACCGGGGGCAGAGCGCGCGGGCAACGGCCCCGACGCGTCTGCAACTGCGGGGCTAGAGCGGTCATCTGCGCCTTTGCGCCGATGGTGGCAGGCCGGGCAGGGCGGCATATCCGGCTTATCCCGCCGCAACCGGATGGCGGGCAACCCTCCGAAAAGGATGTTCCCGATGAAATCGCTTTCCCTCCTCACCGTTGCTTTCCTTGCCCTGTCGGCCCCGCTGGCCTTCGCCTCGGGCGACAACATCGACGCCGCGCTGAAAGACAAGGTGACGGCAGAGATGACCGCGCAGGGCTATGAGGTCCGCAAGATCGACAGCGAAGACGGCATGATCGAGGTCTACGCCGTGAAAGACGGCAAGACCTACGAACTCTATCTCGACGCGCAGCTGAAAATCGTGAAGTCGAAAACCGAATAAGCCGCACAGCACCCGGCCTTCGGGCCGGGTGCGTCCCCTCTGTTTCAGCCCGCTTTTGTCAGGATGTCGCCATGCGCCGCACCATATTTGTCTGGGACGCCTTCGTGCGCCTGTTTCACTGGTCGCTGGTTGCGGCCTTTACCGCCAATGCCTTTTTCACCGAGGACGAATCGTCGCTGCACCGCTATGTCGGATATACCGTGCTGGCGCTGGTGATCGCGCGCGTGGTCTGGGGCCTGTTCGGCAGCCGCCATGCCCGGTTCAGTGACTTTCCGCCCGATCCCGCCGCCGCTGTCGGCCAATTGGCCGAAATGGCCACCGGGCGCCGCCATGCCCATGCGGGCCATTCGCCGCTGGGCGCGCTGATGATCTACAACCTGCTGGCGACGCTGCTGGTGATCGGCATCTCGGGGTATATGATGACCACGCTTGCGTTTTTCGGCATCGAATGGGTCGAGGAACTGCACGAAGCCGCCGTGCTCTGGGCCGAAGCCTCGGTTGTTCTGCATATCGCGGCGGTGGTGTTTGAATCGCGTCGGCTCGGGATCAACCTTCCCCGATCCATGGTGACAGGCTACAAGACCCTTCCCGAGGATTGAGCCGGAGCCGAGATGACCCAGCCCCCCGCCACACCCAAGCCCGATCGCCGCCAGATCGGGCTGACCGCGCTGATCCTGTTCCAATGCGCCTGTGTGCTGTTTTTCGTGGCGGATGTAATCGAGGATGTCCGCATCGCCGGATGGGACACGCTGCATGACGGGCATATCCTGCCAGAGATTGGGGCGACGCTGGGCATCATTCTGGGAATTGCGTTTGAAATCCGCTATTTGATGCGCCTTCTTCGCAAACAGGCGCATCTGGAGCGTCAGATGAGCGTGGCCGCCGGCGCGTTGAACGAGGTGATGGAGGGTTATTTCCGCGAGTGGAAGCTGACGCCATCGGAGCAGGACATCGCGGCCTTCACCATCAAGGGCTATGCGATTGCCGAAATCGCGGTGTTCCGTGGCTCGGCCGAGGCGACGGTCAAGACGCATCTGAACGCGATCTATCGCAAGGCCGGGGTCAGCGGCCGAGGGCAACTGGTCTCGCTTCTGATCGAGGATCTGCTCCGCGCGCCGCTGATGGGCGAGAAGCCGCCGATACCCGCAGCCGCCAAGGAACCGACCGCCGAGGCCGGTTGAGCCGGTGGCGAAAGGCTCTGGCGAAAGAGCCTGAAATCCGTATAGTCGCGGCTTGTGGATTTTCCAAAGGGTGGCGGATGCGTCGCACGGTTGTTTTCATCACTCTGTTGGCCGGTTTGGCCACGGTGGGCAGCGCAGGGGCCGAAGGGCTCAAGCTGTCCGGGTCCAGCAAATCGCGGTCCTTGCTGTTCAAATCGCAAACCTCGCTGCTGGATGGCCGGTTGGCCAAGCAATATTCCGGCTCGACCCGGCTGATGCCAAAACCGCCCATGATCGAAGAGGCCAGCGCCGTCTCGGCCCCGCGCTATCGCGGGCGTTACAAGGGCGAGTTTCTGGAGGTCGCCAAGTCCATGGCGCGCAAACATGGCGTGCCCGAAGATCTGTTCCTGCGGCTGGTGCAGCAGGAAAGCGGCTGGAACGCGGGGGCGGTGTCGCCCAAGGGCGCGACCGGGCTGGCGCAGCTGATGCCCGGCACCGCAAAGCTGCTGCGGGTGGACATCAACGACCCGCATCAGAATCTTGAGGGCGGCGCGCGCTATCTGTCTATGATGTATAACAAATTCGGCAGCTGGCGTCTGGCGCTGGCCGCCTATAACGCCGGTCCGCAGGCGGTGGAAAAACACAGTGGCATCCCGCCCTATGCTGAAACCAAGAATTACGTGAAGGTCATTCTGGGCGGCTGAAGGTCGTCCGACAAGATCTTGATACGGAAAGAAAAAGGGGCCTTGCGGCCCCTTTCGTTCATTCCATGGTGCCGGTGGCGCTGATCCGGGTCTTGCCGCCCAGATAGGGGTGCAGCGCGGCGGGCAGATCGACCGAGCCGTCGGCCTGCTGGCCGTTTTCCAGCACCGCGATCAGGCAGCGCCCCACCGCAAGGCCGGAGCCGTTGAGCGTATGCACGAACTCGGGCTTGCCCCCGCCCGCCGGGCGGAAGCGCGCGTTCATCCGGCGGGCCTGAAAATCGCCACAGACCGAAACGGAGCTGATCTCGCGGTAGGTGTTCTGGCCCGGCAGCCAGACCTCGAGGTCATGCGTCTTGGTGGCGCCGAACCCCATGTCGCCGCTGCACAGAACCACGGTGCGATAGGGCAGGCCGAGCTTTTCAAGGATCGCTTCGGCGCATTTGGTCATGCGGTCATGTTCGGCAAGGCTGGTCTCGGGCGTGGTGATCGACACCATTTCCACCTTTTCGAACTGGTGCTGGCGCAACATGCCGGTGGTATCGCGCCCCGCCGACCCGGCTTCGGAGCGGAAGCACTGGGTATGTGCGGTCATGCGGATCGGAAGCTGGCCTTCGTCGAGCAGATCCCCGGCGACGGTATTGGTCAGCGTCACCTCGGAGGTCGGCACCAGCCACCAGCCATTGGTGGTCTGATAGCTGTCTTCCGCGAATTTCGGCAATTGGTTGGTGCCATACATTGCCTCTTCCTTGACCAGAACCGGGGTCCAGGTCTCGGTCAGGCCATGGTCGGTGATATGGGTGTCCAGCATGAACTGCGCCAGAGCGCGATGCACCCGGATCACCGCCCCGCGCAGCACCACGAATCGCGACCCCGACAGTTTGGCGGCGGTGGCGAAATCCATGCCGGGCTGCACACCCGCAATGTCGAAATGTTCCTTCGGCGCAAAGTCGAAGGCACGCGGCGTGCCCCAGCGGCGGATCTCGACGTTATCGGCCTCGTCCTTGCCATCGGGCACCGTGTCCAGCGGCAGATTCGGGATGCGCAGCAGCAGGTCGCGCAGCTTCACATCTTCGGCATCGGCCTCAGCGGTCAGCGCGGCAATCTCGGCCTTCTTTTCGGCCACCAGCGCGCGCAGCCGTTCAAATTCGGCGTCATCGCCCTTGGCCTTGGCAGCGCCCACCTGTTTGGAGGCGGCATTCTGGGCGGCCTGCGCGGTTTCTGCGGCAAGGATGCGGGCGCGGCGTGCCTCGTCCACGGCCAACACCTCTGACGCCATCGACGACAGGCCCCGGCGTGCCAGAGCGGCATCGAAAGCGGCTGGGTTTTCGCGGATGGCGCGGATGTCGTGCATGATCTCACCTTTGGTTGCAGGTGCCTTCATATGCAACATCAGGGGGGCGGGGTGAAGGGAAAAGGCGCGCAGCACGGGCCTTGCGCCCGCGAACATGGCCCAAAGGGCAGGGGATTTGCGCTTTGCCCCTTGGTACGCCACATCCGCGCCCCTATCTGCAGCGCAAGCTGCGGGCCCTCTGCCTTGCCATCATGCAGGCCCGCAGATAGGGTGCGCCACCAAATTGCCGGGGTTCCCGGTGCCAAGACGACGAAAGAGGATACCCCATGTTCGCAACTCCCGCCTTCGCTCAGGCTGCCGGTGCCGGTGGCGCCGCCAGCGCCTTCACCAGCTTCGTGCCGCTGATCCTGATTTTTGCCATCATGTATTTCCTGCTGATCCGTCCGCAGCAGAAAAAGGTGAAAGAGCATAAAGCCATGGTCGAGCAGCTGCGCCGGGGCGATCAGGTGCTGACGCAGGGCGGCATCCTCGGCAAGGTGGTCAAGGTGCATGAGGATGGCATCCTCGAGGTGGAGATTGCCGAAGGTGTGAAAGTGCGCACCCCGCGCAGCACCATCGCCCAGGTCATGAGCAAGACCGAGCCCGCCACCGCCTGAGCGCGGCCCCCTACTCCGAATGACGGAATGTCGACATGACGCAGACCCCGCTGTGGAAAAGCCTGCTGATCTGGGGGCTTGTGCTTCTCGGGTTGGCTTTCGCCGCGCCGAACCTGTTCTACGAGCGGGTCGAAAGACACAATGACGCTGCCGCCGCGGTGGAAGCCGCTGGCGGCACCGTGCTGCCGGAACAGCAGGCGGCGCTGGATCTCTGGCCCGACTGGCTGCCCTCGTCTCTGGTGCCGCTGGGGCTCGATCTGCGCGGCGGGGCGCATCTGCTGGCCGAGGTGAAGGTGGCGGATGTCTATGCCGCCCGCATTGATGCGATGTGGCCCGAAGTGCGCGACAGCCTGCGCGATGTGCGCGATCAGGTCGGCAATGTGCGGCGTCAGCCCTCGGTCGACGGGGTGCTGCGCGTCACCATCTCCAATCCCGCAGGTATGGCGGTCGCGCTGGAAAAGGTGCGCGCGCTGGCGACCCCGGTTGTCAGCCTGACCGGCATCGGCTCCAATGATATTGATGTCAGCGCCGAAGGCAGTGACATCGTGGTGCAACTGTCGCCCGCCGAACGGGTGGCGACGGATCAGCGCACCATCCAGCAAAGCCTTGAGATCATCCGCCGCCGGGTGGATGAGGTGGGCACCCGCGAACCGACGATCCAGCGTCAGGGCGAGGACCGCATCCTGATTCAGGTGCCGGGCATCGGATCGGCGGCGGAACTGAAATCGCTGATCGGCACCACGGCCAAGCTGACCTTCCACCCGGTTGTCAGCCGCACGGCGGATGCAGGGGCCACGCCCGGCCCGCGCAATCTGCTGCTGCCCGCGATGAACGAGGCCAATACCTATTACGTGGTGGAGCAGACCCCGGTGGTGACCGGCGAAGAGCTGACCAATGCGCAGCCCGCCTTCGACCAGAACGGCACGCCCGCAGTGGAGTTTCAGTTCGATGCCACCGGCGCCCGCAAGTTTGGCGATTATACCGCCAACAACATCGGCAAACCCTTTGCCATCGTGCTGGACAGCGAGGTGATTTCGGCCCCGGTGATCCAGAGCCATATTCCCGGCGGGCGTGGCATCATCACCGGCAGTTTCACTGTCGAGGAAAGCACCGAACTCGCCGTGCTGCTGCGCGCAGGCGCGCTGCCCGCCGAGATGACCTTTCTGGAAGAGCGCACCATCGGCCCGGAACTGGGGCAGGACAGCATTGATGCGGGCCAGATGGCGGCCATCGTAGGGGCGGGGCTTGTCGCGCTTTACATGATTGCCAGCTACGGGCTGTTTGGCATGTTCTCGGTACTGGCTCTGGGCATCAACATCGCGCTGATCTTTGCCATCCTGTCGATCATCGGGGCAACGCTGACGCTGCCCGGCATCGCGGGGATCGTGCTGACCATGGGCATGGCGGTGGATGCCAATGTGCTGATCTATGAACGGGTCCGCGAAGAATTGCGTGAGGGGCGGTCGCCCGGTGCGGCGATTGACATCGGGTTCGGCAAGGCGCTGTCTGCGATCATGGACAGCAACGTCACCGGCATGATTACCGCCATCATCATGTTCGTGATCGGGGCGGGCCCGGTGCGGGGCTTTGCGGTGACGACCGGGGTGGGGATCATCACCTCGATGTTCACCGCCGTTTACGTCACGCGTGCCATCGTCAATCTCTATATCCGGTGGCGTCGCCCCCGGACGATCATCGTGTGAGGAGGAGCGGGCAATGGCGTTTCGTCTGAAACTGGTTCCGACCAAAACCAATATCGACTTCTTCAAATGGCAATACATCACCTTCGGCACGTCGGTCGTGTTGGTGGTGCTGTCGCTGCTGTCCGTCGCCGTGCTGGGGTTGAACTTCGGCATCGACTTCAAGGGCGGCACCACGATCCGCACCGAAAGCACGCAGGCGGTGGATGTCGGGGAATACCGGCAGGCGCTGGAAGGCCTTGACCTTGGTGAAGTGTCGATCACCGAAGTGTTCGACCCCTCGTTCCGCGCCGATCAGCATGTGGCGATGCTGCGCATCTCGCCGCAGGAGGGCAGCGAGGCGGTGACGCCCGAGGTGATCGAGACGATGGAAACCGCCCTGCGCGCCGTCGACCCGGCGATCACCTTTCCGTCGGTGGAATCGGTGGGGCCGAAAGTCTCGTCCGAGCTGATCTGGTCGGCGTTGATCGCGGTTCTGACCGGCTCTGCCGGGATCTGGATCTATATCTGGCTGCGCTTTGAATGGCAGTTCGCCATCGGCACCGTGGCGGCCCTGGTGCATGACGTGATCGTGACGGTCGGCGTGTTTTCGGTGTTCCAGCTGAAATTCGATCTGACCATCGTGGCAGCACTGCTGACCATTCTGGGCTATTCGGTGAACGACACGGTGGTGATTTTCGACAGGCTTCGCGAGAACCTGTTGAAATACAAGGCAATGCCGCTGCGCGACCTGATGAACCTGACCACGAATGAAACGCTGTCGCGCACCATCATGACGGCGACGACCACGGCGATTGCGCTGACCGCGCTGTTGATCTTTGGCGGCGATGTGATCCGCGGGTTTGTGTTCGCCATGTTGTTCGGGGTGTTCATCGGCTGTTATTCGACGCTCTATGTAGCCAAGAACATCGTGCTGATGCTGGGCCTTGATCGCAGCGACAAGCCGAAGAAAGAAGGCGCGAAGCCGGATCACGAATTCGCCAATATCGACGCCTGAGGAGCGCGCCATGCAATTGACCGAGATCACTTATGCGGAAGCCCAGCCGGTCGAGGGCTATGGCCCCGGCTTTTTCCGCATCGGTGGCACGGTGCTGCATGGGCCCTGCCTAATCACCCCCTGGGCGGCAGGTGGCTGGGGCGGGCTGGCGGATGCCGACCCGATCCTGGCGCTGGCCGGGCGGATCGACGTGTTGTTTCTGGGCATGGGCGCCGAGATCGCCCATGCGCCGCTGCCCTTCCGCAGCACGCTGGAAGCGGCGGATATCGGGGTGGAGGTCATGTCTTCTCCCGCTGCCTGCCGCACTTATAACGTGCTGCTGAGCGAGGGTCGGCGCATCGCGCTGGCGGTTCTGCCGGTCTGAGCGCGCCTGCGCCTTTGCCCGGCGGGATGTCGGGATGACCGTCGTGGCTGTGAGTATTTTTGCAAAATGCAAGTTGCAGGGGGGCGCGTGTGATGAGGGCGCGTCTTGTCCCTTTGTCGCAGAGGGCGGCTTTCGCTTTGCGGCGCTTTCGCAATCGGATAGGCAGGGCGCATGGAATATGTCGTCACCGATCTGGCTTGTGCGCGCGGCGGGCTGACCGTGCTGGAGGGCGTGGGTTTCACCCTGCGCGCCGGGCGCGCGCTGGTGTTGCGTGGGCCGAATGGCATCGGCAAGACCACCTTGTTGCGCACTCTGGCGGGATTGCAGCCTGCGGTGCAGGGCCGAGTTGCGGTGCCGCCGGACAGCATTGCCTATGCCGCCCATGCGGATGGGCTGAAGGCCACGCTGAGCGTGGCCGAGAATCTGGGCTTCTGGGCCGCCATCTATGGCACCGACCGGGTTGAGACCGCGCTGGTGCAGATGAACCTGACTGCCCTGCGCGACCGGGCGGCGGCCAATCTGTCGGCCGGGCAGAAGCGGCGGCTGGGGCTGGCGCGGCTCTTGGTCAGCGGTCGGCCGATCTGGATGCTGGATGAGCCGACGGTCAGCCTCGACGCCGCTTCGGCTGCGCTGTTTTCCGATCTGGTGCGCGGCCATCTTGCGGCGGGGGGGGCGGCGCTGATCGCCACGCATATCGACCTCGGGCTGGCCGAGGCCGAGGTGCTGGACCTTACGTCGTTCCGTGCCACAGGGCGGGTGCAGGCGGCGCGTGGCTTTGACGAGGCCTTTGCATGATTGCCCTGCTGGTCCGGGATCTGCGTCTGGCAATGCGGGCGGGCGGCGGCTTTGGCCTTGGCCTTGCATTTTTCCTGCTGGTGGCGGTGCTGGTGCCGCTGGGTGTGGGCCCCGAGGGCGGCACCTTGGCGAAGATCGCGCCGGGCATCCTGTGGCTTGGCGCGCTGCTGGCCTGTCTGCTGAGCCTCGACCGGATTTTCGCGCTGGATTACGAGGATGGCTCGCTCGATCTGCTGGCCACCGCGCCGATCCCGCTGGAGGGGGTGGTGGCGGTCAAGTCGCTGGCGCATTGGCTGGTGACAGGGCTGCCGTTGACGCTTGCCGCGCCCTTGCTGGCGGTGCTGCTGCATCTGCCGGGGGCGGGGTTTGGCTGGTTGCTGCTGTCGCTGGCGCTTGGCACGCCTGCGCTGTCGGTGATCGGCACCTTCGGGGCGGCGCTGACCGTGGGGCTGAAGCGTGGCGGCCTGCTCCTGTCGCTGCTGGTGCTGCCGCTTTATGTGCCGACGCTGATCTTTGGTGCCGAGGTGGTCAAGCGCGGCGCGGCGGGGCAGGCGGTCGAGGCGCCACTGCTGTTGCTGGCCGGGATCACGCTGGGGGCGGCGGCGCTGCTGCCCTTTGCCTCGGCGCTGGCGCTGCGCATCAATCTGCGGTGAGGGCGCGACTTGCCGCTTGCCGTTCGTTCAACCGGGATTTAGCGAGGATCCATGTCGCTGTGGGAATATGCCAATCCGAAGAAGTTCATGCAGACCGCCGCGCGGCTGCTGCCGTTCGTGGCCGCCCTTGCGGTGCTGACGCTGGGAACCGGTCTGATCTGGGGCTTTTTCTTCACGCCGGATGATTACAAGCAAGGCTCGACGGTCAAGATCATCTATATCCATGTGCCCGCCGCGATGATGGCGATCAATGCCTGGGTGATGATGCTGGTGGCCAGCCTGATCTGGCTGGTGCGCCGCCATCATGTCAGCGCGCTTGCGGCCAAGGCGGCAGCGCCGGTGGGCATGGTGTTCACGCTGATCGCGCTGATGACGGGGGCCTTCTGGGGCCAGCCGATGTGGGGCACCTGGTGGGAATGGGATCCGCGGCTGACCTCGTTCCTGATCCTGTTCCTGTTCTATCTGGGTTATATCGCGCTGTGGCAGGCGGTGGAGAACCCCGATACCGCCGCCGATCTGACAGGGCTGTTGTGTATCGTGGGATCAGTCTTTGCGCTGCTCAGCCGCTATGCGGTGAATTTCTGGAATCAGGGGCTGCATCAGGGGGCGTCGCTGTCGCTCGACAAGGAAGAGAACGTGTCGGATGTCTATTGGTATCCGCTGCTGTTGTGCCTTGCCGGGTTTGTGGCGCTGTTCGTGGCGCTGGTGCTGTTGCGCACGGTGACAGAGATCCGCGCGCGGCGGCTGGCGGTGTTGTTGGCGCGGGAGAGACTGGCATGATGCCGGAGCTGGGCAAATATGCGGGGGTCGTGCTGTCCTCTTATGCGGTGACGATGCTGTTGCTGCTGGCGGTGGTGGGCCTGTCGCTGTGGCGGGCGGCGCGGGTGAAGCGCGCACTGCACGAGGTGGAAATGCGGCAGGGGAAGCAGGATGGCTAAAGCCTTGATGTTTGTGCCGCCGGTGGCCTTTGCGGCGCTGGCAGCGATGTTCTGGCTGGGGATGCAGCGCGAAGATCCCGAGGCGCTGCCCTCGGCGATGATCGGCCGCGCCGCCCCGGCGGTGCAGGTGGTGCCGCTGGGCGATCTGCCGGTGTTCGATGCCGCGGCGCTGACGGCCCCTGGCGTCAAGCTGGTGAACTTCTGGGCGAGCTGGTGCGCACCCTGCCGCGCCGAACATCCGCAACTGGAGGCGCTGCGCGCCGAAGGTGTGGTGATCCATGGCGTGAACTACAAGGATGACCCGGTGAAGGCTGAGGCGTTTCTGGCAGAGCTGGGCAATCCCTATGCGACGATCGGGGCCGATGCGGGCCGGATGGCGCTGGACTGGGGCCTGTATGGCGTGCCCGAGACTTTTGTGATCGACGGCGCGGGCAAGGTGGTGCTGCGCTTTGCCGGGCCGATCACCGCGCAGGAACTGGAGCGGCTGATCCGCCCGGCCATGGCCAAGGCCGCGCAATAACCTACCCAAGTGCCAGCAGGCTGCCCAACAGCAGCATCAGCGCCAACTCTGCCCAGGGCAGACTCGGCGGCCAGTCGCGCGGGTGGGCCGACAGCTCGGCCTGCGTGACGAGGTTGGGAAAGGGCATGGCGGGCTCCATCTTGACTGAGGGCACCATGCGGACGGAGAACTTAACGCGAACATAACGGCTGCGCAGATGGCGGGAAACAGCCCGTTGCAGCGCGCGAAACAAAATGACACCTGACGGGATGCGGTGTGACGTTGCCCCCGACTTTTATCCAGCGTGAGCGAGACTCCGAGTTTGAGTTTGGCTGTTTTGGTCGGGTTGGGCAACGGGGGCTGGCGCGGAGCTTTGCGGGTTGCGCAGCGTCTGGCCCCGTTGCGGGGTGAAGGTTTGGGCGAACTCGGCAGGCGTCTGCCAGCCAAGGCGTGAATGCGGGCGTTCGGTGTTGTAGTCCTTGCGCCAGACGGCGAGCATGGCGCGGGCGTGGTTCAGGGACGGGAACAGGGTCTCGTTCAAAAGCTCGTCTCTCAGGCGACCGTTGAAGCTCTCGATGAAGGCGTTCTGGGTCGGCTTGCCGGGCGCGATGTAGTGCCAGTCGATCTTGCGGTTGTCAGCGAAGGTCAGGATGGCGTTCGACGTAAACTCGGTCCCGTTGTCGCTGACCACCGTGATCGGCTTGCCGCGGGCCTCGAACAGGGTCGCCAACTCCCGCGCTACCCTTGCGCCAGATAAAGACGTGTCGGCGATCAGGGCAAGGCACTCCCGCGTGCAGTCATCCACAACGGTCAGCACGCGGAAGCGGCGGCCGTCGGTCAGTTGGTCGGAGACGAGGTCGAGCGACCAGCGCTGGTTCGGCATCAGCGGCAGCGTCATTGGGGCTCGCGTCCCTATCGCCCGCTTGCGCCCACCGCGGCGACGCACGTGCAGCCGCTCCTCGCGGTAGATGCGGAACAGACGCTTGTGGTTCACCTCATGCCCCTCGCGCCGCAAGAACACATGCAGCCGCCGATAGCCGAACCGGCGGCGCACCCGCGCCAGTTCTTTCAGCCGCTCACGCAGCACCGGGTCATCCTGACGGATCGCCTCGTAGCGCATGGTCATCCGGCAACAACCGATCACCCGACACGCCCGCCGCTCGCTCATCCCGTGATCTGCCACCAGATGCGCGACCGCTTGTCGCTTTGCGGCGGGCGTCACCACTTTTTTCCCAGGAGATCCTTCAGCGCGGCATTGTCGAGCATCGCATCCGCCAGCAACCGCTTCAGCCGGGCGTTTTCGTCCTCGAGACCCTTCAGCCGCTTGGCCTCGATCACATCCATACCGCCATACTTGGCTTTCCACTTGTAGACCGTCGCATCACTGACGCCATGCTTGCGGCACAGATCGGCGACGGAAATCACGGCCTCGTGCTCCTTCAGAATGCCGATGATCTGATCTTCGGTGAACCTGCTGCGCTTCATCTCTGGTCCTTTCAGTTGGGCCAGAGTCTACCTCAAACTGGATTAGGCGGAGGGGGCAACGTCAACCTCCATGATTTTCACTATTGGGATAGTCGAGTCTCCAGCAGGCTCCTGTCGCGTCTTCAACTAGGACAGCCTGCCATCCTGAGGGACAAATCCAGACTTCCCTCAGGCTCGCCCGTTTCGCGTTCTCGAGTTCTCCGCGAAGGACTTCAAAGTTCATAATCACCTGCCATGCGCGCCAGATCGCCGTATCTTGATGGCGGATGCCTGTGAGGTCAACATCTGCTTCATCCCACAAAGCTGACATCGGCTGCCATGCCATCCTGACGCCCCCACCAACAAAAAGGCCCCGGATTACTCCGGGGCCTTTTCCACTGCTCAGACCTGATCAGGACTTGGCGAGATCGCGCAGCACATAGTGCAGCACGCCGCCATGTTCGACATATTCGATCTCGATTTCGGTATCGATCCGGCACTTAATCTGGATGGTTTTCACCGTGCCATCCGCATAGGTGATGGTGCAGGGCACCAGGCTCAGCGGTTTCAGATCGCCGTCCAGACCGGTGATCGACACGACCTCATCGCCGGTCAGGCCCAGCGATTTGCGGGTGTCGCCTGCGGTGAATTCGAACGGGATCACGCCCATGCCCACGAGGTTGGAGCGGTGGATGCGTTCAAACGATTCCGCGATCACGGCCTTGACGCCCAGCAGGGCAGTGCCCTTGGCAGCCCAGTCGCGCGACGAACCGGCACCGTATTCGATGCCGCCGAAGATCACCAACGGCGTGCCCTCGGCCTGATAGGCCATCGAGGCGTCGAAGATCGAGGTCTGAACGCCATCCGGGCCTTTGGTGTAACCGCCCTCGACGCCATCCAGCATCTCGTTCTTGATGCGGATATTGGCGAAGGTGCCGCGCATCATCACTTCGTGGTTGCCGCGGCGCGCGCCGTAGGAGTTGAACTCCGACACCGGCACCTGACGTTCGGTCAGATACTTGCCGGCCGGGGTGGTCGACTTGAACGAGCCGGCCGGGCTGATGTGGTCGGTGGTGATCATGTCGCCGAGCAGCGCCATCACACGTGCGCCCTCGATGTTCTTGATCACGCCCGGCTCTTTCGCCATGCCTTTGAAATAGGGCGGGTTCTGGATGTAGGTCGACGAGGCGGGCCAGTCATAGGTCTCGGAATCCGTGACCTCCACCGCCTGCCACTTTTCATCGCCCTTGAACACGTCGGCGTATTTCTTCTGGAACGCCTCGCGCGTCACCACTTCATGCACCAGATCCGCGATTTCCTTGTTGGTCGGCCAGATGTCTTTCAGATAGACCGGCTGACCATTGGAGCCGGTGCCCAGCGGTTCGGTGGTGATGTCGATGTTCATGTCCCCGGCCAGCGCATAGGCGACAACCAGCGGCGGCGAGGCGAGGTAGTTGGCGCGCACGTCAGGCGAGATGCGGCCTTCGAAGTTGCGGTTGCCCGACAGAACGGCGGTCGCCACAAGATCACCTTCGGCAATCGCTGCCGAGATTTCCGGTTGCAGCGGGCCGGAGTTGCCGATGCAGGTGGTGCAGCCATAACCGACCAGGTTGAAGCCGACCGCATCCAGATCTTCCTGAAGCCCTGCGGCATTCAGATATTCCGACACGACCTGTGACCCGGGGGCCAGCGAGGTTTTCACCCAGGGCTTGCGGTTCAGACCCAGCGCACGCGCCTTGCGCGCCACAAGGCCCGCACCGATCAGCACATAGGGGTTGGAGGTGTTGGTGCAGGAGGTGATCGACGCGATGACGACCTTGCCCGAGGACATGGTGTAATCTTCGCCCTTCACCGCCACTTCAACGCCCACCGGACGTTTGAAGGACGCATCCATTTCCTTGGCGAACGAGGCTTTCGCATCGGTCAGCGGCAGATAGTCCTGCGGGCGCTTCGGACCCGAGATCGCGGGCACGATGGTGCCCATGTCCAGCTCCAGCGTGGAGGTGTAGATCGGCGCGTAATCGGCACCGCGCCACATGCCATTGGCCTTGGCATAGGCCTCGACCAGCGCAATGCGCGCCTCGTCACGGCCGGTCTGGCGCAGGTAACGCAGGGTTTCGCCGTCGATCGGGAAGAAGCCGCAGGTGGCGCCATATTCCGGGGCCATGTTGGCGATGGTCGCCCGGTCGGCCAGCGGCAGGTGATCCAGACCTTCGCCGTGGAATTCGACGAACTTGTTCACCACGCCATGTTTGCGCAGCATCTGCACGACCTTCAACACGAGGTCGGTGGCGGTGGTGCCTTCCAGCATCGCGCCGGTCAGCTTGAAGCCGACCACTTCGGGGATCAGCATCGACACCGGCTGGCCCAGCATGGCCGCCTCGGCTTCGATCCCGCCGACACCCCAGCCCAGCACGGCCAGACCGTTGACCATGGTGGTGTGGCTGTCGGTGCCGACCAGCGTATCCGGGTAGGCCACTTCCTCGCCATTCTGGTCCTTGTCGGTCCAGACGGTCTGCGCGAGATATTCCAGGTTGACCTGGTGGCAGATGCCGGTGCCCGGCGGCACCACGCGGAAGTTGTTGAAGGCGTTCTGGCCCCATTTCAGGAACACATAGCGTTCCATGTTCCGCTCGTATTCGCGGTCCACATTGGCCTGGAAGGCGCGCGGGGTGCCGAATTCGTCGATCATCACCGAGTGGTCGATCACGAGGTCAACCGGGTTCAGCGGGTTGATCTTCTGCGCATCGCCGCCAAGGCCAAGGATGCCGTCGCGCATGGCCGCCAGATCGACCACGGCCGGAACCCCGGTGAAATCCTGCATCAGCACGCGGGCCGGGCGATAGGCAATCTCGCGCGGGTTCTTGCCGCCCAGTTTGCCCCAGTCGGAGAAGGCCTTGATGTCATCCACCGTGACGGTCTTGCCGTCTTCAAAGCGGAGCATGTTTTCCAGCACCACCTTCAGGGCGGCGGGAAGATTGGCGAAATCGCCCAGACCAGCCGCTTGCGCCGCCGGGATCGAGTAATAGGCGACGGATGCGCCGCCTGCGGTCAGGGTCTGCCGTGTTTTGCTGCTGTCGTGTCCGACGGTGACGGTCATCTGTCGCCTCCTGGCTTTGGCTCGGGAAATGGGCTCGGTATTCGGATCTTCCCCCTTGTCATGCCGCATCGCGGCACATCGCGCAAGGGAGTCGAACAGGTTTGTATGCAATTGTATGCCGAAAATCCAGTGCAGATTTCAGGGCGCGGCGGTGTTGGCATCTTGTCGCCACTTTGGCAGCTGCCTGTGGCCATCCTGCCGCGCTTCACGGCATGTGCGCGGCCTCTCGCAAAACCTTGATTGGCAGAAAAGCGCCTGTTTGACTAGAAGCGAGGGATCAACTGGGATCGGGAACGCCACCATGCGTCAGGCAATCAGCGCCGCTTGCGGCCTATGGATCGGTTTTGCCGCAATGGCAGCGGCACAACAGGGGCCGGTGGTGGTGGAACTCTACACCTCGCAGGGCTGTTCGTCCTGCCCGCCTGCGGATGAATTTTTTGCAACACTGGCCGATGATCCGAGCCTGATCCCGCTGGCGCTGCATGTGGACTATTGGGATTACATCGGCTGGGAGGATCGGTTTGCCAGCCCCTCTTATACCGCGCGGCAGAAGGCCTATGCCCGCGCGGCGGGCAGCCGCACGATCTATACGCCGCAGATGATCGTCGATGGCGGCGCGCGGGTCGAAGGGAATGATCCCGAGGCGGTGGCAGCGGCGATCACGGCGGCGCGGCAATCGCTGGAGCCGGTGCAGCTTCAGGTGCAGCGCGAGGGCGATACCCTGCACATCCGCGCCGAATCTGCCGAAGGCATCGGTATGCCGCTTCGGGTGCAGCTTGTGCGCTATCGCAAGGAAGCAACGGTCGAGATCACGCATGGCGAAAACGCCGGGCGCAGCGTGACCTATCGCAACATCGTCACCAGTTGGGAAAAGCTGGGCGAATGGGCCGGGCATCCGCCGTTGGACATTGACGCGGCGATGGCGGGGCAGGAGCCTGCGGTGGTGATCCTGCAACGCGAAGGCCCGGCAGAGATCGTGGCGGCCGCGCGGGTCGACTGAGGCGGGAGCCTAGTCTTTCCAGCGTTTGTGGATCCAGAACCACTGATCGAGATGCTGGCGCACATGCGCCTCCAGATGGTCGTTCAGCGCTTGCGTCATCGCCTCGGCGGTGCTGTGCGGGATCGGTGCATCGACCAGAATGTCGAAATCCAGCCCGTTCTCTTGCCGGATCGCATATGTGGGAACCAGCAGCGCGTCATATTTCAGCGCGAGTTCCGCAGCCGACAGCGCGGTCTTGGCAGGATGGCCGAAAAAGCGCAGCTTGGGCGCGTGTTTCATATGCTGATCCTGCACGATGCCCAACATGCCGCCACCGCGCAGAAAGCGGATCATGCCCGCCATGCCCTGCCGACCGCGCGCAAACAGCGGCTCGCCGATGCCTGAAATCGCGGCAACGTAATGGGCATTGAAATAGCGGTTGGTCATCGGGCGATAGAGGCCGCCCACCGCAAAGCCCCGCGCAATCAGCGCCGCGCGGCTGGCATCGTAATTGCCGAAATGGCCGGTCACCAGCAGCACCGGGCGGCCTGTCGCGCGGGCCTGTTCCAGCGCGGCCAGACCGGGGCCGTGGATCGGTGCCGCCTTGGCGCGGGCGGTGAAGGCCGCGCCGGAATACAGTTCGATGATGGTGCGGCCCACATTGTCGGGCACAGCGCGCACCATGCGCCGCACCTCGGCGGCGGGCATCTCGGGGAAGATCAGCGCCAGATTGTCGCGGATGCGGCGGTTGTAACCTGCCAGAGGGGCGATGACCCGCGCAAAGATCCAGCCACAGAGCGGCACACGCCAGCGATAGGGCAGCAGCAGCAGCCCGCCGATCAGCCCGCGCAGAACGAGGTTTTGCAGCCAATGCGCCGGACTGGCCGGCAGATGGTCTGGGGAAGTGGCCATGGATCTCTCATCTGGCGCGGTTGGCCCGCGTTTCGCGTTGCCAGACATAGACACCGGCCCCCGCGATCACAAGGGCACCGAGCAGGGTGTAGGCGTCGGGCCATTCGTCAAACAGCAGGATGCCCCAGCCGGTCGCAAACACGATGCCGACATAGCCGAAAGGTGCGATGGCCGAGGCCTCGGCCACGGTAAAGGCGCGGATCAGGAAGAACTGCGCCAAGGCCCCCAAGGCGCCGATGGCAACAAACCCCGCGATATGCGCCGTGGCGATCGGTTGCCAGCTGAACGGCAGCAGGACCGAGGTGACAAGCGTGCCGAACAGCGCCGAATAGAGCAGCGAGGTCGAGGGATGTTCATCATGGCCGACGCGGCGGGTGAAGATGGCATAGCCCGCATAACAGATGGCGCAGCACAGCGGCAGCAGGGCGGCGGGCTGAAACACGCCCGCACCGGGCCGGATGATGATCAGCGCCCCGGCGAGGGCTGCCAGCACGCCGAAGATGCGTCGGGGCCCCAGCTTTTCGCCCAGAAACACCGCAGCCCCCAGGGTGATCAGCACAGGGTTGATGTCGGTGATCGCGGTGGCCTCGGCCAGACCGATATGGCCAAGGCTGAAGAAGAAAAACGCGGTGGCTCCGAACTGGAACAGCGAGCGCAGCGTTTGCAGCCCCGGATAGCGGGTGCGCAGCAGGCTGCCCAGCCGGGGCAGGAACACCAGCGCCACGATCACGCTCTGCCCTGTATAGCGCGCCCAGACCACTTGCAGCGTCGGGTAGATGGCCACAAGGGTTTTGGCCAGCGCATCCATCGTGGTGAAGATGGCAATCGCCGTCAGCATCAACAGGATGCCGCGTTTCGTATCTGTCTGGGGCATGGGATGCGCGCGCCTTTCCGGGTCGGGGGAGGCTAGGCGCTGGCGCGGGGGAGGGCAAGGGGAGCCGCCCGATTTTGATCAAATCGGGCGGCAATTCCATGCGGTCTGCGGTCTCAGCCCTTGCGGGTGGCGGTCAGGGTGACAGTCACCGTCACGCCAAAGCCGACGCTGCTTTCATCGCTATACGAGGCCCCCATGCCAAAGTCGCGGCGGTCCAGAGTGGCGCTGCCCTGCATGGTGGCGCTGTCGCCTTGCAGATCCAGCGTGAAGGGCAGCGACAGCGGCACCGTCACCCCACGCAGCGTCAGGCTGCCCTGCGCGACATAGCCGGTGGCCCCGGCGGCGGCGGGCAGGATCTCGGCCTCGAACACCGCCTGTTTGTGCTGGGCCACGTCAAAGAACTCGGCCTCTTTGGCCTGATCGGTGACAGCCCCCAGCGTCAGGCTGGTGGTGTCGATGGTCACGCGCACGCGGCCGTGGCGGCCATCGGTGGGGGATTCGGCAAAGGTGATCTCGGCCTGCCAGTCGGGGAAGCTGCCCGCGACATCCGCGCCCATCTGTTTGACGCTAAAGCCCAATGTGCCATTCACCACCTGCCAGTTGCCGCCGGTTGCGGGCGTGGTCGGGGCAGGGGTTTCGGCCACGGCCTGCGGCGCGGGGCTTGGCGTCGGGGCGGCGGTCAGCGACAGCGCCGTCGCCGTGCCCGCCGCATACAGCGCCAGCGCGGCAAAGATCGGGCCGCGCGGATGATGCGCCCGCCCGCCGGAGGGGGTGCCTTTGGTCATGCGGGCCAGGGTGCCATCGCGGTCGATCAGCGCATGTTTCAACGCCCCTGCAACATGCAGCAGAATCGAACCGATCAGCAGCTTGCCGAACAGCCAGTGCAGCGTGGTGGCACCAGCGGCCAGGGCTTCGGATTTCGGCACCAGCGGCAGGTTCTGCCCGAACGGCCAGAGGATTGGCGCGAATCCGTCGACGGCAGCATGATGCACCCAGCCGGACAGCGGCACCGCCAGCATGGAGATATAGAGCGCCCAATGCACGGTTTCCGCCGCCAGCGTTTCCAGCCGACGATCAGGATGCAGCGGCGCGGGGCGCGGCTGGCTCAGCGCCCAGAGGATTCGCGCGGCAGCGACAAAGAAGGCGGCGATGCCGATGGTCTTGTGCAGCGAAAAGATCTGCGCCTTCTGGGCGAGGGCGGCAGAGCTGTCATAGGGCAGGCTTTCGGCATAAAGCCCAAGGCCGATGGCGGAAAGGATCAGCAGCGCCGTCAGCCAGTGCAGGCTTCGCGCAATGCCGCCATAAGCGGTGGAGGTGTTGGTTGCGGGCATGTCGGCTCCTTTTGCTGCGGTGCAGAGTAGCAGGTTCGGCTCTGTGCCGGAACTTGCAGCGCCTGCACAGGGCCTGTGCATCGGCGCAGCGCCGCTTCACGCAACTGTGTGTGGGGGGGCCAAAGGAAAAGGCCGCTCACCCGGATGGGGAGCGGCCTTTTGTCCGTGCGCCGGTGGGTTTAACGGACCCTGCGGCAGTATGATGGTGGGTGATAAGAGATTTGAACTCCTGACATCTTCGATGTGAACGAAGCGCTCTACCACTGAGCTAATCACCCGTTGGCGCGGGTTCTAACTTTACTCTTCGGCCTCTGCAAGCCCCTCTGTGACATCTTTTTTCACAGAATTCTTACCGGGCTGTTTTGTGCCGCCGCGCTTCAGCTTGATGACCAGCATTTCACCGTCATTGCTGGCATTGCTTTTCTGACGCCCGACCTTGGCCTTGCCCAGCGGCGGCAGATTCAGGTCATGCCCCTTGGACAGCGCGGCACCAAGCGCGGCCAGCGTTGCCTCGACAATCTCTTTGACACCCTTCTTCTTGCCGCCGGTTGCTTTCACGACCTCGTCCAGCAGGGTTTTCAGCTTCATCACATCTGCCGTGGCCTTGACCGTCAGATCCGGCGCGGCCGAGGCGATGGCCGTATCGACCAGCGGGGCCTCTGCCTTGGGGGCGACGGGGCGGCCCGGTGTCTTGCTGGCGGTTTTGGTGGCAGGGCTGCGCGACGCGCGTGCCTTGGATGTTGCAGCCTTGGCATCCGCAGGTTTGGTGGCCATCATCTGTCCCTATTGTTTCTCATTCTGCGACAACACTATGCCAGAAATTCTGAACAAGAAACTACAGCTTTGTCGTCAAAGGGCCGCTTTGCATAAGAAAAAGGGCGCGGAGACCGCGCCCTTCTGCTGTATCCGGTGGCAACCGCTCAGTGTGCGGTCTGGCCTGCCTGCCCGTCGGTGCCCGCCTTGCGTGCCGCCGCAGCGGCCTCTTCGGCGGCTTCGTCCCATTCCACCGGCTCGGGTGCGCGCACCAGAGCCAGTTTCAGAACCTCGCGCACATGCGACACCGGAATGATCTGCAAGCCCTGCTTCACATTCTCGGGGATCTCGGCCAGATCCTTCTCGTTTTCCTGCGGGATCAGCACCGTCTTGATGCCGCCGCGCAGGGCCGCCAGAAGTTTCTCTTTCAGGCCGCCGATGGCGCTGGCATTGCCGCGCAGCGTCACTTCGCCAGTCATCGCAATGTCCTTGCGCACCGGGATGCCGGTCAGCACCGAGACAATCGCCGTCACCATCGCCAGACCGGCCGAAGGCCCGTCTTTCGGCGTGGCCCCGTCGGGGACGTGGACGTGGATGTCGATCGCCTCGAACTTGGGCGGTTTCACCCCGATGTCGGGGCTGATGGACCGCACATAGCTCGACGCCGCCTCGATGGATTCCTTCATCACATCGCCCAGCTTGCCGGTGGTCTTCATCCGGCCCTTGCCCGGCAGTTTCAACGCTTCGATCTGCAACAGATCGCCGCCGACGCTGGTCCAGGCCAGACCCGTCACCACACCGACCTGATCGGTCGCTTCGGCAAGGCCATAGCGGTAGCGCTTCACGCCGAGGTAATCCTCAAGCTGCTCCGGGCCGATCTCGACCGATTTGGTCTTGCCCTTGACGATCTCGGTCACCGCCTTGCGGGCGAGTTTCGCAATCTCGCGTTCCAGATTCCGCACGCCCGCTTCGCGGGTATAGGTGCGGATCATTTCCAGCAGCGCGTCGTCGCTGATCGTGAACTCGCCTTTTTTCAGCGCGTGGTTGGTGATCTGCTTCTGGATCAGGTGACCCTTGGCGATCTCGCGCTTTTCGTCCTCGGTGTAGCCGGCCAGAGAAATGATCTCCATCCGGTCCAGCAACGGGCCAGGCATGTTGTAGCTGTTGGCGGTGGTCAGGAACATCACGTTCGACAGATCGTATTCCACTTCAAGATAGTGGTCGACGAAGGTCGCGTTCTGTTCCGGGTCCAGCACCTCCAGCATGGCGCTGGCCGGGTCTCCCCGGAAATCCTGGCCCATCTTGTCGATCTCATCGAGCAGGATCAGCGGATTGGTGGTTTTCGCCTTTTTCAGCGCCTGAATGATCTTGCCGGGCATGGAGCCGATATAGGTGCGGCGGTGGCCCCGGATTTCCGATTCGTCGCGCACGCCGCCGAGGCTGATGCGGATGAATTCTCGCCCGGTGGCCTTGGCGACCGACCGGCCAAGCGAGGTTTTACCCACGCCGGGGGGGCCGACGAGGCAGAGGATCGGACCTTTCATCTTGGCCGAGCGTGCCTGCACCGCCAGATATTCGACGATGCGTTCCTTGACTTTTTCCAGACCATAGTGATCGGCGTCCAGAACCTTCTGTGCGGCGGCCAGATCTTTCTTGGTGCGCGATTTGACGCCCCATGGCACGCCCAGCAGCCAGTCGAGATAGTTGCGCACGACCGTTGCCTCGGCGCTCATCGGGCTCATGGATTTGAGCTTTTTCAGCTCGCCTTCCGCCTTTTCGCGCGCCTCTTTCGACAGATCGGTCTTGCGGATGCGTTCTTCCAGCTCGTTCAGCTCGTTCTGGCCGTCCTCGCCGTCACCCAGCTCCTTCTGAATGGCCTTCATCTGCTCATTCAGGTAATATTCGCGCTGGGTGCGCTCCATCTGCGTTTTCACGCGGGACTTGATCTTCTTTTCGACCTGAAGCACGGACATTTCGCCCTGCATGTGGCCGTAGACCTTTTCCAGCCGCTCGGCCACATCCAGCGTTTCCAGCAGCGCCTGTTTCAGCGCCACGTCAATGCCCAGATGCCCGGCCACCAGATCGGCCAGCCGCGCCGGTTCGCGCGTGTCCGAAACGGCGGCCAGCGCCTCTTCGGGGATGTTCTTCTTGATCTTGGCGTAACGCTCGAACTCTTCGGCGACGCCCCGCAGCAGGGCATCCACCACGGCCTGATCGCCCGGGGTTTCGTCCAGCACCTCGGCCCGCGCCTCAAAGAAACTGTCATTGGGCAGGAATTCGGTGATCTTCACCCGCGCCTTGCCTTCGACCAGCACCTTGACGGTGCCATCGGGCAGTTTCAGCAATTGCAGCACATTGGCCAGCACACCCGCGCGATAGATGCCATCCGCCTGAGGATCATCCACCGTGGGGTCGATCTGCGATGACAGCAGGATCTGACGATCTTCTGCCATCACCTCTTCCAGCGCCCGGACCGATTTCTCGCGTCCTACGAACAGCGGCACGATCATATGCGGAAACACCACAATATCGCGCAGCGGCAGGACAGGGTAGCTGGGGGAATGTTGTTCGCTCATTCGCGTGTCCTTGTCTGGCAGGAAGGCATCGGCCCCGCTCATCGGCAGCCCTCGCCTCCCCCTTTGGTTCCCATATCTGGGGGGCCGTCATGGAACTGTCAACTGCGCCAGCCGATCACATTCCATGTGTCGGGCCCTGCGTGGCGGTGCCCGGTTTTCAGCGCAGGGGTGTCTGGTGGCGGGCCGGATCGCGCGAGATCTGCATAAGTCTTGTTTTTGTAGCCGATTTTGCCCGCTGCGCAGGCTTGACGCAGCGTCGGCCACAAGGAACTCTGGACAGGTTTTCAGGGTGACTGTTTTTCAGGCAGATCCGCCATCCGATATGGCCCGGTGCTGCCGATGCGCGGTTTCCAGTCTCTAGAATCGGAGTGCAGGACGATGGCGGTGATCACGGATGAGGCCGACGGTATCGGGCGCGTGCTGCGGGGCGTGGCGGGCGAGACCAATAGCCTTGCCGGGCTTGATGGCAACGACACGCTGTTTGGCGCAGAGCTGACAGATGTCATTCTTGCGGGCACGGGGTTTGACCAGATCTTTGGCGGTGGCGGGGCGGATCGGGTGATCCTGGAACATGACGCCTTCAATGGCACAGGTTTCGGCGCCGACCGCTGGATCGACTTTGACGCCGCAGAGCTGGACCGGATCGACGTTTCGGACACCGGACAGGGATCAAGCAGCGGCGGGGCCATCGGTATTGGCGAGATCGAGACGATCAAGGCCATGATGTTTTATGTGTTCACCTCCGGCGGCACCTATGTCGAAATCCAGTGGGGCACCTCGCGGCTGTCGCTGGAGGGCGTGAGCAATATCGCGGATCTGGGCAGTTCCAACTTCGTGTTCAACCAGTCGACTACGGCGGATGTCTTTACCCTTGGCAGCGGCAACAGCATCCTCGCGCTGTCCGGGGGCCATGATTTTGTCGATGGCGAGGCGGGCAATGACACGCTGTTCGGCGAGCAGGGCAAGGATACCGTGCTGGGCGGCAGCGGGAATGACATGGTGTTTGGCGGATCGGGCAATGACACGCTGTTTGGCGATGCCGGGGCGGATACCATCAACGGCGGCAGCGGCGCGGATGAGATCGTGGCCGGAACGGGCAATGACACGATCCTTGGCGGCCTTGGGGCCGACCGGGTGAAGCTGAGCCATGATGCGCTGACCGGGGCCGGGCATGGCACCGAAACCTGGCGCGATTTCGCGCTGGTGCAGGGCGACAAGGTGGATGTGTCCAATCTGGGCGGGGCGGGCCTGTCGACCTTCAATTTCGGCATCGGCGAGATGGACACCGTGCTGGCCATGGCGGCGGTGGCCCCCTCGGGCGGGCGCGGCATGAACTGGGGCAGCACCCGGATCGACCTGGATACCGTGACCGGCCTGACCGCTGCCATGTTCACCTTCAACCGCACCGATATCGGACAGTCGGTCAGCTTTGGCGCGATGGGCAATATCGCGGCGATGGCCTTGGGCGATGACACGATGAACGGTGGCGGCGGCGCGGATACGCTGTTCGGCGAGCAGGGCGACGACAGCCTGCTGGGCGGCAGCGGCGGCGACGCGTTGTTTGGCGGCTCGGGCAATGACGGGGTGGCGGGCGGCGCGGATGCCGATCTGCTGTTCGGCGGCACCGGGGCCGATACGCTGGGGGGGGCGGCGGCGGCCGATACCCTGCATGGCGACTCGGGCCGCGACGTTCTGTTCGGCGGGGCTGCGGATGATGTGCTGTCGGGCGGCAGCGAGGGCGATACGCTGGACGGGGGCGCCGGTGGCGACACGATGACCGGCGGCGACGGCGACGACCTCTATTATGTCAATCAGGCACCCTATCCGCTGGATCCGTTTGACAGCTATGACCGCTGTGTAGAGCTGAACGGCACCGCAGGCGGTATTGACCGGGTGATCGTCAGCGCGCGGGAATATACGCTTGAGGCCAATATCGAAAACGCCACTGTCATCGCCAAGATCGGCGGCGAATACCTCGGCTTCGGTCTGCCGATCCTGCTGTTCGGCAATGAGGCCGACAATCAGCTGACCGGATCCACCACCCAGCGCAGCGCGCGGCAGGTGATCGACGGCGAAGGCGGCGATGATACGATCAATGGCCTTGGCGGCCTTGACGAGTTGTTTGGCGGCAAGGGCGCGGATGTGATCGACGGTGGATCGGGCAATGATCTGGTCATGGGCGGGCGCGGGCTGGACATGCTCTCGGGCGGTCTGGGCCGCGACACGCTGAGCGGAGATACCGATTTCGATTTTGTGGATGGGCGGCTGGTGGATCTGACCGCGCCCTCCGAGGACAGGTTTGTCTTCGATACCGCCGCCGGGCGCGAAGATGCGGATCTGATCGCCGATTTTGACAGCCGTGATTTCATCATGCTGGACAGATCGGTGTTCACCAGCCTGACCGGCGACAGCGGCCGGGCCATTGCACGCGGCAATTTCGTGCTGGGCAGCGAGGCGCGCGATGGGAATGACTTCATCCTGTATGACGCAGACAACGGGGCCCTGTGGTATGATGCGGATGGCAATGGCGGTGGGGCCAAGCAGTTGATCTGCAACATCTATAGCGGCAGCCGCCCGGAAGTGCGCGAAGTGCCGGTGTCATTCACCGCGCCGTATGGCATCGAGATCAGCTACAAGTTCGTCGCGGCGGCGGGGATCGACAATTTCGATATCCTGCTGCTGTGACGGGCCGCGCAACCGGCAGGGAGTGGCACCTTTGGTGAGACTCATGTAGACCTGCGGGGCGATTTGCGGCAGGTCCGCAGGGGCACCGGGGCCGCAAACCCGGCAAAACAGACAGACGTCCAAACGTCATGGCGATTGCCAGTGACCGTGAGTGTTGCCAGTCTTGTGTGACGTTTGGATGAGAAGGCCGTGAAGGAGAGTACATGAGCCGCGCATTCGTATTTCCCGGACAGGGAGCGCAGACCATCGGGATGGGCCGGGCCCTGGCCGAGGCCTATCCGGCGGCGAAAGCCGTGTTTGACGAGGTGGATGAGGCGCTGGGCGAAAAGCTGTCCGCCCTGATCTGGGACGGCGATATTGCCGAGCTGACGCTGACGCAGAACGCGCAGCCCGCGTTGATGGCGACCTCGATCGCGGCGCTGCGGGCGCTGGAGAGCGAAGGCATCGGCATCGAAAGCGCATCGTTCGTGGCCGGGCACAGCCTGGGCGAATACTCGGCCCTCTGTGCTGCGGGTGCGCTGGGCCTTTCGGATACGGCGCGTCTGCTGCGCATCCGCGGCCGGGCGATGCAGGAAGCGGTGCCGGTGGGCGTGGGCGCGATGGCCGCGCTGCTGGGCCTCGATTTCGAGGCGGCGACGGCGGTGGCCGCCGAGGCCGCGCAGGACGAAGTCTGTCAGGCCGCGAATGACAATGATCCGGCGCAGGTCGTGGTCTCCGGCCACAAGGCCGCTGTGGAGCGGGCTTTGGAGATTGCCAAGGCGCGCGGCGCGAAACGGGCGCTGCTGCTGCCGGTCAGCGCCCCGTTCCATTGCGCGCTGATGCAGCCAGCCGCGCATGTGATGGCCGAGGCGCTGGCCGCCGTGGTGGTGGAAAAGCCGGTGGTGCCGGTGGTGGTCAATGTTCGGGCCGAAGCGGTGACTGAGCCGGACCGCATCCGTGATCTGCTGGTGGCGCAGGTGACAGGCTCGGTCCGCTGGCGTGAAAGCGTGTTGTGGATGGCGGGCGCGGGCGTGACCGAGTTCTGGGAAATCGGGGCGGGCAAGGCGCTGTCGGGCATGATCAAGCGGATTGCCAAGGACGCCACCACACGCGCCATCGGCACGCCCGAGGATGTGATCGCGGCAAAGGGATGATGGACGCCCGCGCGGGGGCCGGGGTGTTTGCCCGCGCGCCTCTGCGGGTGTCTGGATCAGGATGAAGGCCGGAACGGGGTTCCGGCGCGGGAAAGGAATTTGGGATGTTTGATCTGAGCGGCAAGACGGCACTGGTCACCGGGGCGTCAGGCGGCATTGGCGGCGAGATTGCGCGCGTGCTGCATGGCGCGGGGGCCACGGTGACCCTGTCGGGCACGCGGCTGGCCCCGTTGGAGGCGCTGGCGGCAGAGTTGGGCGACCGCGTGCATGTGCTGACCTGTGATCTGGGCAATGCCGAAAGCGTCGAGGCGCTGCCCAAGGCGGCGATTGCGGCGATGGGATCGGTGGATGTGCTGGTGAACAATGCGGGCATCACGCGCGACAATCTGTTCATGCGCATGTCGGATGACGAGTGGCTGTCGGTGCTGGAGGTCAATCTGACCTCGACCTTCCGGCTGTGCCGGGGCGTGCTGCGCGGCATGATGAAGGCGCGATGGGGGCGGATCGTCAATATCTCGTCCATCGTCGGGGCCACCGGCAATCCGGGGCAGGGCAATTACGCGGCGTCGAAGGCGGGCATGGTCGGCATGTCGAAAAGCCTTGCCGCCGAGGTGGCCAGCCGGGGAATCACGGTGAACTGTGTGGCACCGGGCTTCATCACCACGGCGATGACCGACAAGCTGAATGATGAGCAGAAGGGCCGCATCCTGACGCAGGTTCCGGCCGGGCGCATGGGCGAGGCCTCGGAGATCGCGGCGGCGGTGCTGTATCTGGCCAGCCCGGAAGCCGGCTATGTGACGGGCACGACGCTGCATGTGAATGGCGGTATGGCGATGCTGTAACGCCGGCGGGGCGGGTATTTAAAGCGTTTGCCAAGCCTTTGCCCGCTTGCTATAGCCGCGAACGGAACTGCCGGTGCCGCAAGGGGCCGGTTCCCTGCCGCAATGCGGGGGAAATCGCCAGGGGCCACCCCTGGCAGGGACACCAGACCGGGGGCCACCCCGCAACGATATGAGGAAGTGACATGAGCGACATCGCTGATCGCGTGAAGAAGATCGTCGTCGAGCATCTCGGCGTCGAAGAGGACAAGGTGACCGAGAATGCCTCGTTCATCGACGACCTGGGCGCGGACAGCCTCGACACCGTCGAGCTGGTGATGGCCTTCGAAGAAGAATTCGGCATCGAGATCCCGGATGACGCTGCAGAAACCATCCAGACCTTCGGGGATGCGGTGAAGTTCATCTCCGGCGCAGTCTGATCCTTCTGCGTGACCTGTTGGAAAAGGCGCCCCCTGAGCGGGGCGCCTTTTGCATTGCGCCGACGGCCTGTTTGCACAGGCATCCGGCAGATGCGCGCCACCGATGCGGGGCGATTGTTGCTTAAGGGAAACCGGGCGTGTATCACAGCGGGCGGATAGGGCCCGGCTCTGGGTCGCGGAACGAAGGAATTGCCGATGCGTCGCGTTGTTGTCACGGGTCTTGGAATGGTCACGCCGCTGGCTTGTGGTGTGGAGGAGACCTGGAAGCGTCTGCTGGACGGGCAGTCGGGGGCGGGGCCGATCACGCGCTTTGACGCCTCGAACGTCGTGACGCAATATGCCTGCGAGATTCCGCAGGGCGACGGGTCCGACGGCACCTTCAATCCCGACGACTGGATGGAGCCGAAGGACCGCCGCAAGGTGGATGATTTCATACTTTACGGCATGGCGGCGGCAGTGCAGGCGGTGCGCGATGCGGGATGGGAGCCGCAGGACGAAGAAGGCCGGTTGCGCACCGGCGTGATGATCGGCTCGGGCATTGGCGGGTTGTCGTCGATTGCCGAAACCGCGGTTCTGATCAAGGAAAAAGGTCCGAAGCGGGTCAGCCCGTTCTTCATTCCGGGCGCGCTGATCAACCTGATTTCGGGGCAGGTTTCGATCCGCTTCGGCTTCAAGGGGCCGAACCATGCCGTCGTGACCGCCTGTTCCACCGGCGCCCATGCCATCGGCGATGCGGCGCGGCTGATCCAGTGGGGCGATGCCGATGTGATGATCGCAGGCGGCGCGGAAAGCCCGATTTCCGAGATCGGCATTGCCGGGTTCAATGCCTGCAAGGCGCTGTCGACCAAACGCGCCGATGATCCGGCCAAGGCCAGCCGTCCCTATGATGCCGACCGTGACGGCTTTGTCATGGGCGAGGGGGCCGGTGTCGTGGTGCTGGAAGAATACGAACATGCCAAGGCGCGCGGCGCAAAGATCTATGCCGAAGTGCTGGGCTATGGCCTGTCGGGGGACGCCTATCACATCACCGCGCCGAGCGAGGATGGCGATGGCGGCTTCCGGTCGATGCAGGCGGCGCTGAAACGGGCCGGGATCACGCCGGATCAGGTGGATTACATCAATGCGCATGGCACCTCGACCATGGCGGATACCATCGAGCTGGGCGCGGTGGAGCGGCTGATGGGCGATGCGGCGGCGGCGGCGACCATGTCGTCGACCAAATCGAGCATCGGGCATCTGTTGGGGGCTGCGGGCGCGGTTGAGGCGATCTTCTGCGTGCTGGCGATCCGCGATCAGGTGGCCCCGCCGACGATCAACCTCGACAATCCGGCGGTGGCCCCGAAACTGGATCTGGCCCCGAATGCCGCGCGCAAACGCAAGATCGACATTGCGCTGTCCAACAGCTTTGGCTTTGGCGGCACCAATGCCTCGCTGGTGCTGGGCCGGGTGCGCGACTGATGTGGCGCTCCATCGCCTCGAACGCGCTGACGCTGTTCATTGTGCTGCTGGTGGCGCTGGCCGGGCTGCTGGCCTGGGGGCGGCAGGAGTTCAACGGACCGGGGCCCTTGACCGAGGCGATCTGCGTCAAGGTGGAGAAGGGCGCATCGCTGAGCGAAGTCAGCCGTACGCTTGAGGCGCAGGGGGCGGTGTCGGATGCGCGGATCTTCCGCATCGGGGCCGATTATTCGGGCAAGGGGCAGGGGCTGAAATTCGGCTCCTATCTGGTGCCGGAAGGCGCGTCGATGGTTCAGGTGCTGGATGTGCTGACGGCCGGGGGCGCATCGACCTGCGGGCGCGAGGTCAATTACCGGATTGGCGTGGCCAAGGCGGAAATCGTGCTGCGCGAGCTGGATCCGGCGACGAACCGCTATGTCGAGGTGGTGAAGTTCGATCCGGCGGCGGAAGCGGCCCCCCAGCCCTATGTCGATGCGACACTTGCCGGCGATCTGCGCTGGCAGGTGACGCTGGCCGAGGGCGTGACCAGCTGGATGGTGGTGGAAAGCCTGAAACGCGCCGATTTTCTGGAGGGCGCGGTGGATGCCGTGCCGCCGGAAGGCAGCCTCGCACCGGATGGCTATGAGGTTGAGAAGGGCGGCGCGCGGGCGGCCTTGCTGACTGCCATGCAGGACAAGCAGACCCGTATTCTGGCCGATCTCTGGGCCTCGCGCGTGGAGGGCCTGCCCTATGACACGCCGGAAGAGGCGCTGATCATGGCCTCGATCGTCGAGAAGGAAACCGGCATCGCGGCAGAACGCAAACAGGTGGCGAGTGTGTTCATCAACCGTCTGCGCGCCGGGATGCGGCTGCAAACGGACCCGACGGTGATCTATGGTGTGACCAAGGGCGAAGGTGTGCTGGGGCGCGGCTTGCGTCAGAGCGAACTTCGGCGCGCAACGCCCTGGAATACTTATGTCATTCAGGGATTGCCGCCGACACCGATTGCCAATCCGGGGCGGTTGAGCATCGAGGCGGCGCTGAACCCGGATGTGACCGAATATCTGTTCTTTGTGGCAGATGGCAGCGGCGGCCATGCGTTTGCAAAGACGCTGGCCGAGCATAACGAGAATGTTGCACGCTGGCGGGCCATCGAGGCGCAGCAGGGAACCGAAGGCGGCGGGGTGCAGGGTCAGTAAGACCTGCGCGCGTATTGCGGATGACAGAGGGGGGAGGCGAAAGCCTGCCCCCTTTTTGTTTTGATGCGGGCTTGCGCCTTGGTGTTGCGTTGCGGGCCGGAGCAACGTACGCATCGTTAAGATATTGAAAATAAAAAAACTATTTGACATTTGCGGCAAGATGGTCCAAAGATTGGCCCATGCTAGAAGAAACGGACGAGCGACGGAGAAGGGGAAACCCGGGCCCGTCGCTTTTTTGTTTCACTCGTGCGGAGGCATGAGAGGCGGGCGGCAGCAGGATGGGAATGGAATTCTCCGGGGGAGATACGGGGCCGGAAGCTTTGCTGAAGGCATCGGAAGATTTGTATCGGGAGGTCGCGCTGGAGCTGGTTCAGGCCACGCAAAAGCTGCGGGACGGCGAGTTGGGCGAGGTCAAGGCAGCGGTTCAGGCTGTCAAGGATCTGCGCGCGGCCTTCCAGTTGGTCATGGATGAGAGGACACGCGTTGACAAACTCCGCAAGCAGGTTGCCGGGGTCGTTGGAGGCCAGGCCGGAGAGCTGGATTTCGCCGCGGCGCGGGATGAGATCGGGCGCAGGCTGGCTCGCCTCCGTGACGCCGGAAGTGGTGGATGATTTTCTGGGAGGGCTGAGCGATCAGGCCTTGCTGGCGCTGCCCTGGATGTTCGAATTCTGGGCATTGCCGCATCAACTGCCGCCCGAAGGGGCCTGGAAAACCTGGGTCATCATGGGCGGACGCGGTGCGGGAAAGACCCGCGCCGGGGCGGAATGGGTGCGGGCGGAGGTGGAAGGCCCGCGCCCGGCAGATCCCGGTCGCGCCAGACGGGTTGCGCTGGTTGGCGAGACGATTGACCAGGTGCGCGAAGTGATGGTGTTCGGGGACAGCGGCATTCTGGCCTGTTCGCCCCCGGACCGCCGCCCGGAGTGGGAGGCCGGGCGGCGCAGGCTGGTCTGGCCGAATGGGGCGGTGGCGCAGGTGTTTTCGGCGCATGAGCCGGAATCCCTGCGCGGGCCGCAATTCGATGCCGCCTGGGTGGATGAACTGGCGAAGTGGAAGAAGGCCGAGGAGACCTGGGATCAGCTGCAATTCGCACTGCGGCTGGGCGAGAATCCGCGTCAGGTGGTGACAACCACGCCACGGAATGTGGCGGTGCTGAAGGCCATTCTGAACAACCCGTCCTCGGTGGTGACCCATGCGCCGACCGATGCCAACCGGGCGCATCTGGCCGCGAGCTTTCTGGAGGAGGTGCAGGCGCGCTATGGCGGCACGCGGCAAGGCCGACAGGAACTGGATGGCGTGCTGATCGAGGATGCGGAGGGCGCGCTCTGGACCACGGCGATGCTGGAACGCGGGCGGATCGACCGGGTGCCGAAGCTGAGCCGGATCGTGGTGGCGGTGGATCCGCCGGTGACGGGCCATGGTGGATCGGATGAATGCGGGATCATCGTGGTCGGCGCGCTTACCGAAGGGCCGGTGCAGGACTGGCGCGCGGTGGTGCTGGAGGATGCCAGCGTGCAGGGGGCCTCGCCCGATGCCTGGGCGCGGGCGGCGATTGCCGCGATGGCGCGGCATGGGGCAGAGCGTCTGGTGGCCGAGGTCAATCAGGGCGGTGATCTGGTGCAATCGGTGATCCGGCAGGTGGATCCGCTGGTGCCTTACCGCGCGGTGCGGGCGAGCAAGGGCAAGGTTGCCCGGGCCGAGCCGGTGGCGGCGTTGTATGAACAGGGGCGGGTCAGCCACCTGCGCGGTCTGGCGGGGCTGGAGGATCAGATGTGCCGGATGACGGCGCGGGGATACGAGGGCAAAGGCTCGCCCGACCGGGTGGATGCTTTGGTCTGGGCCTTGACCGAGTTGATGATCGACCCGGCGCAAAGCTATCGGAACCCGCAGGTGCGGCGGCTGTAACCGCCCTGGGCGGGATATTTGGATCAGGTTGAAGGGCAGGTGCTGCCGGGGTCGTGCGCAGGCATGGCAGGGCGGGCGCATGTCTGCGATCAGGGAGACGGGCGGCATGGTGTTTGATTTTCTGCGACGGGCGGCCCCGGTGGTGCCGGAAAGCAAGGCCTCGGCCACCGGGCGGGTGGTGGCCTTTGGCACCTCGGGGCGGGTGGCGTGGAGCCCGCGCGACGGGGCGAGCCTGATGCGCAACGGCTTTCAGGGCAATCCTATCGGATTCCGCGCGGTGAAGCTGATTTCCGAGGCGGCGGCGGCCTTGCCGTTGATCTTGCAAGATGCAGAGCGGCGCTATGATCTGCACCCGGTGCTGGATCTGATCCGGCGGCCCAATGCGGCGCAGGGGCGGGCCGATCTGTTCGAGGCGGTCTATGCGCAGCTGCTGCTGAGCGGCAATGCCTATCTGGAGGCGGTGCCGGGGGCGGACCGGTTGCCGGGCGAGCTGCATGTCCTGCGCAGTGACCGGATGTCGCTGGTGCCGGGGGCGGATGGCTGGCCGGTGGCCTATGATTATAGCGTCGGCGGGCGCAAACATCGCTTTGACATGATGGGTGCGGTGCAGCCTGTCTGCCATATCCGCAACTTCCATCCGACGGACGATCACTATGGGTTCTCGCCCTTGCAGGCGGCGGCGGTGGCGCTGGATGTGCATATGGCGGCGAGTGCCTGGAGCAAGGCGTTGCTGGACAATGCCGCGCGGCCCTCGGGGGCCATTGTCTACAAGGGGCCGGATGGGCAGGCGAGCCTGTCGGCGGATCAGTATGACCGGCTGGTGGGCGAGATCGAGGCGAACCATCAGGGCGCGCGCAATGCCGGGCGGCCGATGCTGCTGGAAGGTGGTCTGGACTGGAAGCCGATGGGCTTCAGCCCGTCGGACATGGAGTTTCAGAAAACCAAGGAGGCGGCGGCGCGCGATATTGCCATCGCATTCGGCGTGCCACCGATGCTGATCGGGATTCAGGGCGACGCCACCTATGCCAATTACCAGGAGGCGAACCGGGCGTTTTACCGTCTGACGGTGCTGCCGCTGGTGGCCAAGGTGATGGCGGCGGTGTCGCATTGGCTGACCGGGTTCAGCGGTGAGGCGGTGGAGCTGAAACCCGATCTGGATCAGGTGCCGGCGCTGGCGGCAGAGCGGGATCAGCAATGGGCACGGGTGGGCGCGGCAGAGTTTCTGACGCAGGCCGAAAAGCGCGTGCTGCTGGGCCTGCCGAGGCTTTCGGAGGAGGAATGAGCATCCGACCGAAAAGCTCGGGCGGATCACGGTTCCTGTATGACAGTTTTGACGCGGCGGCGGCGCGGATCGAGGCCAACGAACGGGTCGCGGAAGAACGCTGGAGCGGGCTGGAATATCGGCTGGTGCAGATCGAAGGCACGCTGGAGCGGCTGGAGAAACGCATCTGGTTGGGGGTTTACGGCGTGGCGGCTTTCCTGCTGGCGCAGGGGGCAGAGGCGCTTCTGACGGCGGCGATGAGGTGAACATGGGATATATGGATCTGTTCGGGGCACCGGAACGCAAGTTCATGGCGCTGGGCGGGGATGCGGCCTCGGGGCTGAGTGTGACCGAAGGGCAGCTGGTGCAGGGATATGCCAGCCTGTTTGGCAAACGCGATCAGGGCGGCGATGTGGTGCAGCGCGGTGCCTATGAGGCCAGCCTCGCGGCGCTGGGCGCATCGGGGCGGCGGGTCAAGATGCTGTGGCAGCATGATCCGTCGCAGCCGATCGGTGTCTGGGACGAGGTGCGCGAGGATGCGACCGGGCTTTGGGTCAAGGGGCGGATCCTGACCGAGGTGGCGCGGGGCCGCGAGGCGGTGGCGCTGCTGGGGGCGGGTGCGATTGACGGGCTGTCCATCGGCTATCGCACGCTGCGGGCGGATCGCGGGGCAAAGGGGCAGCGGACCCTGACGGAACTCGAGCTGTGGGAAGTGTCTCTGGTGACATTTCCGATGCTGCCTGACGCGCGGGTGGCAGCCAAGGGCGATGACCCCGCGGCAGAGACCTGGCGTTCGCTGGCGCAGATCTTTGAGGATGCGCGCCGGGATCTGGCCGACCGCTAGGCGGCTTTCACGACCACATTCAGAGGAAAGATCGACATGACCGAGACAGAGGCTCGGGCCGGCGGCGTCATGCCCAATGGCCTGAATCCGGGGGCGGAGGTTGCCGCCGCCATGACGGGGTTCCTGAAAGAACTCAAAGGCTTTCAGGGCGAGATGAAATCTGCGTTGCAACAACAGGAAGAGCGACTGACCATGCTGGATCGGAAAACCATGACCTACGGGCGCCCCGCACTTTCGGCACAGGCCGAGGGGGATGTGCCGCATGTGAAGGCGTTTGACGCCTATCTGCGGTCGGGCGATGATGACGGGCTGCGCGGGCTGGTGCTGGAAGGCAAGGCCATGTCGACGGCAGTGGCGGCGGATGGCGGCTATCTGGTGGATCCGAAAACCTCGGATACGATCCGGTCGATGCTGATCTCCACCTCGTCGCTGCGGGCCATCGGCAATGTGGTGCAGGTGGAGGCCTCGAGCTTTGATGTGCTGATCGACCGCAGCGAGGTTGGTTCGGGCTGGGCCACGGAATCCGGGGCACAGAGCGAAACCGCGACGCCGACGGTGGAGCGGATCTCGATCAAGCTGCACGAGCTGTCGGCCATGCCGAAGGCGAGCCAGCGCCTGCTGGATGACAGCGCCTTTGACGTGGAAGGCTGGCTGGCGGGCAAGATTGCCACGCGGTTCATCCGCGCGGAATCGGCGGCCTTCATCAATGGTGACGGGGTAGACAAGCCCAAGGGCATCCTGCTGCCCGCCAAGGTGGCCAATGCCAGCTGGACCTGGGGCAGCCTCGGCTACATCCCCACCGGGGCGGCGGCGGATTTTGCCACCACCAATGCGGCGGATTGCATCATCTCGCTGGTCTATGCGCTGGGCGCGGATTACCGCGCCAATGGCACCTTCGTGATGAATTCCAAGACGGCGGGCGCGGTGCGCAAGATGAAGGACGCCGACGGGCGGTTCATGTGGTCGGACGGGCTGGCGGCGGGCGAGCCTGCGCGGCTGATGGGCTATCCGGTGCTGGTCTGCGAGGACATGCCCGACATCGCGGCCAATACCTATCCGATTGCGTTCGGGGATTTCCAGTCGGGCTACACGATTGCCGAACGCCCGGATCTGCGGGTGCTGCGTGACCCCTTCTCGGCCAAGCCGCATGTGCTGTTCTATGCCAGCAAGCGTGTGGGGGGCGACATCACCGATTTTGCCGCGATCAAGCTGCTGAAGATCGCGGTGTCCTGACCGGTTGCCAGATGGCCCGGCTGTGATGGCCGGGCCTGTGGACGCGCGCCTGTGACGCGCCTTCTAGCTGCTCCCCCCTCCGTCCGAGTGGTGCGGGGCGCGCGTCCGAACCTGCCGCTGGGGGCAAAGGAGCATGGACATGATGTTGATTGAGCTGACCCCGGTGCCGGGCGCGGCCCTGCCGGTTCAGGCGCTGAAGGATCATTTGCGGCTGGGCACCGGCTTTGCCGATGGTGCAATGCAGGATGGGCTGGTGGAAAGCTGTCTGCGTGCGGCGATGGCGGCGATTGAAGGGCGGATCGGCAAGGCGCTGATCAGCCGCAACTTCAAGCTGGTGCTGGAGACTTGGCGCGATGCTGCCGGGCAGGCCTTGCCGGTGGCCCCGGTGACTGTGGTCAACAGTGTGACGCTGCTGGATGCGCAGGGCGCGGGCACGGTGCTTGCGGCAGCGCGCTATCGGCTGGTGCAGGACCGGCATCGCCCGAAGCTGGTGGCGGTGGGCACGCTGCTGCCTGCGGTTCCGGTCGACGGGCAGGTGGAGGTGCTGTTCGAGGCGGGGTTTGGCGCGGCCTGGGCGGCGGTGCCTGCCGATCTGGCACAGGCGGTGTTTCTGCTGGCGGCGGAATTCTATGAACATCGCCACGAGGCAGGCGCGCGGGAAGGCGGTTTGCCGATGGCGGTGCAGATGCTGATCGAACGCTGGCGCAATGTGCGGGTGCTCGGCGGGGGCGCGGCATGAGCGCGCCGCATCTGACGCGCCCGCTGGTGCTGGAGGCGGTGCAGCGCGTGGCGGATGGTCTGGGTGGCTTTGGCGAAAGCTGGGTGGCGCTGGGCACGCTCTGGGCGGCGGTGGTGGCGGGCAGCGGGCGCAATATGGCCGGGCAGGAGGTGACGCTGGCCGCCGTGCCCTACCGGATCACGGTGCGGGCGGCAGCGCAGGGTGCGGCCTCGCGCCCGGCACCGGGGCAGCGGTTCCGCGAGGGCGCTCGCGTCTTTACTATTCTGGCGGTGACGGAACAGGACACGGCGGGCCGGTTTCTGACCTGCTTTGCCCGGGAGGAGGTGCCGACATGAGTTATGGCGTGGCAGCCGCCTTGCAGGCGGCGGTGTATCAGCGGCTGGTGGCGCAGCTTCCGGGGGTGGCGGTGCATGATGCGGTGCCGCCCGGCGGGGGGGCGGGCACATTCGTGCTGATCGGGCCGGAAGAGGCGCGGGATGCCAGCGACAAAAGCGGTGGCGGCGCTGAGCATCGGTTCATCGTCAGCGTGATAAGTGACAGCAGCGGCTTTCTGGCGGCGAAAGAGATTGCGGTGCAGATCTCGGATGCGCTGGTGGATGCCGTGCTGACGCTGAGCCGGGGCCGGTTGGTCGGGCTGGCTTTCCAGAAGGCGCGGGCGCGGCGGCTGGAGGCGGGCGCGCTGCGGCGGATCGACCTGCGCTTTGCGGCACGGGTGGAGGACTGACTGCGCCATTGGCTTGTCGCGCCGATGAGCCGGGTTCAACTTTCAATATCGGAGACTGACCATGGCTGTGCAAAACGGCAAGGATCTGCTGATCAAGATTGACGTGAACGGAAGCCTGCAATTTGAAACCATCGCCGGGCTGCGGGCCTCGCGCATCAGTTTCAACGCGGAAACCGTGGATGTGACCAGCCTGGAAAGCCAGGGCGGCTGGCGCGAACTTCTGGCCGGGGCGGGCGTGCGCTCGGCCGCGATTTCGGGATCGGGCGTGTTTCGCGATGCCAATACCGATGAACGCGCGCGTCAGATCTTCTTTGACGGCGAGGTGCCGAATTTTCAGGTGATCATCCCCGATTTCGGTGTGGTGGAGGGGCCGTTCCAGATCACCTCGATCGAATATGCGGGCAGCCACAATGGCGAGGCCACCTATGAATTGTCGCTCGCCTCGGCCGGGGTGCTGACCTTTACGGCGCTCTGACATGGCAAATCCTTGGGCGGGGGAAGTGGCACTGGTGCTGGATGGCCAGCGGCATGTCGCAAAGCTGACGCTGGGGGCGCTGGCCGAACTGGAGGCGGCGCTGGAGGCCGGATCGCTGCTCGATCTGGTGGAGCGTTTTGAAGGGGGGCGGTTTTCCACGCGGGATGTGCTGGCGCTGATCGTGGCGGGGCTGCGCGGCGGCGGCTGGCAGGGCACGGCAGCGGATCTGCGCACGGTGGAGATCGCGGGCGGCCCGGTCGAGGCAGCGCGGGCGGCGGCAGAGCTTCTGGCGCGTGCCTTTGCCTTGCCGGGGGCGGGATGAGCGGCATCGACTGGCCCGGTCTGATGCGGGCGGGCCTGTGCGGGCTGGGCCTGACCCCGACCGAGTTCTGGCGGCTGAGCCCGATCGAGCTGAAAATCATGCTGGGGGCGGAAAGCGCCGCCCCCCCGTTGACGCGGGCGCGGCTGGACGAACTGGCGGCGGCGTTTCCCGATGCGAGGAAAGGGTAGGCGATGGCGGATATCGAAACGCTGGAAGATCAGGTGGCCGCGCTTGAAGCGACGCTGGGGGGCGCCACCGCCATGGTCGGGGCCTTTGAGGGCGAACTTGCGCGGATGCGGGACAGCCTGCTTTATACTGGGCGCGAAGTGAACCAGCTGTCCAACGGGATTGGCGGCGGGCTGCGGCGGGCCTTTGACGGCGTGGTGTTTGATGGCCTCAAATTGTCGGATGCGCTGCGCGGTGTGGCGAAGACCATGCTGGACACGGCCTATAGCGTCGCGATGAAGCCGGTGCAGAATGCCTTTGGCGGGCTGATCGCGCAGGGTCTGAATGGGCTGATCGGAGGCATGATGCCGTTCGAAAAGGGCGGCTCGTTCAGTCAGGGCCGGGTGATGCCCTTTGCCAAGGGGGGCGTGGTGACCGCGCCCACACAGTTTCCGATGCGCGGTGGGCGCGGGTTGATGGGCGAGGCCGGGCCGGAGGCGATCATGCCACTGTCGCGCGGGGCGGATGGCCGTCTGGGCGTGCAGATGGCGGGCGGTGGGCGGCCCGTCACGGTGGTGATGAATATCGCCACACCCGATGTGCAGGGATTTCAGCGCAGTCAGGCGCAGATCGCGGCACAGGCCGCGCGCGCGCTGTCGCGCGGGCAACGCAACAGGTAAGGGCGGAACATGGCATTTCACGAGGTTCGGTTTCCGGCCAATCTGAGCTTCGGCTCGGTTGGCGGGCCAGAGCGGCGCACGGAAATCGTGACGCTGGCCAATGGGTTCGAAGAGCGCAACACCCCCTGGGAACACTCGCGTCGTCGCTATGACGCGGGCGTGGGCCTGCGGTCACTGGATGATGTAGAGGCGCTGATCGCGTTTTTCGAGGCGCGGCGCGGCCAGATGTTCGGCTTTCGCTGGAAAGACTGGTCCGATTACAAATCGGGCAAAGCCTCACGCGTGGTGTCGGCCTTTGATCAGATCATCGGCGCGGGCGATGGCAAGACGGTGCAGTTCCACCTGTGCAAGACCTATCGCTCGGGTGCGGAAACCTATCTGCGCCCGATCCTGAAACCTGTCGCGGGCAGTGTGGTGGTGGCCGTGGACCGCGATCTGAAGATGGAGGGACTGGAATTCAGCGTCGATCCCACGCGCGGCCTGATCACCTTTGAAACGCCCCCGGATACTGGTGTGGTGATCAGCGCCGGGTTTGAATTCGATGTGGCGGTGCGTTTTGATACCGACCGGATCCAGACCTCTGTGGCCTCGTTTCAGGCGGGGGATGTGCCGAATGTGCCGGTGGTGGAGGTGCGGGTATGACGGCGGATCCGACCGGGCTTTATGCGCATCTGGCCACGGGTGCGACCACGGTATGTCGGGCATGGGCCTTGCGGCGCAGTGATGGCGTCACGCTGGGCTTTACCGATCACGACCGCGCCTTTTCGTTCGAGGGGATCCGGTTCAAGGCGGACAGCGGGCTGACCGCCCGCGCTGTGCAGCAATCTACCGGGCTTTCGGTCGACAACTCGCAGGCGCTGGGCGCGCTGTCCGATGCGGCGGTGACAGAGGCGGATATTCTGGCCGGGCGCTATGACGGGGCAGAGGTTTTTGCCTGGCTGGTGAATTGGGCAGACCTGTCGCAGCGGGTGTTGCAGTTTCGTGGATCCCTGGGCGAGATCACGCGCGGCGCAGGTGCGTTCGAGGCCGAATTGCGCGGGCTTGCCGAGCGGTTGAATCAGCCGCAGGGGCGCGTCTATCAGCGCAACTGTTCGGCTTTGCTGGGCGACGTGTCCTGCGGCTTCGATCTGGAAACGCCGGGCTATGTGCTGAAACGTGCAGTCGAGCACGTGGATCAGCGGCAGGTGTTCCGCTTTGCCCGGTTCATCGGGTTCGATGACCGCTGGTTCGAGCGGGGCCGCCTGATTGTGCAAAGCGGGGACGCGGCGGGGCTGAGAGCCTTTATCAAGCGTGACCGCCTGCTGGCCGATGGCACGCGCGAGATCGAGCTGTGGCAAAGCCTCGCCGCCGATATCGCAGAGGGTGACATGCTGCGGCTTGAGGCGGGCTGCGACAAACGGGCAGAGACCTGCCGGACAAAGTTCGCCAATTTCATCAACTTCCGGGGCTTTCCGCATATTCCGGGTGAAGATTGGCTGACCTCGTTCCCATCCTCGTCCACTGTCAATGATGGCGGGAGGCTGCGCGGATGACCAATGGCGCGCGGATCGTGGCAGAGGCGCGGGGCTGGATCGGCACGCCTTATCAGCATCAATGTTCGACCAAGGGCGCAGGCAGCGATTGTCTGGGCCTGTTGCGCGGGGTCTGGCGGGCGGTGCATGGCGCCGAGCCGGAGGCTGTGCCCGCTTATACCCAGGATTGGGCAGAACCCTCGGGCGAAGAGCTGCTGTTGGCCGCGGCGACCCGCTGGCTGCGGCCAAAGCCCGGTCGTGCGGCGGCACCGGGGGATGTGCTGCTGTTTCGGATGCGGCAGGGCAGCGTGGCGAAGCATCTGGGTATTGCCGGACGCATCGGGGCGGAGGCCTCGTTTATCCATGCCTATACCGGGCATGGGGTCATCGAAAGCCCGCTGTCCGGGCCCTGGGCGCGCCGGATCGTGGCGCGGTTTGCTTTTCCTGAAGGAGCGCGTTGAATGGCGACGATACTGCTGTCTGCGGCCGGAGCCGCCATCGGATCGGGCTTTGGCGGCACGATCCTTGGCCTGTCGGGGGCTGTCATCGGGCGGGCCGCCGGGGCCACCCTGGGCCGGATCATCGACCAGAAGCTGATCGGTGCCGGATCCGATGCGGTGGAGATTGGCCGGGTAGAGCGGTTCCGCCTGATGGGCGCCTCGGAAGGGGCGGCAGTGGCGCAGGTGTTTGGCAGGATCCGTGTGGCGGGGCAGGTGATCTGGGCCACGCGGTTCATGGAAACGGCGGCCAGCACGGGCGGCGGCAAAGGCGCGCCAAGCCCGCGCACCACGACCTATTCCTATTCCGTCAGCCTTGCGGTCGCGCTTTGTGCGGGGCGGATTGCCAGTGTTGGGCGGATCTGGGCCGATGGGGTGGAAATCGCGCCAAGCTCGGTCAATCTGCGGGTCTATCATGGTGATGACGACCAACTGCCAGATCCGAAGATCGAGGCGGTGGAGGGGGCGGGTTTGGCCCCCGCCTATCGCGGAATTGCCTATGTGGTGATCGAGGATCTGGATCTGGCCCCTTTCGGAAATCGGGTACCGCAACTGTCATTCGAGGTGATCCGCCCCGCGCAAAGCCCGGCGGCCGATGCGATGACCGATCTGCAACGCGCTGTCCGTGCCGTGGCGCTGATCCCCGGCACGGGGGAATATGCGCTGGCGACGACTCCGGTGCATTATTCCGAAGGCGATGCGGCTGTGCGCTCTGCCAATGTGAACTCTCCGTCAGGAAAGCCGGATTTCTCTACAGCACTGGAACAATTGCGCGAAGAACTGCCGCATTGCGGATCAGTGTCGCTGGTGGTGTCGTGGTTCGGTGACGATCTGCGCTGTGGCAGTTGTCAGGTCAAACCGAAGGTCGAACAGCGCGCGCTGGAAGGCAAAGGCATGATCTGGCGGGCGGGCGGCATCGGGCGCGATGCCGCCGAGGAAGTGGCGCGCGTCGAAGGCAAATCTGTCTATGGCGGCACCCCGGCGGATGCCTCGGTGATCGAGGCCATCACGGCGCTGCGGGCTGCGGGGCAAGAGGTGATGTTCTATCCGTTCATCCTGATGGAACAACTGGCGGGCAATGACCTGCCGGACCCTTGGACAGGCGCGCCGGATCAGCCGGTCTTGCCTTGGCGCGGGCGCATCACGCTGGATGCGGCGCCGGGGCAGGCGGACAGCACGGATCGCACGGCGGCGGCCGCCGCCGAGGTCGCGGCGTTTTTCGGCACGGCACAGCCCGGGGATTTCACCGTCGAGGCGGGGCAGATCAGCTATTCCGGCCCGGAAGACTGGCGCTATCGCCGGTTCATCCTGCATTACGCGCATCTTTGCGCCGCAGCGGGTGGCGTTGACGCCTTCTGCATCGGCTCGGAAATGCGGGCCTTGACGCAGATCCGCGGCGCTGGCGACAGCTTTCCGGCAGTGGCGGCGTTGCGGCAATTGCTGACCGAGGTGCGCGCGATCCTTGGGCCCGAGGTCAAGATCAGCTATGCCGCCGATTGGTCCGAGTATTTCGGCTATCATGCGGATGGCAATGTGTATTTCCATCTGGACCCACTCTGGGCTGACCCCGACATCGACTTTGTCGGCATCGACAATTGCTTGTCGTCCGTTTTGCTGAGCTTTACCCGCTCTAATCATGGTCCCCAAGTCCCTGTTTTCAGGTCATAATCCCTTCATCTAGCCTGATCGAGCTTTGTCTAGCTGTGCTTTGCATAGGGTCTGAAACTCGGTCTCGTTTCACAACTGGAGGATGAATATTGGCAACCAAACTCACGCAATCACTGGCTACCAACTTGGCTGAGACAAGCCCCCCTGGCACCCTGATTTATGATGAAGAAGTCTCGGGCCTTCGCATTGTCGTGGGCTCGAAATCATCGTCTTGGAAGCTCGTGGGCCGCATCAACGATGGCAGCGGGCTTTACGTCACCCTGACTATTGGCAGGGTGGAGGAAATGTCCCTCAAGACTGCTAGGCAGAAGGCCATTGAGCTTCGGCAAGCTCTTGCCCGTGGGGATGATCCAAGGCGCCCCAAGTCCGCAGTGCCCACCGTCCAGCAAGCCCTGGACCGATACCTGGAAGCAAGGAAGAATGACCTCCAGCCCTCCACGCTCGCTGACTACCGCAGGCACACCGAAGGCCCGTTCAGGTCCATCATGAAGCTGCCAATGTCTTCGATCGACAGGGCGCTTTGCAGGAACTTGCACGAGAAAATGACCCGCAAGAATGGGCCATATGCTGCCAATACCAGCCTCAGGATGCTTCGCCTTCTCTACAATGACACGATGCGGGACCATGACCTTCCGCCCAACCCCGTGTCGCTGGCCGTGAGGTTCAACAAAGAGGAAAGCCGTAACTGGGCTGTCAGCGCTGAACAGATGCCCGCCCTTTGGCGATCGCTCGACACCCTGGACGATCAGGTGGCGCGAGGCTGCTTCATGCTGATGCTCTTTACGGGGCTTCGGTCTGGCAACGCCCGCACTGCCCGATGGGATTGGCTTGATGAAGATGGGGTGTTGACCGTGCCCCGCACCAAGGCAGGGCGGGTCTTCAAGTGCCCGCTGCCTCGGTTCCTGATCCAGGAATTGGAGGCGCTCCGTGCCTACACCAAGCCCCTGGCCTCGCCCTTCATGTTCCCGGCCACCACCACCCGCTCGGGCCATGTGTCAGTGCTCAGGTCAGACCGTGGCTTTCCGTATCAGCCTCATGCCCTTCGCCACAACTATAGGACGTGGGCCTTCGAGTGTGGCCTAGACTTCCAGTCCGTCACCCTGCTTTTGGATCACAGCAACCCTACCGTCTCTTTTCGGTATGTGACCCGTGCTCACCTGACTGGCCACCTTCGTGAGTGCCAGGAAAAGGTGGCAGAGAAGCTGCTTTCGTTCAGGGGCAAGCCCGTCCCAGTTTGAGGGTTTGCCCCGTCCCTCCATGCCTCCATAATCGCTCTATGATACTGAAAGGAAAAGACAATGCAGGAAATCATAGAGCGGCTGGACAGGATCGAAGCCATGCTTGCCCAGGGTGCCCGTGAGTATCTCGACAACGATGCTGCTGCCTCATTCCTGGGTTTGCAGCCGAACACACTTGAGGTGTGGCGATCACAGGCAACCGGCCCTGCCTTCGTTCGCGTAGGGCGCAAGGTGATGTATGCTGTGGCTGATCTTCGGGAATGGATGGAAGCCCGGCGCCAGAAACCTCTCGCCTGATCGACCCACCGTCCACAAAGCAAAAAGCCCCCGTGAGCCACAACGCTCTCGGGGGCTTTTCTATGCGATCGCCTGGGCCAATCCGCTCAGCAAACAGGGTCTTCGGCACATGCCGACACACTGTCGCAAGGTGCCTGGGCACCGAACCGTCGTTTGGGGCTGCAAGTGTTGGTTGTCGGGGGTTTGACCAGTGTGGCAAAGTGAGTCGTGGCCACCGGGCGGGAACCCGATGGCCACATAGAAGATGCTGATTGCTAGGTCAGTCTCAACGAAACGCAGCGCCATAGGAGGCAGCTACATCATGGAATATATGCTCGTGCCGGTCACTTGGAAACCGGCAATTCGACCTCGCTCGTTCGCGTCCGATATGCCCAGCACACTTGTTCGGGCGACCAAGATTGCGAGCGTGCTTGGTATCACCAAGGACAAGCTGGACCGGGCAACCATCATCGATGATCGCGGGCTTGACACCCAGCACATCAAACCCCGTCCGAGGACCTATAGCTGTGACCAGGTTCTCATGCTGATGCGCTTGCTGCGGCGGCCAGGCCAAGCTGCCTTTGAGCGCTACCTGCTGGCCAAGCTCGAAAAGGAAGTTGAGAAGGGGCAGTGGCCGCATCCATACCCCGACAGCTACATCATGCCCGACGCCCTGGGCCTTGTGCTCGTTTCCGAGAAGCGCCGTCCTCGACCCATCAGCGACGCTGAATTTGAACGTGCCATGATGTGAGGCCAGTGTTCGGCTAAAGGCTGCGTTTGTTGGTTTAAGGGAGGTGGCCTGTCAGTGTAAGCTGACGCTACGAAACGATTTAGGGCGTCAGGACCCGACCAGTCCCAACGCCCTTGTATAGACAGTGCAAATCCCACTCTGACATAGGAGCACATGCTATGGATAATAGCATCAGTGGCGCTGTCTTTACGCCATCGTTTTACCAAACCCACCTCACCGACGAGGAAATCTCTGTCGTGCTGGGTGTTACCCACACCACGTTGCGCCACAATCGTCGCAATCTGAACATGCCGATTGGCACTCGCCATCCGGCAGACGTCGTTGCCTTCACAGGCCGCACGATCCGGCTTTCCCGCAACTACACACCCGTTGAGCAATTCAAGGAATGGCTGGTGGCACATCGCCCGGCCGCCTTGGTGGCACTTGACAAGCTCGTGGCTGACAAAGCTGCACTTCCCGGCGCCGGGGAGTAATCAGCAATGAAACCGAATTATGATGACAGCCGTATTGTGTCCGATGCGGGCTTTTCTCTGATCCCACTTCATCGATATGATGCAATGGTATCCGTCAAGGGCAAGAGGAAGCAGGCTGGAAAACGCCCGCTCGACAACAAATGGACCACCAAGCTCTACAGCAATGCTGAGGTCCTGGCCGAAGCTGAAAAGCATGGCCGCAACCTGGGTGTCCGTCTTACGGCAACCCAGCTTGTTGTTGACGTTGATCCCCGCAACTTTGGTCTGACCGACGAGGCCAAGGAACGCCTGAAAGAGGCGGAAATCAAAGCCACGCTGGACAAGAACGGCAAACCGACCGCTGCCACCAAAGCCCTAATGGGCGCCAGTTGGGTCGAGCACACCTTGACCTCCAAGGGCAACCCGCTCGAACGCCTGTTGGACGATTGCAGCATGGACCTGGCAGACTATCCGAGGGTGGAAACTGGGAGCGGTGGGTATCACATCTACATGGCCAAGCCCGCCACGCTTTCGGTCAAGGACAGCCTGCCCGAATATCCGGGCATCGAATACAAATCGCTTGGCCGTCAGGTTGTGGCGCCCGGTTCAATTCATCCCGATACGGGGCGGCATTACGTGGCCGTGCAGGATGCCTTCGGAGACTTCAAGGCGCTTCCAGAATTGGCTCCTGGGCTCTCGGAGCGTATCGGGCGTAGCCGAACTAACCAGGACTGGTCCGAGCGCGCCCGGAGGGCCACAGATGGCTCCAGGGAAGATGCCCGGACGAGGATCGATGCCGGACAGATTGCCGAACTGCTGCCGTGGGTGTCCATCCCCTCGGGACATGGCGACTATCTGGACTGGGTGATGTTCCTGATGGCCGCCCACTTCGCTGCCAGTGGTGACATTGATGTGCTGGCCGAACTTGAAGGCTGGGTTGATGCTGATGCAGAAATCCAGGACCGTTGGTGTGGGTTCGGCCAGTATGACGGCACCCCCGTAACCTTCGGCACCTTGGCCAAGCTCGCGCTGCAATACTGCCTGCCGGGTCACAAGGCGGACGTTGAAGCCTGGATTGTGAAGGTCCGGGCTGCCAGTGACTTTGCTCTGCTGGACTTTGAAACGTCCGAGTTGGACAAGATGATCGCCAACGACGTGTTCTCTGGGAACGCAGATCAGGAAGCCCCTCTCGCCAGCAAGAATATCACCGTTTTGGCCCAGGCTTTTCTGAATGCCCAGCCCTACAAGCTGCTGCGGGTTCAAGGCCGCTGGCTTGAATACGACAAGCAGAAGGGCTGCTACGCTGTGCTCCCTCCTGGCGATGAACACATCGAAGGCGAAATCTGGAAGTTTCTTCACGGGCGCAAATACATCGCCGGCACTGGTTTGAAGATCATCGAGGAAAACGCTGCCTTGGTGACGAACGTCAAAAAGGCTGCAATGGCGCACAGTGCAGGACCGAAAGAGTTGCCTGCATGGAACTACTCGGGCAGCGCCACTCTGCCGTTGCCCTCGGTTTTGATGCCCGTCAGCAATGGCCTTCTGCACCTGCCCACCCGTCGATTGCTTCCCGCCACTCCCATGTTCGTCAACGTGAACGTCTCGGCTGTCCACTATGACGCCGATGCAACTTGCCCGACCTGGCTTCGGGCTGTTGACCAGTGGTTCACCCCGGAGCAAGGGCCCAACGTTGGCGTCCGTGACACCGAGGCAATCGAGCTTCTTCAAGAGTATCTGGGGTATTGCCTGACCCAGGACATTTCCCAGCAGAAGTTTCTATATGTGATGGGGCCCACTAGGTCGGGAAAAAGCACGCTGCTGACGACCCTTTCCATGCTGCTGGGTGATGGCAACTGCAAGGGGGCGGAGGAAGACAGCTTCACCGATACTTTCGGGCTGGAACTGTATGAAGACGCCCAGGTCATTACGTTCGGGGATTTTCGTAACTCGAACACCAAGACCATGAGCCGCCTGGTCAGCCAAATCCTCAAGATCGTTGGTGGCGATAAGGTGCCCGTCAATCGCAAGAATGAGAAGGTGGTGGACAAGGTGCTGCCCGCTCGCCTTGTGTTTGCATCCAATCTGTTGCCCCGGTTCAATGATAGCGCTGGGGCTGTGGCTGGTCGTATGCTGCTGCTGCAATATCCCAACTCCTATCTTGGGCGTGAAGACAAGCTCCTGCCGATGAAGCTCAAGGCAGAAATGGCGGGCATTCTGAACTGGGCGCTGGACGGGCTGGACCGCCTCAAGAAGCGTGGGTCGTTTGTCCAGCCAAGGTCGGCGGCACCCCTGTTCAAGAATGTGCGGGTCAGGACGATGCCCACGAAGACCTTTGTCGAAGACCAGATGGTGGTGGATGCGAACAGCGTGCTTCCAAAGGATGAGGTCTTCATGGCTTTCGAAACGTGGCTGGAAGGGTTCAGCACCACGGTAGCTGTCCACTACGACCACTTCTTCAGCCAACTCTATGACAACTACCCGGACGTGGTGACCACCAAGCCTCGGATCAACGGCGAACAGGTGCCTTCGATCCGTGGTCTTGCCTGGAAAGGGCCGTTTGACTGACAGGCTGGCTGGCTGATTGGCGGAGATCGCGTAGGGCAGGGCTTCGGTCCTGCCTTTTTCTTGCTTCCCGTTGATCCGGCTGATCTGGCCGAAAACCAAGGGGTGACGCGGCGCTGCGTATGGCGGGGCCCGCTGATCTGGCTGATCCGACTAGAAAGCAAGGGGACGGCAAGGGCCGAGCGAGCGGGTGGCCGATCTGGCTGATCTGGCCTGAAGTTGCGGGGTGCAAAATCGTGACCCTCTGAAAACAGGTCAGATCAGCCGGATCAGTCCGAAAAGGATGATTTTCCCAGTTGTCCTATTGGCTTTTTGATCTGACTGATCTGGCATAAATCATAAGTCTTAAATAATAAAATAAGCGAATTACTCGCTTAAGTCATAAGGCAATAAGTGGTAAATACAAAAACGATTATAAGACCGAGTCGATTTAGGCCGGATCGGTCAGATCAGTGTTTAGACTGGGAGTCTTGACTTGGCCTCAGCAATTGGCAGCTATGGGTTATTGGAGGATTGCCGCTAGAAATGACGGTGTCAATTTTCAGCATTGAGCGTCATTTTATCGGCATGGCTTGGAATGGCCAAGTCCATTGGAAAAATGGAGTCCGAGATAAATGATAATACCTGAAACCAATCTTCTGATGAAGCAGGCCGGAATGACTGCCAACACCTGGATTCTGGAAGCCAAGACCTTTGTGGAGGAGTGGTTTCCCGAATACCCACCGGCTGCCCGCGCCACTCTTATTGCAGCCTATGTGAACGCAGCGGCGGGTGATGAAATCGCCATGTATTTGCGCACCCTCACAGAAGCCTTAGGGGACATCAACATCACATTGGACGCGAGCGATGGGCTTTGAATACCCTGACCACAAGTGGGCTGAATTGCTCCGTCGCGTTGCAGCAGGGCAGTCAGTCTCGGATGCAGCGAAGGCGGTAGGTGTGGCAAGGGGTTCGGTCTATGTGAGGGCCCAGAACAACTCTGCCTTCCGCGATCAGTTTGACGCCGTGAGGAATGGCTTGCCCATCATGCGCAATCACACAGTGGAAATGTGGTTGCGGGATGAAAAGGGTGAGCTGATCCTAGACAACAGGTTCGAGCCGATCCCCATCACCAGGCGCCAGTTTCTCAGGGCTGCATCTGGGGGCTATCGAAAGCCGAAGCTGTAAAGCACCTGCCGAACGACCACCGAAGCCCCTGGCACGAGCACGTCGAGCCAGGGGAGTGTCCTGGTGTCAGTCTGACCGTGTAAACGTCAGCCGGTCATTTGCTGGTTAGCACTGGTCGCCGTCTGCGACATGCTGGCGACGTAGGATCAGAGATTACACGCCCCCGAAAAGGGCCTGTTTTCCCCTTCGTTATCAGACAGTTGAACGTTGGCAAAAACCCAGGCCCGAAATAAAACTTCATGCAGCAGGAACTTATCGCCTCTCCCACACCCGACCAGAAGCGGACCTTTTTGCAGGTGCTGACTGAGACGGGCATGACAGCCGAGGCCATTCTTGCGTCTGGGGCTGCATCGTCTGCGATCTATCTGGAACGGACCCGCGACCCGGCGTTCGCCGAATTGTGGGCCATGATCGACGAAGCTGCAATGGATCGCCTTCGCCACGTCCTGATGGACCGTGCCTTGGTGGCCTGTGGCCAGGTCGTTGAAGTGGACGCCAAGGACCCGGACACCGGGGAATTGATGCTGAACGACGACTTCCAACCCGTACGCGTCAAACGCCTGGTCCATTCCAATTCAGCCGTCATGACCAAGCTCATTGAGAAGATGATCCCCTCTGCCGACAAGGCCGCACCAATGGCAGCCATCCAGATCAACAATAATGTGGGCACCGAATTGCCGCCACGGCCCAGGCTCGTAATTCCAGGAGATACCGAAGATGGCTGAAACGCTCCACGTGGTCACGACCTATGTTCTTCCCAGTGGGATTGGCCAACGCCAAGTCGCCGACGGCCACATCACAGCCCGTATTACCCTTGGCCACATCTACTCGCCAGGCGGCGTCCTTGCGGAGATGAACGGGGAGATGGAAGGCACCCACTTCGAGAGTGGCAGCCACCCGGTGCCTTGGGTGTCAAAACTGGTGCGGGACCAGTCGGCAGAAGAAGCTGCCAGGATGCCTGGCCTCAAGCCTGAATTGCGCGAACAACTGGCGGCCCACATCAGGAAATCTGCCTATTACGAAGGTGGCACGCAATGACCTTACGTGACCTGGTGAACAAAGCAGCCGACCGCGCAGACCTCAGCGTCACCAATCAAGTGGCTGCAAACGGCTTGTCGCTCCTTGTATGGACAATGGTTGAGGCCCAGCAGTTGAAGCTGCCAGTTGGTGCGCTTGGGATCATTGGCGAGGTGCTAAAGGAACGGACGGGCCATCGCTACTCCGGCGGTATGCTGCGTTGGTATCGGTCTCTGCTTTCGACCGATGAAGCCCGCGTGTCCCGCTATATCACCCTGCCAGATGAGTATCATTTGCTGGTCCGCGCTAGCCAGGCAGCATGACATGTTGACTGCAACACGGAGAAAGCCACATGAACATTGCCGAGAAGATCGCAGAACTTGCGCCCAAGGTCGCGGCCTTTGTTGCCCGCAACCGGCAGCCACGTCCTCTTACCCAGGACGAACGTCGCCTTGCCGTCAGTGACCCCGAGAAATTCGACTCCCTGGTCCAGTCCCTCCAGGCCGAGACGATTGAGTTGATCCGCGCAGAGGCGGCGCACGGTGTTCTCCAGGAGGACTTGGCCCGCGAACAAGCTGCCGAACGTGCCCGCCAGGCTGCAATCATGGTCGCTGAACGCGAAGAACTTCTCGCCCTTCGGCATGAAGCTTCCCTTGAGGTCGATGCCGCTCTGGCCGACGCGGACGCAAGCCTGGTCAGCTTTCAGGAAATCAGCGCCAAGATCGCCAGCCTGGACCGCCAGTTGGGTGAGGGCGACCGGAACCGCGCGTCCTACGGCATGATGGCCTTGGGTCTCAAGCGGTCGATCCGGGACAAGGCGCCTGCATTGTGGAAGCTGACTGGTGGTCGCATGACGGGCCAGGGTTCCAACAACGGGCTGAGCGATATGTCTCGCCCCGCAAATTACGATTTGGCTGCCCGGCTGGGCGAGCCCGATCCCCTCGGTTGAAAGGACAATCCACCATGAACGACAAACTTGAAGCGCTTATTGCCAAGCACGCAGGCGAACAGGACGTCCGCAAACGGGCGCACTCCCTGGTCAAGGATGCTGATGGCCTTCTGGACCAGATGGCCAAGGACCACGCTGCGGAGACTGGTGTCAGCTACTTTGACGCCTATGAGCATGTGACCTCGGTGGACGCCATCGGCAAGTCGCTGTTGACCCACCGGGAGGAAGCGGCTCGTTTCGTGGAAAGCGCCCCCGTGCTCGACTGAGAAATTCGCATCAGCAACGCCGCCCACCTCCAGAAAGTGGCGTTGTTGTAGGTTCCCCCGCTTCTCTCCGTGGAGGCGGGTGCGGACCATGGAGACGGCCGGTTGGCCTGGCGGGAATTCGGTCGTCTCCACCAATTTGGACACGTCCATCTGCCGTGGGGTATCTCGCCTCCTTTTCAGCGGCGGGTGGACGGATAGAGGCCCCTCGGCATTGCCAGTAAGGGTGTGTCCTCGGGGCGGGTTGTCATCCAGCCCGTCCGCAAATTCCCGGCTCCTGGTTGTCAAGCGCCATGGTCGTCGGGATACCTGGGCGCGGCGTTGCAGGTTCGTCGCGTCCAGGACCATCTTCCCGTGTGGCCTGGCGTTCAGGTGTTGCGCATGGGCTGTGCGGGTAAAGGCGAAGGCGTCAGGGTCAAACCTGGCGCCTTTCTGCTTTTCGGCGTCATAGGATTATCAGTCCTGTGATGATGGAAGTTTAATGTTTCCGGGCCAGGGTGTTGACCAGAACTCTCTGGCACGAGGTCCGAACCGGGCCCGTTTGCCACCAGTTTTCAGGGCCACTTTGCCGCAAGCTTTGCCTCTCGATCGGTGGGCACGGCTTCCCCCTCCTTCCTCAAGGTCATTCGATACCACGCGATCGATGCCGCAGAGGCGTTGCTGTCGGGAAAGAGCTTGTGCACGTGGGCCAAGGTCTGCTGGTTGGTCGCGCCGGCCCGGATGGCCTCCATCGCAACTTCCCCGATTGTCCGATGCGGGCGGATCGTCAGCGCCGAGGCCAGTAGGTCCCGCACGGCGTCACTGATCGTCTTGCCACGCTCCTCTGCGTGCTTGGTCAACGCATCAACCATCTCGTCGGGAAGAGCCACGTTCAACTTTTTCATGAGAATTTGTGCCATACCTATATATTTCGCTTGCGCCCGGCCGATCCAGTCTCTAGAGATTGTGACATCGCCCCTTATAAGGTGACTAGACAGGAAAACGATCACAATTACTGAATACATGGAGAGACTATGGAAGTCAAATCTGTCGGGGTCATCCCGCTCAGCGACAAGAAGTCTGGATGCTACCTCACCGACGTTGAAAAGGTGGCCATTGCAGCCCTTGCCATGGGCACCACCAACGCCGGGGCCATCAATTCCCTTACCGGGTTGAAGAAGAATGACATCAAGACGCTTTTGTGCATTCTTGAGGAAAATGGGTGGGACATGCACAACGCTATCGCTCGGGTGTGCGTGGAACGGCAGCACAACCTGACCTATAATCAAGACGCCTATCCCATCCTGCGAATGAAGGGAGTTGTGGCATGAGCCAGGATCAAATCGACATCATCAACGCCCGTTTCAAGACCTGCACCGAGCGCCTGCGGTTCTGGATGAAGTTGGAGCCCCAGGCTGACTGTAAACGGTATGCTGACCTCAGCGGCTTCAAGAATGAGCGCGTGGTTGCCAGCGTTATCTGCAAGCAGGGGTTGCGCAAGCACTAGGCTTCCCCGGCTATGATCCCAAAGACCGGCGTCTCACAGGGTGCCGGTCTTCTTCGTTCTTGATAGTGGCAAGCTGTCCGAACCGGCACATCGGCCCGACCCGGATCATCCCCCGGCTTCGTGTCCTGGTTACCAGGGCTTTCGGTGGCCGTGCACCTGGCACTATCAGGCAGCCCGATCCGAGCGCCTGAAAGTCGAAGCATTTAGTGAGCGGGAACGGTGGGTTAGGGGGCGTTCGAGGTTCTGCCCACGCGACAGGATAGCTCTATCAGGTCGCTGTGGCCTGGTGGAACCTGGAGACTGACCATGACCATGACCAAGAAAACCTTTGAGAACGCTGTGTCTGCTGTCCTCGCGGGCGCTGATCCTGACCAAGATGCAGATCAGGTGCTGACCGAAGCGGCCACCCCGACCGAGAAAGTGGAAGCCACGCCTGAACCGAAGGCCGAGAAGAAAGAGACCATCGGCAGCGTGGTTGCTGAGTTGGTCATGGACGTGACCCTTTCCTACGACATGATCGTCAACCTGATCCATGCCCAGTTTGACAATGCCTCCACGTCTGCAAGGTCGGTTGCGTCCATCGCTGCCCGCCTGCGGAAAACGGGCGTGGACGTTCCCCACCGTCGCAAAGCCAAGGCTGCTGAATGAGGCTGCCCTACCTTTTGCTGAACAGGGTGGATCGGCCGAAGGAACCCCTGTCCGAAACTGCAAAGAGACGGGCGAGGGCATTGGCTGGACAGGCCAAGCGGGCAAGGTTCGAAGAAGCCTTGCGGGAAGAAATGGCCACCATGACTTCCCTGCGGGAGGTCATGACGACAAGAGAGCCAAAGCGGCGATGGCCCATAGCAGCCGAATGACAATCAGAGGCCCGCTTCGGCGGGCCTTTTCGCTTGTCGGTCAGCCCATATTGAGCCTACGGGTCTGAGCGGGGCGCTAACGCCCTGATATTCATTCACTTTCGGGCTAGACAACGTGTGATCCTGACATTCACGCCAAACCGAGCTACGACATTTTGTGGTTAAGTGATCGAATGAGCGGACTGAAATCGCTACAGGCGAACTTTCTTCTTGCGTTGGCGACCGAATCTGCTATCTAGGCTACAGTGTTCAGGCGATGGATAGCGCCACAGGCTGACTGGTTCACCAGTCGAGGAGGCTTCGGTCTCTACCCACTTTGGGGGCAGCGGCGATCGCGCGCGAGCGATGCGATCGGCGACGACTTCCGACTTAAGGCCGCAGCGCACGTTGCGGCACGGGGATACCTGGGGGTTACCGTTTGCCCACTTTGCCTCTTGGGGTCGGCGCACAGCCATCGGGTTGTCCGGTGGTGATGCCCAGGAGGATGCTGAAATGGGAACCAATGATCCCAAGAAGCCCCTGAACACCGGGCAACGGGTCCGTCGTTGGTATCGGCGTGTTCTTCGGAACAGGTCGATACTCTTGGCCGCGTTTTGGATGGTAAATGCCATCGCGAAACTGGCGCGGTTCTTCTTCGACGGCCCCTAGGTGTTCATTGTTTGGAGGGAGAAAATGCTGAACAAAGCCCTGCGCCTTGTGAGGGTCTATCATGACCTGTCACAGGTCGATGCCGCTGAGCGCTTGGGCCTTTCAAAATCCTACGTGTCTGAAATCGAGAAGGGCGACAAGAACGTCTCAATGGCCACGCTTCAGAAGTATTCCGACGCCTTCGACATTCCCATGTCCTCCTTGCTTTTGTTCGCCGAGAAGGTGGAAGGGGCGGGGAAGGCCGAAAATGTAAGGGTGTTCGTCGCCGACAAGGCAGTGAAGATGCTGGACTGGGTGGCGACAATTTCGGATTACAGAGGGTCTGAGCGATGAGCTACCCCCGCAACCAGTCCATTTTCTACAAGATCACCAGTCCCCAAATGCTGGCGGACCGGTTGCGGGTAACGCTCGATGAGCTGAACGAGCTTTGCGCAGCAACGGACAACTACAAGAGATGGACCGACAAGAAAACCGGTCGGCCGATCCAAGAACCCAAGCCGAAGCTGGACAAGGTGCACAAGCGCGTAGCCTTGCTTCTGGCCAAAATTGACACCCCAGATTACCTGCATTCTGCAATCAGGGGGAGGTCATACATCACCAACGCTAGCGGGCATTCTGTGGATGCGGGCTGCGTGAAGATCGATGTGCGGAAGTTTTACCCCTCCGTCCGATCGCAGGCAGTCCACCACTTCTTTCTGGATCGAATGCTTTGCTCGGGAGACGTCTCTGGCATTCTGACCAAGTTGCTCACCGTAGATGGTCACTTGCCAACTGGCAGCAGCTCCAGCCCGATCCTTTCCTACTTTGCCTACGAGGACATGTTCGACGCTTTGGCCAAGCTGGCGGCCACAAAGGGTTGCGTGATTACTGTCTACGTTGATGATGTTGTGTTCACTGGCATAGGTGCGACCAGGGGGCTCCTGTATGCAGCAAGGAAGATCTTTTCGTCCTATCGGCTGCACGGTCACAAGACCAAGCTGTTCCGCCCTGGCCAGCCCAGGATCATCACAGGGGTTGCTGTCACCAAAGAAGGCATGAAGCTGCCGAACAAGCGGCAGAAGGGGATTGCAGATGACTTCGCAAACTTTGATGCCCTGCCAAATGGTCGCGAGAAGCTGTTCGTCGCAAGGCGGCTAACCGGGCGCCTGTTTGAGGCAAGCCAAGTCGATCCAACGTGGCGCCCCAAGGCTGAAATCATGGCCGCTGAACGGGATGCGCTGCAACGCTACGCCAACTAGGCACATCGTTTTGGCCCTGGTCGAGTCCTGCCGGGTGGTCTCGGTGACTAAGCACCTGACATGCTTAAGCAAAAAGCTGTCCGAGCACCTGACTGCTTGTTGTGCGCCAAGGAAATCATCTCGATATTTCACTAGCTTAGCAGAGCAAGGCAAAGTAGTGTTAAGGCAAAGCATGGGAGACTACGATGGTGGCGGTTCTTAGCCTTTTCAACCACAAGGGCGGCGTAAGCAAAACGACCACAGCGTTTAATCTTGGATGGATGCTTGCCCGAAAGGGTAAGCGAGTGATGCTTGTCGATTGTGATCCGCAATGTAATTTGACGGGTATGGTTCTTGGCCTTGAGGATCTTGAGACAAGCGATAGCATACAAGGAATGGACGCAGGCGTTCCTCTCAATATTAAAGAGGGCTTGGTGCCTGCTTTTGAGTCGCGGCCCAGTCCTATTGTCCCTGTTCGCCTTGTCAGTATCCCCAAGAACGACAACCTATTTTTGCTACCGGGCAATATCGGTTTAGCTGAATATGAAGTCACACTTGGTATTTCGCAGGAGCTATCTGGGTCAGTTGTTACGCTTAGGAACTTGCCAGGAGCCATAAATCACCTTCTTAAAATGACTGCCGCTGAGAACAATATAGATATTGCTATTGTTGACATGAGTCCAAGCTTGGGTGCTCTAAATCAGAATTTGTTGTCTATTAGTGATTTCTTTATCATACCAATGCACCCTGATTATTTTTCCAATATGGCGGTCAAATCACTCGCAAATGTTATTCCCAAGTGGAAGTCTTGGGCTGATGCGGCTGCTAGTACGACAGCTCTTAAGGATGCCGCTTACCCCTTTCCAGACGTGAGCACTAAGTTCATCGGCTACGTCGTTCAGAAGTATCGGCCGAGAGCAAAGGCGCCATCACGAGCGTTTCAGTCTTGGATTGACCAGCTCGAAAGTAATGTGAGGGACACTCTTCTGCCCGTCCTTAGCAAATCTGGCTTATTGTTGCCTCAGGAAATTTATGCAGCGGCAAATATTGATCCATCTATTCCAATTCTGCAGATGCCCGACTTCAACTCACTTATTGCGTTTTCTCAAGAGCATCAAGTTCCAATTTTTGAACTAACTCCAGACCAACTAAAGCAGGTTGGCAAAGTTTTGGAAAACACCCAAGGTTCCCAAGAGGATTTTTTGCGTTTGTTCGATGAATGTGCTGACAAAGTGATTGCGGTGCTGAATGCAGCAGGCACTTGACGCTTTCGAGCAGGCAATGGTTAGGGCAAGGGAGCTTCATGGGTTACATGCTTCTTTGTCAGCTCAACTTACTGCGGCCGTTGATTTGTCTGATATATTGAGATCAGAGATTGTAATGGCGGTAAGCGCCTTTGATTTTTTTATTCATGAGCTCACTCGTCTTGGTATGCTGGAGTGTTATGGCGCCATTAGAAATCGAACTGATGCCTTTAATAAGTTTCCAATCCCTATTGGTGTGATGATTGGTGTAACTCCGGCTACTCTGGAAGCGGAGATACGCAGCCGACATGGGTATGTTTCATTTCAGCAACCTGATAAAGTGGCTGACGCGGTTCGATTGTTTAGTCCAGTTTCGTTGTGGGTTGAGGTAGGTGCAAGTGTTGGTGTGGATGCCAAGACATTGAAGACTAACTTTGGTCTTATTGTTGATCGGCGGAACAAAATTGCACATGAAGCAGATATTGACCCATCATATCCAAATCAGAGATGGCCTATTGACCGCGCTCAGGTCGAGTATACGTTTGATTTAGTTGAGCGTGTTGCAAGGGCGATTTTTGCGGTGACAGTATAGTTCACCTTTGGGGAATGTTGACCCGACTAGTCCAGTCCAGTCTGTCACTTTTGGTCAAGTTGTCGGCGGCCCATAAGGGCTGTAAGTTCTTCCAATTGAAGCACTCTCGCTGGGCATCGGGACACGTCAGGTCGAACGATGCACAGGGGCGAACGTGATCGATGTGCCACAAGCCTTGGTTGGCCCAGCTCATGCCAGGCTGAAACTGGCGTTCCAGGTGGGCCATAAGATGCTCTATCGTGCAGCCGACTAGCTCCATGGTTTTCGCGCCTTTCCGTGCCCCATCGTTCTTCAAGGCGTCGCCAACCCGAACCCGCAACTTGTTCGCTATCTGGCGATGGGGGTTGGCCTTGTGGTGCTTCCGTGTGGCCGCCACGTGTTTTGCTCGGCCTTCGGGGGTTGAAAGTAGTTGGCGTGAGGTTTCTCGCCCCCGCTGACGTTCGCGTTCTTTTGCTGCTGCCTGGCGGTTAAGCTCCAGTAATTCCTGCTGCGCCCTCTTTTCGTCACGCACCATCTTAAGCCTTTGGGTGCGTCGAACGGACTGCCGTGTTGCCAAGTCGCTCCACTTCTTCCCAATTGCATCTCGGGCCAAAAGTGCTAGCGGCAGGGCCAACCTCTGAGAAGTGCGGGAAGGAACAAGGCTGACAAACTTCTCAGCAAACTCGCTGAGGCTTTCTACCCCTTCGAGACCGGGCACGATGCTTTCTAGGGTGGGTAGCACGTTGTTACCTGCACAAAGGGAACTTCACCTGATTGTGCTAGGGAGGACTGCAAACCTAAACCATTGAAGAAGCTGAAGAATGGATTTCTGTCGATTTAGGGTCTCAATTGAGTTTCTCGGGTCTGGCTGACAAAATGGCAAGCCGAAAAACACTAATAAAACAACACTTTAAGTGCTATCTGGCCTCGATTTGACTGGGCATCGACAATTACATGCCGCTGGCCGATTGGCGCGATGGGGAAAGCCATGCCGATGCCGCATGGGGCAGCCTTTACAACCTCGACTATCTGAAGGCCAATGTGGCGGGCGGCGAAGGCTTCGACTGGTATTACGACAGTGCCGAGGCCGAAATCCTGCAACGCCGCAAACCCATCGAGGATGGTGCCCATGGCGAGCCCTGGGTGTTTCGTTACAAGGATATCCGGTCCTGGTGGTCGGAACTGCACCATGATCGGATTGGCGGGGTGCGCTCTGCTGTGGCGACCGCTTGGGTGCCCGGCTCCAAACCTGTGCGCTTTACCGAATATGGCTGTGCCGCCATCGACAAAGGCGCCAATCAGCCGAACAAGTTCCTCGATCCCAAATCGTCGGAATCGGTCTTGCCCAAGTTTTCCAGCGGGCGGCGCGATGATCTGATGCAGATGCAATATCTGCGGGCCATGCGGGAATATTGGAGTGATGCGCGCCACAACCCGGCCTCTGCCCTGTATGACGGGCGGATGATTGACATGGCGCGCGCGCATGTCTGGGCCTGGGATGCCCGGCCATTTCCGGCCTTTCCCAACACGGTTTCTGTCTGGGCCGATGGCGACAATTATGCCCGGGGGCACTGGCTGTCTGGCCGGGCGAGCGGTCAGACGCTGGCCGCAGTTGTGGCCGAGCTCTGCGACCGGGCCGGGCTGCACAGCTTTGATGTATCGGCCCTGCATGGGGTGGTGCGCGGCTATCACATCTCAGATCTCGGCACGGCGCGCGCGGCATTGCAGGCCTTGATGCTGGCCTATGGGTTCGAGGCGGTGGACCGTGACGGTGTTTTGCAGTTCAGGATGCGCGACGGGCAGGTTACGGCCCGGATCACCGATGACATGCTCGCTCTGTCCAACGAACTGAGCGGCGCGTTCGAGACCTCGCGGACTGCCGAGGCGGAAATGGCCGGGCGGGTGCTGATTGGCCATATCGAAGCCGAGGGCGATTTTGCGCTGCGGCAGGCCGAGGCGCAATTTCCCGGTGATGCCGTGCCGGGCGTATCGCAATCCGATCTGCCGCTGGTGCTGACCACCGCCGAGGGCATGTCGATTGCCGAACGCTGGCTGGCCGAAGCGCGGATCGCCCGCGACACGGCGCGGTTCGCGCTGCCGCGTTCGCTTTGCCATCTGGGGGCGGGCGATGTGGTTGATCATGCGGGCCAGCGTTATCGCATCGACAGGGTGGAGCAGGCCGAGGCTTTGCTGGTTGATGCGGTCCGCACCGAGGCGGGCATCTATCGCCCCAGCGAATATGAGGAAGAACGCATCGCCCCTCGCAGTTTCATTGCGCCGCTGCCGGTCTATCCGGTGTTTCTGGATCTGCCGTTGATGACCGGCGACGAAGCGCCCCATGCGCCGCATATCGCGGTTGCGGCAAAGCCCTGGCCCGGACGGTTGCGGTCTGGGCCGCCTCCGAGGATGCGGGATATGTGTTCAACAAGCTTGTTGCCGCCTCTGCCACCGTCGGGCGGACAGAGACAGTGCTGGCAGCGGTGGCACCGGGCCTGTGGGACAGGGGGGCACCGCTGCGGGTGCGCATGACGGCAGGCCAGTTGTCCTCCGCCTCGCAGGCTGCGGTGCTGAATGGGGCGAATGCGCTGGCCATCGGTGATCCGGTGATGGGTGTCTGGGAAGTGTTCCAGTTTGTCACCGCCACGCTGGTCGGACCTTCCACCTACGAGCTGTCGCTGCGCCTGCGCGGCCAGTTGGGCACCGATGGCGTCCAGCCACTGGAATGGCCGATCGGCAGCCAGATCGTGCTGCTGGACAGAACCCTTGTGCCGCTTGAGCTTGCGCCCTCGGCGCGCGGGCTGGACCGGCACTATCGCGTGGGTCTTGCCTCGCGGGGCTATGATGATCCGGCGGTGGTGCATCGGGTGCGCGCCTTTGCCGGTGTCGGCCTTCGGCCCTATGCGCCCGCCCATCTGCGTATGCAGCCCGAAGGCGACGGCCTCCGCTTCGGCTGGATCCGCCGCACCCGGATCGACGGTGACAGTTGGGAAGGTGCGGATGTGCCACTGGGCGAGGAGCGCGAACAGTATCTGGTCCGCGTTATGCGCGATGCGACCATTCTGCGCGAGATCACGGTCTCGACCCCGGTCTGGCACTACAGCGCGGCGATGATGGCCGAGGATGGGGCGCCGGATGGCATAGCGATTGCCGTGGCGCAGATATCGACCAGCTTCGGGCATGGTCCGTTTCGTGTGCTGCCCATCGGGCTCTGATCCACATGCGGCGCATCCTGCCCGGAGATCTTCAGGCCGCCGCACGGGTGGTGCTGGCCGCCCCTGCGGCGGCACGCCCGGCTGTGGTCGACCGGATGCTGCAAGAGGCCCATTTTGCGCATCACTATGCCAAGCGCTTTGGCCGGGCCCATCCGGTCTGGGGCAATGGCAGCCTGCTGGCGCGGGCCGCCGTTCTGCCGCAGCGGCAAGAGCCGTGCTGGGCCGATCCGGCCTATCTGGACGCCATCGCCCTGACAATTCAGCGTCTGCTGCACTGGTATGGGCGCCGTGATCCGGCTTGAACCGCTGGCAGAACGGCGTATCTGCGCTATAATAGCCGAAATATCTGCGGAGAGCGAAGATGCCCGAAGTCAAACAGAAGGTGATGCCACTTGATCCTGTCTGGTCGCGGGTCTGTGACGAGGCGGTTGCGGCCATTGGCGTTGAGCCTTTGCTGGGCGGTCTGGTCCATTCCAGCCTGCTGCATCATCCGACGATGGAACGCGCGATGGCCTATCGCTTTTCGCTGAAACTCGCCTCGGGCGAGATGAGCGAGCAGATCCTGCGCGAGATTGCCGACGAGGCCTATCAGGCCGATCCCGAACTGGGGCAATCGGCGCGGGCCGATCTGATGGCGGTCTATGACCGCGATCCCGCCTGCCACCGCTACCTGCAACCGATCCTGTTTTTCAAGGGATATCAGGCGGTTCAGGCATATCGGATCGGCCATTGGCTCTGGACCTGCGGCCGGATTGATCTGGCCTATTTCGTGCAGATGCGTGTGTCCGAGGTGTTCGGCGTCGACATCCATCCCGCAGCGCGGCTGGGCAAGGGCATCATGATCGACCACGCCCATTCCATCGTGATTGGCGAGACGGCGGTGGTCGGTGACAACGTGTCGATGCTGCATTCGGTGACGCTGGGCGGCACCGGCAAGGAGGATGGTGACCGCCATCCCAAGATCGGTGATGGCGTGCTGATCGGAGCTGGGGCGAAGGTGTTGGGCAATATCCATATCGGCCATTGCTCGCGAATCGCGGCGGGGTCGGTGGTTCTGCAAGACGTGCCGCCCTGCACCACCGTCGCGGGCGTTCCGGCCAAAGTGGTGGGGGAAGCGGGGTGTCCGCAGCCCGCCGTGATGATGGATCAGGTGATCCGCGGCTGCGACTGAACCAAAGCGCAGCGCCATGAAAAAGGCCCCGGAGCAGATGCTCCGGGGCCTTTTTCCATTCTGCTGCAGGCCGGTTCAGGCCAGCATGGTCATCGGGTTTTCAAGGTTGTCGATGATCGCCTTGAGGAATTCTGCCCCCAAGGCCCCGTCGATGACCCGGTGATCCACCGAAAGCGTCATGCTCATCATCGTGGCCACGACCACCTCACCCGCCTTATTGACCACCGGCTTCTTGATGCCCGCGCCAACCGCCAGAATCGACCCATGCGGCGGGTTGATCACGGCGTCGAAATTCTCGATCCCCATCATGCCGAGGTTCGAGATGGCGAAGCTGCCGCCCTGATATTCGTGCGGGGCGAGCTTCTTGGTTTTCGCGCGGGTGGCCAGATCCTTCATCTCGGCCGACAGCGCCGACAGCGACTTCTTGTCGGCATCGCGCAGAACCGGGGTGAACAGGCCACCGTCAATCGCCACGGCCACCGCCACATCCGAAGGCTTCAGCCGCAGCATCCGGTCCCCGGCCCAGACGGCATTCGCCGCAGGCACGGCTTGCAGCGCCAGCGCGCAGGCCTTGATGATGAAGTCATTGACCGACAGCTTCACGCCGCGCCCTTCCAGCGATTTGTTCAGTTGTTCGCGGAAGGCCATCAACGTGTCCAGCTGCACTTCGCGGCGCAGATAGAAATGCGGGATGGTCTGTTTTGCCTCGGTCAGCCGCGCCGCGATGGTCCGGCGCATCCCGTCCAGCGGCACTTCGGTAAAGGCCCGATCCGCATACATTTTCAGCACAGTCTCGGTCGACGGGCCGGTCGGTGCCGCGGCGGCGGCCACCGGGGCGGGGGCTGCCGCCGGGGCGGTAACCGGGGCCGCTGCTGCTGCCACTTTCGGGGCTGCGACAGTGCCTTCCACATCGGCCTTCACAATGCGGCCATGCGGGCCGGAGCCTTTGACCGCGCTGAGATCCAGCCCTTTTTCCGCCGCGATGCGCCGGGCGAGGGGCGAGGCGAAGACACGCGCGCCTTCGGCCTTGGGGGCCGCAGCAGCGGGTGCCGCTGCAACAGCCGCCGGGGCCGGGGCCGAAGCAACCGGGGCCGCCGCTGCCGCCGCAGGGGCCGGAGCCGCCACCGCCGCATCGGCGCTTTCGCCATCTTCCAGCAGCAGGGCGATGGGTGTGTTGACCTTCACCCCCGCCGTGCCCTCGGCGATCAGAAGCTTGCCGATCACACCTTCATCAACGGCCTCGAACTCCATCGTTGCCTTGTCGGTTTCGATCTCGGCGAGGATCTGGCCTGATTTGACCGTATCCCCTTCCTTGATCAACCATTTTGCCAGCGTGCCCTCTTCCATCGTGGGCGAGAGCGCGGGCATCAGAACTTGAACAGCCATGTCACACCTCAGCGATAGCAGACGGATTTGACGGCTTCGACAACTTCCGCCGTCGTCACCAGAGCGAGTTTCTCAAGATTGGCCGCATAGGGCATCGGCACATCCTTGCCCGTGCAGTTGATCACCGGCGCATCGAGGTAATCGAAGGCGCGCTCCATGATCGTGGCGGACAGGTGGTTGCCGATGGAGCCGACGGGGAAACCTTCCTCGACGGTCACGCAGCGGTTGGTTTTCATCACCGAGGCCAGAACCGTATCGTAATCAATCGGGCGCAGGGTGCGCAGGTCGATCACCTCGGCAGAAATCCCGTCTTTCGCCAGCAGATCCGCCGCTTCCAGCGCATAGGTCATGCCGATGCCGAAAGATACGATGGTCACATCGCTGCCTTCGCGCCAGACGCGGGCCTTGCCGAAGGGAATGGTGAAATCATCCAGCACCGGCACTTCGAACGACCGACCATAGAGGATCTCGTTTTCCAGGAAGATCACCGGGTTCGGATCGCGGATCGCCTGTTTCAGCAGGCCTTTCGCATCTGCTGCCGAATAGGGCATCACCACTTTCAGGCCCGGAATCTGCGCATACCACGCTGCGTAATCATGGCTGTGCTGTGCGCCCACGCGGGCGGCAGCGCCATTGGCCCCGCGGAACACGATCGGCGCGCCCATCTGGCCGCCCGACATGTAGTTGGTTTTCGCCGCCGAGTTGATCAGGTGGTCAATCGCCTGCATGGCGAAGTTGAAGGTCATGAACTCCACAATCGGGTTCAGGCCGCCCCAGGACGCGCCCACTGCCAAACCGGCAAAGCCATGTTCGGTGATTGGCGTGTCGATCACCCGTTTGGCGCCGAACTCGTCCAGAAGGCCCTGGCTGATCTTGTAGGCACCCTGATATTCGCCGACTTCCTCGCCCATCAGGAAAACCGTGGGGTTTGCCCGCATCTCTTCGGCCATGGCCTCGCGCAGCGCCTCGCGCACGGTCATGGTTTTCATCGCGGTGCCTTCCGGCCAATCCGGCGATGCTTTCGACACAACCTCGACCGGGGCCTTTGCCGCCGCCGGTGCGGGGGCCGCCGCCGCCGGGGCCGCAGCTGCTGCTGCTGCTGGGGCAGGCGCCGCCGCCGCTGCCGCAGGTGCATCGGCGCTTTCGCCCTCTTCCACCAGCAGTGCGATCGGCGTGTTCACCTTCACATTCGCGGTGCCTTCCGCGACCAGAAGCTTGCCGATGATGCCTTCATCAACCGCTTCAAACTCCATCGTCGCCTTGTCGGTCTCGATCTCGGCCAGAATCTGGCCGGATTTCACCGCATCACCCTCTTTCACCAGCCATTTGGCCAGCGTGCCTTCCTCCATCGTCGGAGAAAGCGCGGGCATGAGAACCTGAATTGCCATGTCTTTCCCCCTTACGCGTAGATATCGGTCCAAAGCTCGCTGACAGGCGGCTCCGGGCTTTCCTTGGAGAATTCTGCGGCCTCGTTGACGATGGCCTTGATCTCCTTGTCGATGGCTTTCAGATCGTCATCCGAGGCCAGTCCGCCCTGCACCAGCAGGTCGCGCACATGCTCGATGGCGTCCTTTTCATCCTTCATTTTCTGCACCTCTTCGCGGGTGCGGTATTTCGCCGGGTCAGACATCGAGTGGCCGCGATAGCGATAGGTCATCATTTCAAGGATATAGGGGCCTTCGCCCGCACGGCAGGCCGCCACGGCCTTTTCAGCCGCCGCTTTCACGGCCAGCACATCCATGCCGTCCACAGCTTCGCCCTTGATGCCATACGCCGCGCCACGTTCCCACAGCGAGGGGGATTTGGTCGAGCGTTTGACGCTGGTGCCCATGGCATATTGGTTGTTTTCGATCACGAAGATCACCGGCAGATTCCACAGCTCTGCCATGTTGTAGGTCTCGTAGACCTGGCCCTGGTTGGCCGCCCCATCGCCGAAATAGGCGAAGGTCACGTTGTCATTGCCCAGATATTTGTCGGCGAAGGCAAGGCCTGCCCCCAGCGGCACCTGCGCGCCCACGATCCCGTGGCCGCCGTAGAAATGGCGCTCCTTCGAGAACATGTGCATGGAGCCGCCCTTGCCCTTGGAATAGCCACCGATGCGCCCGGTCAGTTCGGCCATGACACCCTTGGGGTCCATGCCGCAGGCCAGCATATGGCCGTGATCGCGGTAGGAGGTGATGCGCTTGTCGCCCTCTTTGGTCGCCGCCTCAAGGCCCACGACCACAGCTTCCTGCCCGATATAAAGGTGGCAGAACCCACCGATCAGGCCCATGCCATAAAGCTGGCCCGCCTTTTCCTCGAACCGGCGGATCAAAAGCATCTCGCGGTAAAATTTCAGAAGCTCATCTTTCGAGACATTCGGTCTCTCTGGTGCCTTCTTGGTGGCCATGCGGCTCCCTCCCGTGGTGGCAAAATAGTTCAGCGTTAAACTATCTTCACTTTATCGGAGAAATAAGGAGTCGCGCAAGACTTTCCTCCGCCGCGCTGCGGCATGGGCCTTGGATTTGCGCAGGCCCAACGGCAGGCCAGACCCGGTGCCGGGCGCCTGATCTTCGCGGTATGAAAGGGGGATCAGCGGATGACGATCTCGTCGGCGCGGATATAGCCCAGAACATCGCGCACCTGCTCATCCAGCAGGTCGATGTCCAGATAGGCATCCGACAGGCGCAGTGTGCGGTTCTGCAATTCCGCCAGCTCTTTTTGCAGCCGGTCACGCTCGGTCCGTAGCGCATCGGCCTCGGCATTGATCTGCACGCGGCGGAACACGCCGTAATCGCCCTGCACGGCCGCAAAGGTGAAATAGCCGCCCAGCGTCAGCGCGAGGGCGAAAATCATCAGGCTGCCAATGGAGGGGCGATGTGCGGTCATATGCGTCTCTGCCAGTGCCGCGCCGCGATCATCGGGCGGGGTCCGCACACTATGGCATGGCCGAATCACAATGTGAATCGGGAAAAAACGTGAGGAATCCAGAAAGTTGCAGATTTCTGCCGCCCGAAGGCGGTTCAGGGCGGGGAACCCCCGCCCTGAAGGCCAGGATCAGGCCTTGCCTTTGTAGATGTCGACCAGCTTGGCCAGCATGGCCAGCGCATCGCCGCGTTCGCGCTGGAACGAGTTGCGCCCGATGATCGAGCCGTTGCCGCCGCCGTCACGGATGGCGCGGGCATCGTCATAGACCGAGTCTTCGCCCTTCTTGGCCCCGCCCGAGAAGACGACAATCCGACGCCCGCCGAACGAGGCATCCATGCAATGCCGCACACGGGCGGCCTGCGTGGCGATGTCGATGTTCTGCGCTTCATAGACCTTCTTGGCCTCGCCCAGCATCAGGTGATCGGTCGACAGCTTGATCTTGATGATATGCGCACCGATCAGCGCCGCAATCTGGGCCGCATAGGCGGCCACGTCGATGGCGGTCTCGCCGTCCTTGGTGATGGCTTCGCCGCGCGGATAGGACCAGATCACCGTCGCCACGCCCTTGGCCGCAGCCTCGCGGCGCATCTCGACGATTTCTTCGTACATGTCCAGTTGGCAGTCCGAGCCGGGGTAGATGGTAAAGCCGATGGCAGCACAGCCAAGGCGCAGCGCATCATCGACCGAGGCGGTGACCGCCTGATTTTTGCCCGCGCCATCGCTCATCAGCGAGTTTGCCGAGTTCACTTTCAGGATCGTCGGGATCTGGCCTGCAAAGGTATCCGCGCCTGCTTCCAGCATGCCCAGCGGGGCGGCATAGGCGTTCAGCCCGGCGTCGATGGCCAGCTGATAGTGGTAATGCGGGTCATAGCCGACCGGATTGGCGGCAAAGGTCCGTGCCGGGCCATGCTCGAAACCCTGATCGACGGGCAGGATGATCATCTTGCCGGTGCCGCCCAGTTTGCCTTCCATCAGCATCCGGCAGAGGTTGCCTTTCACACCGGCATTCTCGCCTTCGTAATTGCTCAGGATCTTCTGCACCTGCTTGGTGGCCCGCATGTCGGATGCTCCTCATCTGTTTGCACTGCGCAAGGCCGCAAGGCCTTTGGCCTGCCACTAGTGCCGCCCTGAGCGTCGCGCAATCCTGTTGGCGCTAACAGTCTCCGCGATCCGCAAAAATGTTGTGACAAGGCCGGAAAATCACCGCATCAGGCATCATTCCGCCGATCTCCGGTCCGCAGTGGCTCCCGCCCGAATCATGCGTTTGTCGGCGCCGCCGCCCCCGCGCATTATCCGCCCTGCGGGAACAACCGGGTATCTGCACGGTGGATTGTCGCGCGCGCCGTCAGGCGGGGCGGGCCGCTATCGCAAAATCTTGACGTCGCGCGCGAGGCCCCCTTAATGATTTGTTAATCTTGGTTTTCACGGACCCTCGGTCCGGGATCTTTCCTGTAAGGAGATTACTGTGTCCACACTTGACGCCACCCGGAACATCAAAAAAGGCATTGATCTGTCGGCCTTTTTCGACGGCACATTCGGCCCGGTCTCGGCTGACGATGCCGGTCGTCTCAGCCTCAGCTTTGCGGGCAAGCGGCTTGCGCTGACCGGCGATTACACCTTTGAAAACGGCGTGGGAGAAGGCACGGTCACGGCGGCGCAGATCACGGTGTTCGGGCAACCCATCCTGCGCATGACCAGCGCGCCGATTGATCTGGCCGATTTGCTGGATTTTCTGGAAGGTGCCTCGGGTCGCGCGTTCTTTGCGGAACTCTTTGCGGATGCCGACCGGATGTCGGGCACCAAATGGCGCGACAATCTGCAAGGCTTCGGCGGCGATGACACGCTGAACGGTGGCGCTGGCAATGACACGCTTGCGGGCGATGGCGGCGCGGATCTGCTGCAAGGCGAGGCCGGGCGCGACCTGCTGGAAGGCAATCGCGGCAATGATACCCTGATTGGCGGCTTCGCGCAGGATACGCTGATGGGCGGCACCGGCAACGATCAGCTGCGGGGCGGCGGTGGCGAAGATCGGCTTGACGGCGGGTTGGGTGCTGACCGGCTGCGCGGCGGCGAGGGCACGGATTACTTCATCTTCTCTGGCAAGTCCGGCGCGGATGTCGTGACCGACATGACCGACGAAGACCGCCTCATTCTGGGGGCCGAATATTGGGAGGGCATGGAGACGGCTCAGGACGTGCTGGAGGCCTATGCCGTCACGCGCGGCGGTAGCACCTTCCTCGAACTGGATGGCAATTCCATCAAGATCCTCGGCTGGACGGATATCGACGCGTTGGCCTCGCGGCTTGGCACGATGGATCTGATCTGACCCGACCCTAAGAAACGTCAAAAGACCCGCGCAGATCACTCCGCGCGGGCCTTTGCTTTCGGTCAGACGTCGAGTGCGGCCACGCCCGGCAGGGCCTTGCCTTCCATCCATTCCAGGAAGGCACCGCCTGCGGTGGAGATGAAGCTGAAGTCCTCAGCCGCGCCCGCCTTGTTCAGCGCCGCCACCGTATCACCGCCGCCCGCGACCGAGATGAGGCTGCCCGCGCGCGTCAGCCGCGCCACCGACCGGGCCGCGGCATTGGTCGCGGCGTCAAACGGCTCCAGCTCGAACGCGCCCAGCGGGCCATTCCAGATCAAGGTCTTGGCCGAGGCAAACACGGCTTCCAGCGCCGCCACCGTTTGCGGCCCGGCATCCAGAATCATCGCATCGGCGGGGCAGGCCGCCGCCGCCACGGTGTCATGCGCGGCATGGGCCTTGAACTCGCGCGCCACCACCACGTCGATCGGCAGATGGATGGTGCAGCCCGCCGCCTGCGCCTTGGCCAGAATCTCGCGCGCGGTATCGGCCATGTCGCGTTCGGCAAGGCTTTTGCCGACCTCGATCCCCTGCGCCACCAAGAAGGTATTGGCCATGCCGCCGCCAATCACCAGATGGTCCACCTTGCTGACCAGATTGCCCAGCAGATCCAGCTTGGTCGACACTTTCGCGCCGCCCACCACCGCCACCACCGGGCGCTGCGGCTGCCCCAGCGCCGCTTCCAGCGCCTTCAGCTCTGCCGCCATCAGCCGCCCCGCCGCCGCAGGCAACAGCCGCGCCAGCCCTTCGGTCGAGGCATGGGCGCGGTGCGCCGCCGAAAACGCATCATTCACAAAGACATCGCCCAGATCGGCCATGGCGCGGGCCAGCGCCGGGTCGTTCTTTTCCTCGCCCGCGTGGAAACGGGTGTTCTCCAGCAGCACCACATCGCCGGGGGCCGCTGCCGCAATCGCCTCTGCCGCAACCGGGCCGATGCAATCCGCCGCAAAGACCACCTTGCAGTCAAGCGCGCCCGCCAGCGCCGCCTGCACATGGCCCAGACTCATCTCGGGCACGACCTTGCCCTTGGGCCGGTCGAAATGCGCCAGCAGTACCACCTTGCCGCCCTTGGCCTGAATGTCCTTCACCGTCGGCACGATCTTTTCGATCCGCGTCGCATCGGTGACCACGCCATGTTCCATCGGCACGTTCACATCCACGCGCAGCAGCACCACTTTGCCCGCCAGATCCATGTCGTCGAGTGTCTTCCAGCCCATTGCAGCCTCCTCAGGGGTGTCTTTCCTCCTGTTTCCGCCGAACAGTCCCCCGCGTCAACCGATCACGCGGGTTTGCCCTTTCCCTCGGCCCGCCGCCCCATTACCTTGCGCGCCAGAACAGAGGAGACCGACCGGATGGCCGAGATCAAAGACCCCGAAAACACCATCATCATGGCGCTGAAAGACGGCGAGGTGGTGATTGAACTTCTGGCGGATGTTGCGCCGCTGCACAGCGCCCGCATGAAGGAACTGGCCCGCGCCGGTGCCTATGACAATGTGTGCTTCCACCGCGTGATCGACGGCTTCATGGCCCAGACCGGCGACGTGGAAAACGGCAATATGGAAAACAACTTCAACCTGCGCCGCGCAGGCACGGGCGGATCGAATCTGCCGGATCTGCCGGCCGAGTTCTCCAAGCTGCCGCATGACCGTGGCACGCTGGGCGCTGCCCGCTCGTCCAACCCGAATTCGGCCAACAGCCAGTTCTTCATCAATTTCAAGGACAACCACTTCCTGAATGGTCAATACACGGTCTATGGCCGCGTGATCTCGGGCATGGAATTCGTTGACAAGATCCTGCGTGGCGAGCCGCCGGCAACCCCGGATCGCATGATCTCGGTCAAGGTGGCTGCTGATGTCGCGTGAGCGGTTTGTGGCAGGCGGGCTGTTCGCGCTTGGCATGGCGGTTCTGGGCGGCTTTGCCCTGAGCCAGAGCGCCACGCCCGCACTGGCCGATGACGGCCCCGGCCCCAATCTGGTGATCGAGGTGGATGGCAGCACCAAGGGCCAGATCGTGATTGATCTGCTGCCGGATGTTGCTCCGAACCATGTGGCGCAGATCGCGGCCTTGGCCAAGGAAGGCGCTTATGATGATGTGGTGTTCCACCGCGTGATCGACGGCTTCATGGCGCAGACCGGCGACGTGCAATATGGCAAGGCCGGTGGCTCTGCCGAGGCGGGCATGGGCGGATCGTCCAAGCCTGATCTGGCGGCCGAATTTTCTTCGCTCAGCTTTGACCGGGGTGTCGTCGGCATGGCACGCTCGATGGATCCGAACTCGGCCAACAGCCAGTTCTTCATCATGTTTGCCCCGGCGCCGCATCTGGATGGCCAATACACCATCGTCGGCCGTGTGGTCGAAGGCATGGATGTGGTCGATGCGATCAAGAAGGGCGCAGGCGGCAATGGCGAGGTGAGCGCGCCGGACCGGATGGCCAAGGTCAGCCTGGTCGAATAACCGACCCTCGCACAGACAGCAGACGGCGGTCCCCCGGGGCCGCCGTTTTCATATCTGGCCTGCCCTTGGGGCAAGCAGTTTTGTTGACCTGTGCCACGGCGAGGCCTAACGTAACGGCATATGAAAAATGGAGTCTGCTATGCCAGTCTTATCCAATCTCATTTCAACGAGTGCCCTTTCAAATGCTGTCCTGTCCCTGTTCGGCGGGGTTGCCGTGCAACGCGAAGACGCGGATTCGCTCGTGTTGCAGAATGACTTCTTCAAATACGACTTCAGCGGGTCTGACTTTGACTACCGGCTGAAGGACGGGCTGGTGACGGCCTTGCTGGATGGCACCTTTACCGGGCTGACCATCCGTGAGGCCGGTTCCAACGCCCTGATCGGCAAGTTCAGCGGCCTGAACCTGTCGCTGGACGATCTGCCCAATCTGAGCAAACCCGCAGGGGCCGCGCAACTGGCGCAGATCCTTGCGGATATGGACTGGCGGGTGGCCGGCACCGTGAAGGCCAACGCGATCTTCCTCGACAATCCGCTGGGCTTCCATTCCAAAAACGGCTTTGTGCTTGACCTGCTCGGCGGCAACGACACGGCGCGCGGGGGCGATGGAAATGACCGGATCAACGCCGGATACGGCGATGATGTGATCTACGATTCCAATGGCAATGACCGGGTCTATGGCGGCGGCGGCAAGGATCGTCTGGGCGAAAGCGAAATCGCCACCGGCAATGACTCGCTGTTTGGCGGCGGCGACAATGATTTCCTGTTTGGCGGGCGCGGCAATGACCGTCTGTTCGGCGAAAACGGGAGTGATCAGCTGTTTGGCGGTGCCGGGCGGGATACCCTGTCAGGCGGGATCCGGGCCGATACACTGACCGGCGATGGCGGGGCTGATATCTTCGTCTTCGCTAGCGGGGACGGCAACGACGTGGTCACGGATTTCGATCTGGACGCTGACAGGCTGCGCGTGACCGGTGAATTTGATGTAGTCTACCGCGATGGCGATGCCATTCTGCGCTTTGCCTCGGGGCGGCTGATCGTCGAGAATGTGGCTGTGGATTCTCTGGTCATTGGCGATCATATCTTTGTTGCCTGAACTGGCCTGACAACAGACCGGGGCGCGCCACATCGCGGCGCGCCCTTTTTTTGCGCTCAGCCCAGGGTGACCAGTGCGTGGCGCTTCTTGCCCGCCGTCAGCTTCACCGGATCGACCAGATCGCCCGCGTGCAGCTTGTGCCCCGCATCCAGCACGATCTCATCATTCAGCCGCGCGCCGCCCTCCTGAATCAGCCGTTTGGCATCCTTGCCCGAGGGTGACAGGCCGGTACGCACGAACAGCTGTGCCACGGTGATGCCATCGGCCAGATCCGCGACCGATAGCGCAAGGGTCGGCAGATCATCGCCCACGCCGCCCTTTTCAAACACTTCCCGCGCCGTCGCCTCAGCCGCCGCAGCCGCATCCGGGCCATGCAGCAGCGTCGTCACCGCATTGGCCAGAATGATCTTCGCGCCGTTGATCTCGGCCCCCGCCAGCGCGCCCAGCCGGTCACATTCCTCGACCGGCAGTTCGGTATAGAGCTTGAGGAACCGGCCCACATCGGCATCGGTGGTATTGCGCCAGAATTGCCAGAACTCATAGGGGCTCAGCATCGCGCCATTCAGCCAGACCGCGCCGCCCGCCGATTTGCCCATTTTCTTGCCGTCGCTGGTGGTCAGCAGCGGCGAGGTCAGGCCAAAGATCTGCGCGTCGATCACCCGGCGGGTCAGGTCGATCCCGTTGATGATATTGCCCCATTGATCCGAGCCGCCCATCTGCAAAAGGCAACCATAGCGCCGATGGATTTCAAGGAAATCATAGGCTTGCAGGATCATGTAGTTGAATTCGAGGAAGGACAGGCTTTGTTCCCGGTCCAGCCGCGATTTCACCGATTCAAACGACAGCATGCGGTTGACACTGAAATGCCGCCCGATGTCGCGCAGGAAATCGAGGTAGTTCAGATTGTCCAGCCATTCGGCATTGTTCAGCATGATGGCCCCGTTGGGCGCATCGCCGTAATCGAGGTAGCGGGCAAAGACCTGCTTCATGCCGGCGATATTGTCGTCAATCTTTTCCGGCGTCAGCAGCGGGCGCTCTTCGCTGCGGAAGGACGGGTCGCCCACCTTGGTGGTGCCGCCGCCCATCAGGGTGATCGGCTTGTGCCCGGTCTTTTGCAGCCAGCGCAACATCATGATGTTGAGCAGGTGCCCCACATGCAGCGAGGCCGCCGTGGCATCGTAGCCGATATAGGCGGGCACGATCCCCTTGACCAAAGCCTCGTCGAGCGCCTGATAATCGGTGCAGTCGGCCAGATAGCCGCGCTCCATCATCACGCGCATGAAGTCGGATTTCGGGTGGTAGGTCATGGCGTTCTCGTGCTTTATATCAACGTGACGCATATATCTGCGGCAGAGGGCGAGGGGAAGCCATGTTGAAGGCGGGGCCGATCTGGGCGCTCGGGGCGATGTCGGGCACTTCGCTGGACGGGGTCGATGCCGCCATGCTGTTCACCGATGGCGAACGTATCCTCGAATTCGGCGAAACCGGCTATCGCGCCTATGATGAGGAAGAACGCGGGTTGATCCGCGATGCCCTTGGTCTCTGGCCCGGTGATCCGGGGGTAGAGGCGGCGGCCGAGGTGGTCGAGACCGCCCATGCCGAATTGCTGAGCCAGATTGCCGGGGCTGACCTGATCGGTTTTCACGGCCAGACGCTGGCGCATGATCCGGGCGGGCGTGGCACACATCAGGCGGGCAATGGCTCGGTTCTGGCCGAGGTGCTGGGTGTGCCGGTGGTCTGGGATTTCCGCAGCGCCGATGTTGGGCTGGGCGGGCAGGGTGCGCCGCTGGCCCCCTATTTCCACTTTGCCTGTGCCAAACGCATCAAGGCCGAAGCGCCGGTGGCCTTTCTCAATCTCGGGGGCGTTGGCAATCTGACCTGGGTCGATCCGTCCCGGTCTGCGCCGGATGCCGAAGGGGCCTGCCTTGCCTTCGATACGGGCCCGGCCAATGCGCCGGTCAATGATCTGATGCGCGCGCGGCGCGGGCTGACGCAGGATGAGGGCGGCGCTTTGGCGGCGCAGGGACAGGCTGATCCGGCGATCATCGCCGCCTTTCTGGCGCATCCGTTCTTTTACCGGATACCGCCAAAATCCTTGGACCGCAATGACTTCCACGCACTTCTTCAGGCGGTGTCGCACCTGTCCGATGCCGATGCCGCCGCCACGCTGACCCGTGCCGCCGCCGAAGCCGTGGCCCGCGGGGCCGAGCATTTCCCCTTGCCGGTGTCGCAGCTGCTGGTCACCGGCGGCGGTCGGCACAATGCCACGCTGATGGCGCATCTGGCCGCGCTGATGCCCTGCGATGTGCTGCCGGTCGAGGCGGTTGGGCTGGACGGCGATATGCTGGAGGCGCAGGCCTTCGCCTTTCTGGCGGTGCGCGTGGCGCGTGGTCTGCCAACCTCTGGCCCGACGACGACAGGCGTGGCCGGGCAGGTTGGCGGTGGGCAGATCAGCAGGCCCGGCGTCTGATCCGGCGCTTATCCCGCCGTCGCGTTGCGGCTGCGAGCAGATTGCACCATGCCGAAAGTATAGATCGCCAGCGCCGCCCAGATCATCGGGAAGGCCACCATCTTGGCTGTGCCGAACGGCTCACCAAAGACAAACACCGCCGTGAGGAAGATCATCGTCGGTGCGACATATTGCAGGATGCCGATGGTCGACAGGCGCAGCAGCTTGGCCCCATTGGCATAGAGGATCAGCGGCACCGCCGTCACGATCCCGGCCAGTGCCAGCATAAGGCTGTCAAACCCGACGCCATTCAGGAAATGACTTTGCCCGGTGGCCTGCAACCAGATCGCATAGATCAGCGCGAAGGGCAGCAGCAGCAGCACTTCCAGCATGAAGCCCTGATTGGGCCCGATGGGGAGCTGTTTCTTGAAATAGGCATAGGCGGCCCAGGTCAGCGTCATGCCAAGTGCCAGCACGGGCAGGCGGCCCGCATCCCAGGTCAGCACCGCCACGGCACAGACGGCCAGCGCAATGGCCACCAGCTGTGCCCGGTTCAGCTTTTCGCCCAACAGCACCGCGCCCAGAAACACGCTGAACAGCGGGTTGATGTAATAGCCAAGCGCGGCGTCGAGCGCATGGCCGTTCTGGATCGCCCAGACATAGATCCCCCAGTTGAGCGAGATCAGCGCCGCCGTCACCACGCCCATGCCCAACATGCGCGGATTGCGCAGGGCTGTCGCCAGATCCGCCGTGCGGCCCAGCCAGATCAGCACCAGCCCGGCCACCGGCACCGACCACATCACCCGATGGGCAATCACCTCTGCCGCCGGAATATGGGCCAGCGCCTTCATGTAGAGGGGCAGGAAGCCCCACATCACATAGGCAGACAGCGCGAATGCAAGGCCGCGCGGCGAGTCTTGGGTTTGGGGCATATCCTTCATGCGTCTTGCCTAAATCTTTGGCAGGCGCGGTGCCATGGCTATCTTGTGCCCGGCACAATTCGGCCTCGGGGGCCGGTCCGGCGCGCCCTCCCGCGCCGGATCCGTCGCGCGATCAGGCCGATTTGGCCAGCATACCGGCCAGCTTTTCAGAGACGAAGCCGAACAGATTGCCCAGCAACAGCGAGATGAACACGATCCCCGCCGCTGCGGCCACCGCCGCCGCATCGCCAATCGCCACCCCGGTCAGCAGGCAGAAGGCTGCGGTCGAGGCATAGCCATAGACCGCCGCCGGGATGGTCGCCAGAAGCGGCAGATGCGCGCCCAGCACCAGCACCACGACAGAAGTGCCGACAATCAGCGAGGTCACGATGACCGAGCCGCCCACCGTGCCCACGATCACCAGCGTGACCGCCGCCACCGCCACACCCCACAGATGGTTGATCGCGGATTTGCTCAGCCCGTCGGTCTTGCCGCCGGTGTGGTAAAAGCTGCCCCAGGCAATGAACAGCGCCCAGACCTGCAATCCCAGCCCGGTGCCCAGGCACAGCCAGGTCGCGACAGCGGCCAGCGCCCCGATGGAGATCGCCAATGCGGTGATGATATTCATGAAGTTCCTCCTCCCGAAATGCCGCTGCTTGCTGCAACGGTCCGCGCCAAGCTGGTCGAGGCGGGGGCGTGCCCGCAATGGCACTTATGTCTCTACGACGGGAACAGATGCGAACGGCACCATGCAGAACGGCGCGCCCCGAAAGACGCGCCGTGTGCAGAAAACCGTGGAAACCGATCAGGCCTTGAGGATCGACCGGCCCGCAAACTCGGCCACTTCGCCCAGCATTTCTTCGATACGGATCAACTGGTTGTATTTCGCCAACCGGTCAGACCGCGCAAGGCTGCCAGTCTTGATCTGACCGCAATTGGTGGCCACGGCCAGATCGGCAATCGTGGCATCCTCGGTCTCGCCCGAGCGGTGCGACATGACGTTGGTATACCGCGCGCGATGCGCCATATCGACGGCTTGCAACGTTTCGGTCAGCGTGCCGATCTGGTTGACCTTGACCAGCATGGAGTTAGCACAGCCCTTGGCGATGCCTTCGGCCAGACGGCGCGGGTTGGTCACGAACAGATCGTCGCCCACCAGCTGCACCTTGCCGCCCAGACGGTCGGTCAGGGCTTTCCAGCCGGCCCAGTCATCCTCGGCCATGCCATCCTCGATCGAGATGATCGGATAGTCGGCGCAGAGCTTGGCAAGATAGTCGACATTCTCGTCCGAGCTGAGCGACAGGCCTTCGCCCTTCATCTCGTATTTGCCGCCCTTGTAATATTCGGTCGAGGCGCAATCGAGGGCCAGATAGATGTCCTCGCCCGGCTTGTAGCCAGCTTTTTCGATGGATTTCAGAATGAAATCAAGCGCCACGCGGGTGGAGCTAAGGTTCGGCGCAAAGCCGCCCTCGTCACCGATGCCGGTCGAAAGACCCGCCGCCGACAGCTCTTTCTTCAGGGTGTGGAACACTTCGGCCCCCATCCGCACCGCTTCGCGGATGTTCGATGCCGCGACCGGCATGATCATGAATTCCTGAATGTCGATCGGGTTGTCGGCATGTTCGCCGCCATTGATGATGTTCATCATCGGCACCGGCAGAACCCGGGCCGAGGTGCCGCCGACATACCGATACAGCGGCTGGCCGGTCACTTCGGCAGCGGCCTTGGCCACGGCCAGCGACACGCCGAGGATGGCATTGGCCCCAAGACGGGCCTTGTTCGGGGTGCCGTCCATCTCGATCAGGGTGCGGTCGATGCCGACCTGTTCGGTCGCATCATAACCGACCAGTTCTTCGGCAATCTCGCCATTGACGGCAGCGACGGCTTCCAGCACGCCCTTGCCCATGTAGCGCGACTTGTCGCCGTCGCGGCGCTCGTTCGCTTCATGCGCGCCGGTCGAGGCGCCCGAGGGCACGGCAGCCCGGCCCATGGCGCCGCTTTCCAGCGTCACATCCACCTCGACGGTGGGATTGCCGCGGCTGTCGAGGATTTCGCGGGCGTGAATGTCGATGATTGTGCTCATGGGGGTGTTCCTCCTGAGGAAGCATGCTCTCGGCCCGGTCTTTACCTTGCGTTGCCGCATGTGGGAAGGGCGCGTTTGCGGTAGCAGGGCTTTGGGCGGTGAAATTGGCGGTGCAAGCGCCGGGTTGCGGCGTTGGGGCGGGTATAGGGCGGCGATATGCCGGTTTGATGACGCGCACAGACGCCCGACGTCCCAGCCCAACGACCGGGATCGCCGTGCCTGGCAGGATCCGGCCTCAGGCCTGAAGCCGGGCCGCCGCGCGTTTGCGCATCCGTTCACGCGCAAAGGTGTAAAGCCCAGATCCGATGATCAGCGCCGCCCCGGCAAAGGTGATGGCATCGGGCCGTTCGGCAAACACCACCATGCCGATCACCATGGCAAAGACCAGCCGCGCATAGCGGAAGGGCGTGACCACCGACACCTCGCCCACGCGCATCGCCTGCGTGATCGCCCAATAGCCCGAAATGCCGAAGAACAGTGCCCCGGCCATATAGCCCGATTGCGCCACAGTCGGCATCACCGCACCACCCGTCACCGCCAGCATCATCGCGCCCAGCAGGGCCACGGCGAAAAAGCCCCAGGCCGAGATCTGCGCCGTGGTGATGCTGCCAGGGATGCGCCGGGTGGCCACATCGCGCACCGACAGGCCGATCACCGCCAGCACCGACCAGAGCGAGGCCAGCACAAAACCGTCGAAACCGGGGCGGATGATGATCAGCACGCCGACAAAGCCCAGCAGGATCGCGCTCCACCGTCGCCAGCCGACCTTTTCGCCCAGAAACAGCGCAGCCCCCAGCGTGACGGCCAGTGGCGCGGCCTGAAAGATCGCGGTGGCAGTGGTCAGCGGTGTCAGCGCCAGCGCGGTGATGAAGCCGAATGTCCCCACCATCTCGCCCAGATTGCGCCAGATCACCGCCGGGTGCCAGGCAAGGCGCGACCAGGCCCGCGCGCCCTCCATCCTCGCCATCAGCGCAAAGACCGGCGTGCCGACCACGCCCAGCATGACAAGGATCTGCCCGGTGGGCAGATCGGCGGCGGCCCATTTGATGAACATATCTTCCAGAGCAAAGCCGCCCATCGCGGCGACCATCAGCAGGATGCCGCGCAGGTTGTCTTTTGTATCGGTCATGTCATGCTTTCTTGAGCGGCACGCCCAGAAGTTCCAGCCGATGCCCGATCAGCCGATAGCCCAACCGCTGGGCGATGCGTTCTTGCAGCTCTTCAATGTCGGGATCAATGAATTCGATGACCTGACCAGAGTTGACGTCGATCAGATGGTCGTGGTGATCGCGGTCGGCATCTTCATAGCGCGCGCGGCCATCGCCGAATTCCAGCTTTTCCAGAATCCCCGCCTCTTCGAACAGTTTGACGGTGCGATAGACAGTGGCCAGCGAAATGCGCGGGTCGATGGCGGCAGCGCGGGCATAAAGCTCTTCCACATCAGGATGATCGTCCGCCGCCCCGATGACACGCGCGACGATGCGCCTCTGTTCGGTCATGCGCAGACCCTTGGCCTCGCAGCGGGTGATGATCGTCTCGCTCATGGGCCCCTCTGATCCCGTCTTTTGCCCCGTTTACGGGATTTGCGCGGGCGGCTCCATAGGGAAAGGGAAGGGTGGTCGACCCTTCCCCCTGCGGTCAGGCGTAAAGGGGGGCCACACCGGCACTGCGGTGAATGTCATTCACCTCTTGCCGGTCCAGTTCCAGTGCCTGCGCCAGATCCTGCAAATAGCGCACCTCGCTCGGATGATCGAGCCGGATGGCGGCCAATGACACCGCATAGACCTGCGCTTCCATGCCGACGGGCACCTGCCGCACCAGTGCGTCCACATCGACCGGGGCGGCAAGCTCTTGATTAACAAAGGCGATTTCGGCATCTTCGGCCCCGTCCAGCGCCTGCATCAGCTGCGCCTTCTCCTCGGCATCCAGCACGCCATCGGCCTTGGCGGCCTGCACCATCGCGCGCAGCATCAGGGCGGCGGCCAGTTCCTGATCGCGGCTCGGTTCCTCGGGCGAAGCCTGCCCCGTCAGCGCATCATTCAGCATCGCGCCAAGCCCGCCCGTGCTGCGCGAACTCGTGCGGGTGGTTGCCGACGCCCCGCCCAGCAAGCCCCCGAGCAGCCCGCCCAACCCACCGGCGCCGCCCAGCAGCCCCTCCAGACCCGAGGGGGCGGAGCTGCGGCGGCTGGTGCTGCGGCTGGTCGTGCCGCCGCCGGTCAAACCATCCAGCAGCCCCCCCAGCCCGCCCGACATGCCGCCACCGGCCTTGCCGCCGAGCAGATTGCCCAGATCGCCCAGGCCACCGCCGCTGCGGCTGGTGCCCGCGCTGCCGCTGCTGCGGCCCGGCAGACCGTTCTGTGTGACATGGTTCACGCCCTTGGCAATCGCCACGCCGATGGCAACCTTGGCCAGAGTCTTGATCAGGCTCATCCGCTTTCCCCTTGTGATGCTGCGCGGCAGATATGCCCGCAGGAAACAGGCCCGAGACTGCGGTTTGGTTCCCGCGCTGCCAATGGGAAAAACCGGGCGCATCACTCCCTTGCCGACCGGCTGCGGGAATCAGCCCGGCGCTTGCCCGATTCTGATCCAGCCTTAGTGTCAGATTAAGGGAATGTTACTTTGCCGCCACAACAGCTTGTGTTGGCACAAAATCTGCTGGCGGCAGATCGTGGCGCATCTTCCGTTACGGCAACCGAGTTATCCCCGTTCAGGCAGGGCATGAAGCCTTTCCCGCAAATCTGCCCATTCCCTGAATATTTGCGGGGCTTTGGCCAAGGTGTCCCGCAGTTGTCCCCGAAACCATCCACAGCGGCCCGCCCGTGGTCTGAATCGATCAGAAATCATACCCCTTGTGGGTAAGTCACCCGTCAACACTAAATAGCGCGGCGGGGAGCAAATTTTCTCGTTGAATGGGGAAGAAATTTCCGACAGTTTGTCATCGCAACGACACAGCACACAAAATCTGGTGTTTTGTCGTGGGGATGCAGATCAGAATCACAAGATGCGCCGCATGTCATGCTGTGGTGCGCGCTGTCCGGCCAGACGGGCAGCGCGATGGTTCCTGTATGCCGACGCAAAGCGCGGACGAGGACAAACGGCAGGGCGAAGGCCCGCCACACACAAGGGACCTTGGGGCAGATGAAGATCGAGCGGAAGTTCACGACGGAAACCACCGGCGCTTATGGTGCCATGTCGTTCAGCACCACCCTGTCCGAAATCCGCAACCCGGATGGCAAAGTGGTGTTCCGCAACGAAGCCGTCGAAGTGCCCGAGGGCTGGAGCCAGGTCGCCTCCGACGTTCTGGCGCAGAAATACTTCCGCAAGGCCGGGGTTCCGGCCCGTCTGAAGCGCGTGAAGGAAAAGGGCGTGCCCGAGTTCCTGTGGCGCTCGGTCGCGGACGAGGCCGAGCTGGCAAAACTGCCGGAAGATCAGCGTATTGTCGGCGAAACCTCGGCCAAGCAGGTGTTCGACCGTCTGGCCGGGGCTTGGGCCTATTGGGGCTGGAAGGGTGGTTATTTCACCACCGAAGCCGACGCCCGCGCCTATTATGACGAAATGCGCTACATGCTCGCCCGCCAGATGGCGGCCCCGAACAGCCCGCAGTGGTTCAACACCGGGCTGCATTGGGCCTATGGCATTGACGGCCCGTCGCAGGGCCACTTCTACGTCGATCACGAAACCGGCGTGCTGACCAAATCGGCCAGCGCCTATGAACATCCGCAGCCCCATGCCTGTTTCATCCAGTCGGTGAAGGATGATCTGGTGGGCGAGGGCGGCATCATGGACCTCTGGGTCCGCGAGGCACGTCTGTTCAAATATGGCTCGGGCACCGGCACCAACTTCTCCAGCTTGCGCGGCGAGGGCGAGAAACTTTCTGGCGGCGGCAAATCCTCGGGCCTGATGGGCTTCCTCAAGATCGGTGACCGGGCTGCCGGCGCGATCAAATCGGGCGGCACCACGCGGCGCGCGGCCAAGATGGTGATCTGCGACATGGATCACCCCGATGTCGAAGCCTTCATCAACTGGAAGGTGATCGAAGAACAGAAGGTCGCCAGCCTCGTTGCCGGCTCGAAGATGCACGAGGCGCATCTGAACGCGATCTTCGCGGCGATCGCCCAATGGGATGGCACGGCGGAAGATGCCGCCGATGCGACCAAGAACGCGGCGCTGAAAACCGCGATCCGCGCGGCGAAAAAGTCGATGATCCCGGAAACCTATATCAACCGCGTGCTGCAATATGCGCGGCAGGGTTTCACCAGCATCGAATTCCCGACCTATGACACCGATTGGGATTCCGAGGCCTATATTTCGGTGTCGGGCCAGAACTCCAACAACTCGGTCCGCGTCACCGATGCCTTCCTGACGGCGGTCAAGGACGATGCCGACTGGGCGCTGATCCGCCGCACCGATGGCAAGGTGGCCAAGACCGTCAAGGCGAAAGAGCTGTGGGACCAGATCGGTCATGCCGCTTGGGCCTGTGCCGATCCGGGCATCCAGTTCCACGACACCGTGAACGCCTGGCACACCTGCCCCGAAGACGGCCCGATCCGCGGATCGAACCCCTGTTCGGAATATATGTTCCTTGATGATACCGCCTGCAATCTGGCGTCGATGAACCTGCTGACCTTCTTCAAGGCGGGCAAGTTTGATGCGCAGGCCTATGTGCATGCGACCCGGCTCTGGACGCTCACGCTCGAAATCTCGGTGATGATGGCGCAATTCCCGTCGAAGGAAATTGCCCAGCTTTCGTATGATTTCCGAACCCTGGGCCTTGGTTACGCCAATATCGGCGGCCTGCTGATGAACATGGGCCTTGGTTATGACAGCACCGAAGGCCGGGCGCTGTGCGGCGCGCTGACCGCGCTGATGACCGGCGTGACCTATGCCACCTCGGCCGAAGTGGCCTCGGAACGTGGCGCCTTTGCAGGCTATGCCCGCAATGCCAGCCATATGCTGCGCGTGATCCGCAACCACCGCCGCGCGGCCTATGGCCATACCGACGGCTATGAGGCGGTGAATGTGGTGCCGGTGGCGCTGGACGCCGCCAATTGCCCCGATGCCGAACTGGTCACGCTGGCGAAAGCCGCCTGGGATGACGCGCTGACCCTTGGCGAAAAGCACGGCTACCGCAATGCGCAGACCACGGTGATTGCGCCCACCGGCACCATCGGTCTGGTGATGGATTGCGACACCACCGGGATCGAGCCGGACTTCGCGCTGGTGAAGTTCAAGAAACTGGCGGGCGGGGGTTATTTCAAGATCATCAACCAGTCGGTTCCGGCGGCGCTGGAAAAGCTGGGCTATTCCAGCGGCCAGATCGCGGAAATCGTCGCTTATGCCGTGGGCCATGGCACCATAGGCAATTGCCCGGGCATCAATCACACCGCGCTGATCGGCCATGGGTTCGGCCCGCGCGAGCTGGAAAAGATCGAAGCGGCGCTGCCCTCGGCCTTTGACATCCGCTTTGTGTTCAACCAGTGGACGCTGGGCGAAGAGTTCTGCAAGGGCACGCTGGGCATCCCGGCTGACAAGCTGAACGATCCGACCTTCGATCTGCTGCGCCACCTTGGCTTCACCAAGGCCCAGATCGACGCCGCCAACGACCATGTGTGCGGCACGATGACTCTGGAAGGCGCGCCCTTCCTGAAAGCGGCGCATTATTCGGTGTTCGATTGCGCCAATGCCTGCGGCAAGAAGGGCACGCGTTACTTGTCGGTGGAAAGCCACATTCACATGATGGCCGCCGCGCAGAGCTTCATTTCGGGTGCGATCTCCAAGACCATCAACATGCCGAATTCGGCAGGCATCGGTGAGACGCTGGCGGCGTATGAGCTGTCGCACAGCCTCGGCATCAAGGCCAACGCGCTCTATCGGGACGGATCGAAACTGAGCCAGCCGCTCGCCTCAGCTCTGGTCGAGGATGACGAAGAGGCCGAAGAGATCCTGGCCTCGGGCTCGCAGCAGGAAAAGGCCATCGTGCTGGCCGAAAAGATCATCGAAAAGGTGATCGTCAAGGAAATCGTGCGCAGCCATCGCGAAAAGCTGCCCGAGCGCCGCAAGGGCTATACCCAGAAGGCGGTGGTCGGTGGTCACAAGGTCTATCTGCGCACCGGCGAATATGGCGATGGTCAGCTGGGCGAGATCTTCATCGACATGCACAAGGAAGGGGCGGGCTTCCGCGCCATGATGAACAACTTCGCCATCGCGGTGTCGGTCGGCCTGCAATATGGCGTGCCGCTGGAAGAGTTTGTCGATGCCTTCACCTTCACCAAGTTCGAACCGGCGGGCATGGTGCAGGGCAATGACAGCATCAAGAACGCAACCTCGATCCTCGACTATGTATTCCGGGAACTGGCCGTCAGCTATCTGGACCGCACCGACCTCGCGCATGTGGCCCCAAAGGGCGCCAGCTTCGATGACATCGGCGGTGGTGTGGGCGAAGGCAAACGCAGCAATGTGGAGCCGGTGAGCGAAAGCGCCGCCTCCAAATCGCTGGAAGTGCTGCGCCAGATCTCGTCGACCGGCTATCTGCGCAAGCGGCTGCCGAAGGATCTGGTGGTGCTGCAAGGCGGCATGGGCGCGACCTCGCTGGCCGGGGACAGCAGCGCCCTGTCGATGCTGCTGCCGGAAGCCGGTCTTGCCACCGGCACCCACGGCAGCACGGCCCTCAGCTCTGGCTCGGTGTCGATGGACGCGCGCACCAAGGCCAAAATGCAGGGTTACGAGGGCGAAGCCTGCGGCGAATGCGGCAATTACACGCTGGTCCGCAACGGCACCTGCATGAAGTGCAATACCTGCGGCGGGACGAGCGGCTGTAGCTGAGAACAGGGGGGAGAGGGTATCCCTCCGGGCAGTTCCGGCCCGCGCATATCCTTGGCCCCGACTGGCAAAACACCGGAAAAGCCCCTGATCAGAGGGGCTTTTTCCAGCTTTCTCACCCCGGCGCGGGCCGAAGGACATTGCATGGAACTGATCGTAGGCGCACGTCGCATCACCCCTTCGGCCATCCACCGCATTGCAGGCGGCGTCACCGCCACCCTGCGTGGTGACGCGCTGATCAGTCTGCTGGACGCGACCTTTCATGGCGCAGGCACGATCGAGCTGAGCGGCGGCGATCTTGACCGCCGCCCGATGGATGTCGCCGCCATCGAGATGACGGGCGGTGAGACGATTGTCACGCTGCTCTGCGGCGGGCCTGCGAAACCGCTGATGTAACGGCGGCTGTCTGACGCGCAGGGCATGAGACCGCATCAGCGGTCGAGTGCCGCAAGACATGCCGCGGGCTCTGCGGCTTTTGCCGTCAGCGCCGCACCCCATGCGAGGTTGAACGCCCGCCACAGGGCTGATATTGCTCGGATCCCGGGGCCCATACTCCAACCGGTAGAGAGAGTGGACTTAAACTCCATACAGTCTGGGTTCGAGTCCCAGTGGGCCTACCATATGCCTGAAAATCAGCGCCGGAAGGCAGCGGCCGTGCATCGGTTTGCGGCGCGAGGGCGATACGTCCCCGACACCCCCGTGCCCAAGGTGTTTGCACCTTTCGCACACAAAATTCATCGCATGATCAAGGCCGCAATGTTGCGAAGATATCTTGCACATGTCGCCGCCACAGTCTAAATGCTGCCTACCTTGAAGGAACGGCGGGTTGGCGGAGAGGTTACGCAGCGGATTGCAAATCCGTGAAGACCGGTTCGATTCCGGTACCCGCCTCCAAGTCTCCATCTGTGCTGCATGGCCCCCTGAAAGAGCGACCCGACACCGGGGATTAAAGGCGGATCAGCTCCACATCCGCATCCGGGCCGTTGAAGATCAGGCTGCCCTGCGCGATGTTGTCGAGGGTGATGACCACATCCAAAAAGCGCAGCTCGGCATCTCCGTTCTGATAGCGGATGTCGAACTGCACCTCTTCGGGGTCGTCGCGCGCCAGAAGAATATGGATCTTGTCGCTGCCCTGATCAAAATCGCGCAGAAGGTCATGCCCGTCTCCGGCCCGAAAGACAAAGATATCGGCACCCGTGCCCCCGGCGCAGGTATCATCGCCCCTGCCGCCGGTCAGGCTGTCGTGCCCGGTGCCGCCCCGCAGCAGATCGGCGTCGCGGCCGCCCTCCAGACTGTCCTCCCCGGCGTGACCCAGCAGGGTATCGGCCCCGCTGTCACCGACCAGCCGATCCGCGCCACCCGCGCCCGACAGGCGGTCTTCCTCCGCGCCGCCGCGCAGGGTGTCATCGCCCCGGCCCCCGAACAGCCGGTCATTGCCCACATCGCCGGTGAGCTGATCGTCCCCCGCGGCACCACGGATCGTATCCCGCCCCGCACCGCCAAAGACCAGATTGGAGCGACCATCGTCTGCGGCATGGTGCAGGGTGATGCTGTCATCACCCGCCAGCATCTGCCGCAACAGTGCCCGATCATCGGTCAGGCGGGCGGTGTTGGCGGCGGCGAAAACCGTCTCGGACCGGATCGAGAAGCCGAGGATATAGTCGCTATAGGCCACGGTGTCATAGTCAAACCAGCCGGTGAAGCGCCCGCCGCTGATGCCGCTGCCTGTGGCGCTGACGCCGGAGCCGACGAACAGCTGCTGGGGATGCAGCGGCGCGGCTGGGGCCTGAAGGAACAGCGCATCGGCAAAGCTGCGCGCGCCCACACCGATGATGTCGAAGGACATATCAATGTCATCGCCCAGTTGAACATCCCGGTTGCTGACGGTGAAGCTGCGGAAATCCTGCGGGGAAAAGAAAACGATTCTGGCCATGACCTGCCTTTTGAAAACGCGGTGCCCGAACCCTCACAGGCTACCACGCAGGCGGTTTTATAGCAAACGTGGCAGGGTCGCGGTCAGATCGGGCTTTCCTTCACCGCTTCCATCGCCACATAGGTCGAGGTGGCGGCGACATGGGGCAGGGCCGACAGCCGCTCGGCCAGAACACGGCGATAATCCTGAATATCGGCGGTGCGCACCTTGAGCAGATAGTCGAAACGCGAGGCGATCATGTGGCATTGTTCCACCTCAGGGATGGCACGCACCGCGCGGTTGAAGGCTTGCAGCGCCGCCTCGCGCGTGTCCGATAGGCGGACCTCGACAAAGGCCACATGCGCAAGGCCCATGGCGATGGGGTCCAGCAGGGCACGATAGCCGGCAATCACGCCGCTGTCCTCCAGCCGCTTCAGCCGGGCCTGGGTGGGTGATTTGGACAGGCCGATGCGGCGGGCCAGTTCGGTGGCGCTGATCCGTCCTTCGGCGGCGAGGATGCGCAGAATCGCATCATCAAAGGAATCCAGTGCGATGCGGGCGGATGGCATGATCTGTCCCCTCAATTTCAGGCGAATCGCCTGCATGTTGTCACAGGATCGGGAAAACCGCCCGCAACTTCCGCGCTATTCTTGGCGCAAATATCAGGAGGGCACCATGCCGCGCGACCATCAGGACAGCTGGACCATCATCGACACTCAAAGCCTGCGCGATGAGGCCGCATTGGTGCGCAGCCTGATCGCAGAGGCGGGGCTGGACGAGCCGACCCGCACCCGCATCACCGCCTCGGGTGCGGATCTGGTGCGCCGCATCCGCAATTCGGTGAAGCCCGGCCTGATGGAGGTGTTTCTGGCCGAATATGGCCTGTCCACCGAAGAGGGCATCGCGCTGATGTGTCTGGCAGAGGCGCTTCTGCGCGTGCCGGATGCCGAAACCATGGATGCGCTGATCGAGGACAAGATTGCGCCCTCCGACTGGGGTCGCCATCTGGGCCGGTCGGCCTCCAGCCTCGTGAATGCCTCGACCTGGGCGCTGATGCTGACCGGCAAGGTGCTGGAGGACCGCGAGCCCGGCGTCGTCGGCCATCTGCGCGCCGCGATGAAACGGCTGGGCGAGCCGGTGATCCGCACCGCCGTGAGCCGCGCGATGAAAGAAATGGGCCGCCAGTTCGTGCTGGGTGAAACCATCGAAGCCGCGATGAAACGCGCGCGCGAACTGGAGGGGCAGGGCTATACCTACAGCTATGACATGCTGGGCGAGGCGGCGCGCACCGAAGGCGATGCCCGGCGCTATCATCTGGCCTATTCCAAGGCGATCACCGCGATTGCCGCCGCCGCCCACAGCGCCGACATCCGCGAAAATCCGGGCATTTCGGTCAAGCTGTCGGCGCTGCATCCGCGCTACGAGGTTGCCAAGCGCGACCGGGTGATGGCCGAACTGGTGCCGCGCGTGCGCGCTCTGGCCGGGCTGGCCAAGGCCGCGGGCCTGGGCTTCAACATCGACGCCGAAGAGGCGGACCGTCTGGCGTTGTCGCTGGAGGTGATCGAAGAGGTGCTGAAGGATAAAAGCCTGAAAGGCTGGGCCGGGTTCGGTGTGGTGGTGCAGGCTTATGGCCGCCGGGCCGGCGCGGTGATCGACTGGCTCTATGCGCTTGCCGCCCGGCTGGACCGCAAGATCATGGTGCGTCTGGTGAAAGGCGCCTATTGGGATGCCGAGGTGAAGCGGGCGCAGGTGATGGGGCTGGAAAGCTTTCCGGTGTTCACCCGCAAACAGGCGACCGATGTGTCCTATATCTCCAATGCCAAGAAGCTTCTGGGCATGACCGACCGGATCTATCCGCAATTCGCCACGCATAATGCGCATACGGTGGCCGCGATCCTCGATCTGGCAACCGATCTGAAATCCTTTGAATTCCAACGCCTGCATGGCATGGGCGAGCGGCTGCATGACATCGTGCTGACCGACCGCAAGACTCGCTGCCGCATCTATGCGCCGGTCGGGGCGCATCGCGATCTGCTGGCCTATCTGGTGCGGCGTCTGCTGGAAAACGGGGCCAACAGCTCTTTCGTGAACCAGATCGTCAACGAGGAGGTTACTCCCGAAGAGGTGGCGGCCTGCCCGATCACCGCGATGGAACGCATGATGCCGGTGGAAAGCCCGGCCATCGCCACCGGGCCACGCCTATTTGGCCGCCGCACCAATTCCAAGGGCTGGGATCTGACCGACAGCGCCGATCTGGCCGCCATCGCGGCAGCGCGCGATCCGCACGAGACCACCATTTTTGATGCGCGCCCCCGCCTTGCCGGGTCGGTGGCCGGAGGGCAGCGGATCGAGATGCGCAACCCCGCCACGGGCGATCACGTCGGCAATGTGCTGCCCGCCAGCACGCCGGATGTGGAGACCGCGCTGGCCCGGGCGCAGATATGGGAGGCCAGCGCGATGGAGCGCGCCGCCATCCTGCGCCGCGCCGCCGATCTTTACGAGGCCGAGTTCGGCCCGATCTTCGCGCTGCTGGCGCGGGAGGCGGGCAAGTCTCTGGCCGATGCCGTCGCCGAACTGCGCGAAGCGGTGGATTTCCTGCGTTATTATGCCGATCAGGGCGAAAGCCTGACCGGCGCGCCGCGCGGCCTGTTCACCTGTATCAGCCCGTGGAACTTCCCTCTTGCCATCTTCACCGGCCAGATTGCCGCCGCTTTGGCCGCGGGCAATGCGGTGCTGGCCAAACCCGCCGAACAGACGCCGCTGATTGCGACGCTGGCGGTGGATCTCCTGCACCGGGCAGGGGTGCCGGCGACGGCGCTGCAACTGCTGCCCGGCGATGGCCCGACCGTCGGCGCGGCCCTGACCCGCGACCCGCGCGTCAATGGCGTCTGTTTCACCGGATCGACCGAAACCGCGCTGCTGATCCGCAAATCCATGGCCGATCATCTGGATCCGACCGCGCCGCTGATCGCGGAAACCGGCGGGCTGAATGCCATGCTGGTCGACAGCACGGCGCTGCCCGAACAGGCGGTGCGCGATATTCTGGCGGCCTCGTTCCAATCGGCGGGGCAACGCTGTTCGGCGCTGCGCTGCCTTTATGTGCAGGAGGATATTGCCGATCACCTGCTGGAGATGCTGTCCGGCGCGATGGACGAGCTGACGCTGGGCAACCCCTGGCATCTGGCCACCGACATCGGCCCGGTGATCGACGCCGAGGCACAGGCCGACATCCGCGCCTATATCGCGGCGGCCCGCGCCGAGGGCCGGGTGGTCAAGGAGTTGACAGCCCCCGAAGGCGGCACCTTCATCGCGCCGACGGTGATCCGGGTGTCGGGCATCGCGCAGATGACGCGCGAGATTTTCGGACCGGTGCTGCATGTGGTGCCATTCAAGGCCAGCGAGATCGACGCGGTGATCGACGCGGTGAATGCCACCGGCTATGGTCTGACCTTCGGCCTGCACACCCGTATCGACGACCGGGTGCAGCGCATCATCGAACGGCTGCATGTCGGCAACACCTATGTGAACCGCAACCAGATCGGCGCCGTGGTGGGCAGCCAGCCCTTTGGCGGCGAGGGCCTGTCGGGCACTGGCCCTAAAGCGGGCGGCCCAGACTATCTGGCGCGGTTCTCGGTGCAGTACCAACCGGCGGCCCCTGAAACCTCAACGGCGGTCGCCGCTTCCGAAGCCGAGGTCGCGCGCCAGCTTGCGGCGGTGACACCGGCTGCGGCGGCCCTGTTCACCCATGATCTGCCGGGGCCGACGGGCGAAAGCAACCGCCTGTCTGGTTATCAGCGCCAGCCGCTTCTGTGCCTTGGCCCTGATGCCGCGACGGCCCTGGCGCAGGCCGAGGCGGTGCGCCGTCTGGGCGGGCTCGCGGTCGAGGCCCCCGGCCTTGATCCGGCAGCACTGACCCGGCTGTCGAGCTTTTCGGGCGCGCTCTACTGGGGGACAGAACCGCGTGCCCATGCGCAGGCACTGGCCCAGCGGCGCGGGCCGATTCTGCCGTTGATCGGCGGGATGCCGGATCTGGCGCATGTGGTGCTGGAACGCCACGTCTGCATCGACACCACCGCTTCGGGCGGCAATGCACAGCTTCTGGCCGAGGTTTCGGGCAGCTGATGGCTTGACGGATGGGCGCGGATCGGAAAGCGTGAGCCATGTTTCCGATCCGCGACCATAACCCTTCGGGGCGCACCGCATATGTCACCTGGGCGCTGATCGCGGCCAATGTGCTGATCTTCCTTGGCTACTGGTTTACCCTGCCGGACGAGGATGCGATTGGCTGGTTCTTCTATACCTATGGCCTTGTGCCCGCCGAACTGACGCAAAGCGGGGCCTGGGGCGGGGTGCTGACCTCGATGTTCCTGCATGGCGGCTGGATGCACCTGTTCGGCAATATGCTGTTCCTGTGGATCTTCGGCGACAATCTGGAAGATCTGATGGGGCATCTGGGCTTTCTGGCCTTTTATGTCCTCAGCGGGATCGGCGCGGCGCTGCTGCAAGTGGCGATGGACCCGGTGTCGATGATCCCGATGGTCGGGGCCTCGGGCGCGATTGCCGGGGTGATGGGGGGCTATCTGCTGCTGTTCCCGCGCGCCAAGGTCGATGTGCTGTTCATCTTCATCATCTTCTTCCGCATCTTTGCGATTCCCGCGTGGATCGTGCTCGGCCTCTGGTTCGGGATCCAGATTCTGGGCGGGCTGAACACGCCCACCGATATGGGGGGCGTGGCCTATTGGGCCCATGCGGGCGGCTTTGTGTCGGGCCTTGCCATGGCGCTGATCCCCTGGGCGCGGCGCGGCGGGCCGGGGTTCTGGCGGCGGACCGAGGGCCATCCGGCGCATCCGCCGGTGGCCTATCCGCTCAACAAATCGCGGGTTCCGGTGGTGCGGCGGCAGCGCTGAGGCTCAGCCCTGCCAGATCACCTTGCCGTCACAAAGCGTCAGCGTGACGCGGGCGGCATCGGGGTGGTGCGACAGCCCGGCCAGATCGCCCGCCACCAGGATCACATCGCCCTGCATCCCCACCGCCAGACGGCCGCGCCGGGTGTCGGCAAACATGCCATAGGCCCCGGCGGCACTATAAGCGGCCAGCGCCTCGGGCAGGGTCAGCCGCTGGTCGGGCAGGTCTTCGGCCCAGAGCTGACGGGTCAGCGCGCAATGCAGGCAGAACAGCGGATCCAGCGGCGAGACCGGCCAATCGGTGCCAAAGGCCAGCGGCGTGCCCTGATCCACGATCATCCGCCACGGAAAGGCGGTGGGCCAGCGGTCGCGCCCCATGATCGTGGTCGTCGGCTCCAGCGGCAGGCCCGCGCTGCCGGGCGGATGCACCGGCTGCATCGAGGCCATGATCCCCAGCGCCTTCAGGCGCGGCAGATCGGCGGGCTGGATCGTGTCGATATGTTCGATCCGGTGGCGGCTGTCGCGCGCGCCATTCGCGGTCTGCGCCGCCTGATAACCGTCGATCACCGTCCGCACCGCGCCATCACCCACGGCATGCACCGCGATTTGCAGCCCCGCCGCATCGGCGCGGGTCGCCAGATCGGCAAAGCCCGCCGCAGAAATCAGGCGCGGCCCGTCATTGCCGGGATCGCCGGGATAGCCGCCGACCACATGCGCGGTCCAGGTGTCATAGACGCCGTCCATGAACATCTTGATCATACCGAAGGACAGCTTGCCGAGGTCGGGGCTTTGCGCCTGTGCAATCAGCGCTGCGCGCCGGGCTTCGTCCTGATCTTCGGTCAGGTTCATCGGCAGTTTGACGCGGATCGGCAGCTGGTCTGCGAGTTCAGTGAACAGCCCGGCCTGATAGAGGTTGCCATCCATGTTCACCGCCGAGGTGATGCCATGGCGCGCACAATACTCCAGCGCGCGCAGGATGGTGGCCTTGTCGCGGGCGCGGTGTTCGGGCGTGGTATGGGGCGGTTCCTGCCCGATCATCGCCGTGCTGTCGCGCCCGCCGGTCGGGGTCAGACAGCGCACCAGCTCCATCGCGGCCCCTTCGCGCAGCTCGCCGGTCGCCAAACCATCGGGGCCGAGCACAACTTCGGAGCCGGGCGGCGTTTCGGCCCCGTGCAACAGGCCCGCCAGCGTCAGGGCGGCGGTATTGGCCCAGGCGGCGTGAAAATCCGTCGAGGTGATGAACACTGGCCGGTCCGCCACCACGGCGTCAATCGCATGCCGATCGGGCCGGGTGCCGGGGCCGAGCATTTCGTAATTGGCAGCATAGGCGCAGAGGAATGCGCCGGGCGGCAGCGTGTCGGCAAAGCGGCGCAGCGCGGTGGCGAAATCCTCTGCCGTGCTGAGGCTGGCCAGATTGAGCTGCCCCAGCGCCGTGCCGCCCAGAAAGATGTGCAGATGGCTTTCGGTGAAGCCGGGCAGCAGGGTGGCCCCTTCGGCGTCCATCCGGCGCTGCGCGGGCGGCGCATCGGCATCCGGCCCGATCCAGTCGATCAGACCCGCCCTGATCGCCAGCGCCACCGGGGCCGTGCCGCCGAACAGGCGGGCGTTGTGCAACAGAAGATCAGCCGTCATGCGCCACCTCAGGCAAAAAGCCCCCCCGACGCGGGCCGGGGGGATTGGGGGGTTATTGCAGGAGCTGGGTCCAGACCTTGGTCACCAGATCCTGCGCGGCGGGCGAGCAGGTGCGCGAAAACTCGACCGGGACCGTGGGGAACAGCTCCGGCGCATTTTCCGGCGTGTATTTCGCCGTGGCGGTATCAATCGCCACCGGGGCGGAATGGCCGTAGTAATTGTATTGCATCGTCGCGTTTTCGACCTTCGACATGAAGTCGATGAAGGCTTTCGCATTGTCGACGTTCGGCGCGCCCTTCGGCACGGCAAAACTGTCAAGCCAGCCAACAAGCCCTTCTTTCGGCATGGCAAATTCGATCTTTGCCCCGTCATTCATCCGGGTTTTCATCGAATTGCCATCCCACCAGAAATGCGCCGCAACCTCGCCGCCGCCAATGCGGTTCTCGATATTGTCCGACGTATAGGCGGCCACGAAGGGCTTTTGCGCCATCAGCAGATCCAGAACCTTTTTCATTTCGGCGGAATCCTCCGAACAGAAGGGCACGCCGAGATAGAGCTGTGCCGCGCCGATCACCTCGTCGGGGTAGGACAGCGAGGCGATCTTGCCCTGAAGCTCTGCCGACGGTTCGAAATACACCGCCCAGCTGTCGACCGGGCCGGTATATTGGTCGCGGTTCACGGTGAAACCGGCGGTGCCATAGGCAACGGGAATCGAAAATTCGTTGGTCGGATCCCACCACTGGCTGCGCCATTTGACGTCGACCGCCTGATAGGCCGCCAGCGAATGGGCGTCGATATCCTCCAGCAGCCCTTCATCGACCATGATCTTCAGGAAGTGCTGCGACGGGGTGACAACATCATAGCCCGAGGCCCCGGCCTGCAATTTGGTCAGCAGATCTTCGTTGGAGTTGTAACCGTCGACATTGACCTTGATGCCGGTCTCTGTCTCGAACTTGGCGATCAGCTCGGGCGCGATGCTGTCGGACCAGACATAGAGGTTCAGCTCTCCCGCGGCCTGGGCGGCCAGCGGCAGGGTGATGAGCGTGGAGGTAAGAAGCAAGCGTTTCATGGGGATCTCCTGTTGAGATTGGGCCGGGGTTCAGCCCCGGTTCGGGTTGCGGAAGGTCAGCACAAGGGCCGTGGTGGCAAGGATGAGCGAGCCTGCGACGATCAGAGTGGAAATCGCGTTCAGCTCCGGCGTGGTGCCCTGTTTGATCAGGCCGAAGATATAGACGGGCAGGGTGGTCGACCCGCCCGAGTTCAGCAGGTTGGAGGTGATGAAATCATCCATCGAGATCACGAAGGCCAGCATGGCCCCCGCAAACACCCCCGGCGCGATCAGCGGCAGCGTGACCCGGCGAAAGGTCACCCAGGGGCTGGCATAAAGATCCTGCGCCGCCTCTTCGAAATCCGCCTCCATGCCTTGCAGACGGGCGCGGATCGGCAGGAAGGCAAAGGGGATGCAGAAGGCGGTATGGGCGATGATCAGCTTGGCCATGCCGTTTTGCAGGCCCAGCTGCGAAAACAGGATCAGCACCGCCACCGCCAGCACGATCTCGGGCAGCAGCAGGGGCAGGTTGACCACGGTTTCCGACACCCGGCGAAAGCGCACATCGCGGCCCCGCACGATCACCAGCGCGGCCATCAGTGCGACGGTGGTGGCAATGGCGGTGGCGATCACCGCCACGGTGAGCGAGATCTTCACCGCATCCATCAGCGCGCGGTTGGACAGCGCACTTTCATACCATTTCAGCGAAAACCCGGTCCAGACCGAGACGAGCCGGTTTTCGTTGAAGGAAAACGCGATGACCACAGCGATGGGCAGATAGAGATACAGAAAGAACAGCGCGGTAAACAGGCGCGCGCCGGGATAGCGTTTCACATCATGCGCCATGGGCCACCTCGCGCTGCGCCCTGAGCGCGTTCAGCATCAGAAAGATCATCACCAGCCCCATCAGCAGGATGGCAATGGCCGCGCCGAAGGGCCAGTTGCGCCCGCCGCCGAACTGCGTCTGGATCAGGTTGCCCATCAGCATGGCCTTGCCGCCGCCCAGCAGGATCGGCTCCAGCACCGCCCCCAGGCAGGGCACGAACACAAGGATCGCCCCGGCCATCAGCCCCGGCATCGCCAGCGGCAGGATCACCCGCCGGGCCGTGACCCAGCGCGAGCCATAGAGATCATGGCTGGCCTCGATCAGTGCCGGATCCAGCTTTTCGACCGAGGCGAACACCGGCAGGATCATCAGCGGGATATAAGAGTAAACAAGGCCAGTCAGCATCGCGCCATTGGTGAACAGCAGGCTGTCGATATCGGCCAGCAGCCCCAGCCCGCGCAGGGTTTTCTCGATCACGCCGTCATTGCCCAGAATGATGATCCAGGCATAGACCCGCACGATCATCGACACCCAGAACGGTAGCGTCACCAGATAGATCAGAACCGCGCGCAGCCGTGGCCCGGCCTGCGCGATGGTATAGGCGGCGGGCAGGGCCAGTGCGGCGCAGATCAGCGTGGTGAGCCCGGCAAGCCAGAGCGTGCGCCCGATGATCCACAGATATTGCGCGGTAAATTCGGTTTCGCCCTCCCAGCCTTCCTCGAACAGGATCTGGGTGTAGGAGGCAGGCGAAAAGCCCCATTCAAACCCGCCATAGGCGCCGCGCGTGGCAAAGCTGACCATCAGCACGATGGCAATCGGCAGGATGAGCGTGAAGGCCATGATGATCCAGGCCGGGGCAAGGCCCCAGAGGCGGAAATCGGGGGTTTTCATCGCGCCAGCACCCGTGCGCTGTCATGGCGGAAGCCCAGTTTCACCCGGCGGCCCAGATCGAAGCTGGTGCTGTGCGAAATCGCGTTGCGTTTGGACACGCGCAATTTGGTGCCGCCCACATCGACCGTGTAATGGGTATAGCCGCCCATGTAATTCTTGGTGATGATCTGACCTTCCATCAGCTCGCCCGCCGCCTGATCCTCCATCCCGATCTTTTCGGGGCGCAGCGACAGGGTGGCGCGCTGGCCGGGCTGTGCGCCCTTGTGCAGGGTGGTCAGCGTGACCCCCATCGGCGTGCGCACGGTGGCCTGATCGCCGTCCACGCGCAGCACATCGACCTCGAAGAAATTCGTCTCGCCGATGAAATCCGCGACAAAGCGGTTTTCCGGGTCTTCGTAAATGTCGGTCGGGGTGCCCAGATGCTGAATCTCGCCATGGCCCAGCACGCAGATCCGGTCCGACATATCCAGCGCCTCTTCCTGATCATGGGTCACGAAGACAAAGGTGATGCCGGTGGCGCGTTGCAGGGCGCGCAATTCATCGCGCATCGCCTGACGCAGCTTGAGGTCCAGCGCCGAGAGCGGCTCGTCCAGCAGCAGCACTTCGGGTTCGGGGGCAAGCGCGCGGGCCAGCGCCACGCGCTGCCGCTGGCCGCCCGACAGCTGCGCCGGTTTGCGGCGGGCGAATTGCGACATATGCACCATGGCCAGCATCTCGGCCACGCGGGCCTCGCGCCGGTCTTTCGCCCAGCCCATGTTCTCCAGCCCGAAGGCGATATTCGCCTCCAGTGTCATGTGCGGGAACAGCGCATAGCTTTGGAACACCGTATTCACCCGTCGCTTGTGCGGGGGCAGGCTCAGGATGTCCTTGCCATGCAGGCGGATGGTGCCGCTGGTCGGGGCTTCGAACCCGGCGATCATGCGCAGCAGCGTGGTCTTGCCACAGCCCGACGGGCCGAGCATGGTGAAGAACTCGTTGTCATAGATGTCGAAGCTGACCCCTTTCAGCGCCTGATAGGTGCCGAAGGATTTGGCGACATTGACGACCTCGATGGCTTTGTTACGGGTATCCATGGCTCAATCCGCCGCCAGTTCGGTGATCTCTCGGCGGAAGGGCAGGCTGTCGCCCCAATCGCCGCCATGCTCATCGGCCCAGACCCCGCTGTCCAGCTCGCGTGCATAGCGGTGGCCGGCAAAGGTGGCCCAGGCGATCGGGCCGGGCGCGCTAGCATCGCCGATCAGCTGCACCGAACGGATGCCCGCATCCGCCCATTCGGCCTGCCGGGCCTTCAGCGCATGGAACAGGCTGTCATTCGCCACGCGCGAGGCGACCATGATCACGGCATCGCAGGCCAGGCGCCCGCGCTGATCGGTATAGCTGCAACTGGTTTCCACCCCATCCGCGTGCAGGCGGGCAATGCCGGTGTTCAGCACGATCTTCACCCCGGCGGCGATCAGGCGGCGGTGAATCGCCCCCTGTTCCAGCGTGTTGATCGTCCAGTCGCTGACATAGGCCGAGGGCGTCACCAGCGTCACATCGCAGCCCTTCTGCGCCGCCAGTTCGGCCAGAACGCCGCCCATGTAATAATGGTCGTCATCAAAGACCATGACCTTGCCTGCGGGCATGCGCCCCTCCATCAGATCATCGGGGGTAAAGACGGGCAGGGCATCGGCGCCGGGCATCGGCAGCACATGCTGACGCGCGACACCATCGGCGCGCCAGCGGCTGCCAGTGGCGATGCAGATGTTCTGGAAGCCGAAATCGAGCACATCCTGCACGCCCAGATCCGACCCCGGATACATCTGCACATTCGGGCGTTGGCCGATCTGATACAGTCGGTAATCCGCCACCCGGCCCCAGGCCGACAGGCCCGGCAACATCCGTTCGCGCGCCACCCGGCCGCCAAAGCTGTCGCGCGCCTCGGCCACCGCCACGTCATAGCCACGCAGGGCCAGTGCCCGCGCCGCCTCCAGCCCGGCAGGGCCGGAGCCGATGACCAGCACATTTTCGCTGTCACCGCGTGTGGCGATCTTTTCGGGGTGCCAGCCGCGCCGCCATTCCTCCATGAAGGTTGGGTTCTGGGTGCAGCGGCTGATCGCCTGCGTCATGTCGCCGGTGATGCAGATATTGCAGCCGATACATTCGCGGATATCGTCGATCCGGCCCTCTTCGATCTTTTTCGGCAGGAACGGGTCGGCAATCGACGGGCGGGCGCAGCCGATGAAATCAAGCGTGCCCTGCCGGATCATCTTGGCCATCACATCGGGCGAGGTGAAGCGGCCCACGCCGACCACGGGTTTCGGCGACAGGTCGCGGATGCCGCGCACGAGGGCCTCTTGCGCGGCTTCCTCCTTGAAGCGCGACGGGCCAGAGCAATCTTCCCAGGTGCCCTGCGCCAGATCCCACAGGTCGGGCAGTTCGGCATTCATCGCGATGAAATCGCGCACCTCGGCGTTGGAAAAGCCAAGCTCGCCAATGGTTTCATCCAGACTGACCCGCAGGGTGATCGCCATGCTGTCACCCACGGCATCGCGCATGTCGGCAATCACTTCGCGGGCAAAGCGCGAGCGGTTTTCCAGGCTGCCGCCATATTCATCGCTGCGCTGGTTGGTGGCCCGGCTGAGGAAATGCTGAAAGATGCCGAAGCCATGCGCGCCATACAGGCAGATCAGGTCAAACTCTGCCAGCTTGCAGCGTTTGGCGGCATTGACGAACCAGCGGCGCAGATTGCGGATGTCGGTCTTGTCCATCGCGCGGGCCTGCACCGGATCATTGGTGAAGGTGCGGATCGGCAGCGCCGAGGGCGCCAGCGGCACCTCTTTGGTATACATGTTTGGGCCATTGATGCCGGAATAGGCCAGCTGGATGCCCGCCAGCGCCCCATGGGTTTTCATCGCCTGCGCCATCTTGCGCAGCATCGGAATATCCTTGTCCTCCCACAGCCGCAGCTCGATGAACGGGGTGATTTCCGAGGTGTGGTGCATCTCGGTCTGTTCGGTGAAGATCACGCCCCAGCCGCCCTCGGCCTTGATGCCCCGCATCGCGGCGGCGGCCGAAGGGTCGCGGTAGCCACCGCCATTGCAGTGCGGCACCTGATAAAAGCGGTTCTTCGCCATCAGCGGGCCAATGGCCATCGGTTCAAACAGGATATCATAGCGAGGATCGCGCAAGGCCCTGGCTCCCTTCAGTGGATGCGCGATGCGGCACAGCGTCGCGGCGGTGCGGCCAAAAGACCCGTCGCAGCGGCTTTGGTAAATGATTGCTTCTGGAAGCTGGACTTAGGGAAAGGCTAACAGGTCGTCCCGGCGCGTTCGATTTGGGCGAAGTGCCCGCGCTTTCGGCAGCATAGGAAGGTGTCAGACGCCCGTGTCGGTATCGCTCAGCCGCAGGCGCAACCCCGGCGTGTTTTCCGGCGTCAACTGGGCCTGACAATGATCGACAAAAGCCCGCACGGTTTGCGAGGCGCGCGCGCCTTCTGACAGCACCAGCCCCAGTTCCATCGGGCGCACCGGGCCCGTCAGCGGCACATAACGCAGCTTGCGGCCATCGGGGGCGTGGTTGCTGTGCGGGCGGATATTGGCAATGGAATAGCCGAATCCCTGCCCGACAAGGCTTTGCATCACCGCCATGTCGCGGGTGCGTTCGGCAATCCGGGGTTTCACGCCGATCTCGCTGAAAAACGACAGGAAATATTCGGCGCTCATCGGCAGATCCAGCAGCACCATCGGGTATTCTGCCAACTCTGCCGGGGAGACTGCCGTCAGATGCGCCAGCTCATGCGTGTCATGCAGCACGGCATAGGGGGGCAGGCTGGTCAGCGGCACGAACTCAAGATCGGGCGGGATGTTGAGGTCATAGCTCAGCGCCAGATCAAGGGTGGCATTGCGCAGCCCCTCGAAGATCTCGGACTGGTTGCGTTCGAACTGATGGAAATCGACTTCGGGGTTCATGTCGACAAAGCCGCGGCGCAGATGCGGCAGCACCACTTGGGCAAAGGTCAGCAGGCAGCCCACATGCAGCGGGCCGCGCACCTTGCCGGTGATGTCATTGGCCAGATTGTTCAGCCGCGCGGCATGGGCCAGCACCACCTTGGCCTGTTCGACAAACTGTTTGCCGCCTTGGGTCAACGACAGGCCATGCGCATGTTTGCGCACGAAAAGCGGCAGACCAAATTCTTGTTCCAATTGCGAAATCGCCGCCGAAATCGACGGCGACGACACATTCACCTTTTCCGACGCCATGGCGATGGAGCCGGACTCGCCCACCGCCACCAGATATTCAAGTTGTCGCAGGGTGAAGCGCAAGGGCATGGCTTATCCACCTCCCGTTGGGGTTAGGATAATCCTAAGCGCATTCAGTATTTGATCCAAGTTGTTTTCAGCGCCGAATATTTGTCAAAGCTGTGCAGCGACAGATCGCGCCCGAAGCCCGATTGTTTCATGCCGCCGAACGGCGTCATGGCCGACAGCGCATCTACCGTGTTCACTGACACCGTGCCCGCCACCAGACGATCCGACACCGACAAGGCCCGGCTCAGATCACGCGTCCAGACCGAGGCGGCCAGACCATAAGGGCTGTCATTCGCCATGGCGATGGCCTCGTCTTCCGAGGTGAAGGTCTGGATCGACAGGATGGGGCCGAAGATCTCTTCGCGCACGATGCGTGCCTCGGATCCGGCATCAGCAAAGATTGTCGGCTGGATGAAGGTTTCCGCCCCGTTCAGCCGGACCCGCTCGCCGCCGCAGACCAGCCGCGCCTGCTGTTTGCCGCTGTCGATGAAGCCCATCACGGTATCGGCATGGGCCTGATCGACCATGGCCCCCATGCGCGAGGCGGGATCAAGCGGATCGCCCGGCTGCATGGCAGCGGCGCGGCTGCGCATCCGCTCGATCATCTCCTCGGCGATGGATGTATGGACCAACATGCGGGAATTGGCGGAACAAACCTCGCCCTGATTGAAAAAGATGCCGAAGGCGGCCATATCCGCCGCCGCATCCAGATCGGAATCGGCAAAGATCAGGTTCGGGCTTTTGCCGCCCGTCTCCAGCCAGACCTGTTTCATGTTGCTTTCGCCCGCATAGCGCAGGAACAGCTTGCCCACGGCGGTCGATCCGGTGAACACTAGCGCATCGACATCGGGGTGGCGGCCAAGTGCCTGCCCGGCATCCTGGCCAAAGCCGGGCACCACGTTCAGAACCCCATCCGGCAGCCCGGCCTCGCTGGCCAGTTCGGCCAGCCGCAGCGCCGAAAGCGGGCTTTGTTCGGCCGGTTTCAGCACCACCGAATTGCCCATGGCAAGGGCGGGCGCGAGTTTCCATGTGGCCATGTCGAGCGGGAAGTTCCACGGAACCACCGCGCCGATCACGCCCAGCGGCACCCGGCGCACCATAGCCAGATCGCGGCCACCCGTGGGGGCAATCTCGTCATAGAGCTTGTCGATCGCCTCGGCGTGCCATTGGAAGAAATGCGCCGAGCCGGGCGCGTCGATGGTGGCGGCATCGGTGATGAGCTTGCCCATATCCAGACTGTCGAGCAGCGCCAGTTCGGGGATATTGTCGCGGATCAGCGCGGCAAGGCGCAGCAGCACCTCCTTGCGGTCTCCGGGGGTCTTGCGGCTCCAGCGCCCGTCGTCAAAGGCGCGGCGCGCGGATTTGACAGCACGATCAACATCTTCGGCGCCGCCCTTTGCAACATCTGTCAGGATCTGCGCCGTGGCCGGGTTCACGGACTCGAAGCGCGCGCCCGAGGCGGCGGGCACGGGCTTGCCATCCAGCCAGATCTGGTTGCGGAAGGTCAGGGCAGCGGTACGGGTCTGCCATTCGGCATGGGTGAACATCATGTCCTCATTCGTCTCCGGGCACGCCGTAAGAGGGTGCCTGCGTCGGATCCATGGCGCGCTGCACATAGGCGGCCATCTGCGGTTTGTAGATTTTCCAAGCGGTTTCAACGGCCTGGATCGGGCAGCTGTCGGTCCAGTCGCAGCGCAGATCAACCAGCGGCCAGCTGAGCCGGTCGGCGATGCGCAGCCCGGCGGAATGCACCGGCCCCGCCTCGCCGCCCGCTGACAACCCGGCCTGCAAGGCGGCCATCAGCCGGTCGCCCAGATGGCCTGTGGCGCTCTCGAAAGCCGCGACCATGGCGCGGGGCACGTCCTCATTGGCTAGCAGATTGCCGCCCGCGGCACAGTCGCGCCCCTGCGCCTCGCCCCAGAGGCCCAGCACCTGACCGCCCGAATGAATGGCCACGCCACCATCGCGGTCAATCACGAGAATCTGACGGTAATCAATATGTTCGCGACCAGTCTTGACGTGAGCCAGCGCCGCGGCCGCGCCAAGGCCAGAGGCCAGCGCATCGAGCACCAAAGGCCCCAGCGCCGGGTCGGTGACGTTCTGGCTGGCCACTACCCCCACGCCCGCACGGGTATGGGCGCAGCGGGCCGCAACAGCGGGCGAGGAGGAGGCGATCACCATGCCGAACTGGCCGGTTTTCGCGCAGCGGGCGACGAGGGAAAAGGTCATGCGGTGCCTTGGGTTGGAGAGGCCGGGGGCTGTCTGCCCCCGGACCCCCGAGGATATTTTTGCCAAGATGAAAGGCGGGTGTTTTCAGAATGGGCCAGTCTGGCCAGCGGGAGCCGGAGTGGCGGAGCGTCGGCCCTGTGGGGTCAATCGGGGATCACGGCGGTGGCATCGATTTCCACCAGCCATTCGGGGCGGGCCAGCGCCACCACGGTCAGGCCGGTACAGACCGGATGCACGCCTTTGATATATTCGCCCATGGTGCGATAGACCACCTCGCGGTGGCGCACATCGGTCAGGTAGACCACCAGCTTGACCACGTGAGTCATGGATCCGCCAGCCTCTTCAACCAGTTGCCGGATGTTCTGCATCACCTTGTGGGTTTGCTCCACCGGATCATTGCCCTTGATGTTGACGGCGGTATCAAGGTCTTGCGGGCATTGGCCGCGCATCCAGAGCGTGGTGCCGCCGCGGGTGGCGACTGCCTGGCACAGATCATTGTCCAGCCGTTGTTCGGGATAGGTGTCCTTGGTGTTGAAGGTGCGGTAGCGGGTATGTTCCATGGTGGTCTCTTTCATTCGGCGGCGGCGGCATCGCCGGGCGCGCGGTAGGCCAGGTAGCTGCGTTGTTTGGCGATATGGTCGGCCACGAATTTGGCATCATGCCATACGCCCCAGATGAAGGACGAGCCGCGGCGGGACTGGTAGGGCAGACCCAGGAAGTAGATCCCCGGTTCGGAGGAGACGCCGCGCTGGTGGCGGGGTTTGCCGGTGTCATCCAGCGCATCGACCTTGAGCCAGCCGTAATCATTGCGGAAGCCGGTGGCCCAGAGGATCGTGGTCACGCCCGCTTCGGCCAGATCGAGGCTGAGCAGCGGGTTGACCATGCAGTCGGGGGCGGGGCCGATGGCGCGGGCCTCGGGGTCTTCCGGCAGGTCGATGCCGTTGCGGGTGACCCAGGCGTCGGCCTCGTCCAGCAGTGCCAGCAGGTTGGCATCGCCGCGGTCGATGTTGCGGACCAGATCAGGGGCGAAGGTCATGGTGCCATCGGCAAACTGTTCGGTCCGGCCCACCAGGGTCATGCCGCGCGCGGCCAGTTTGCGGAAATCGACTGTCTGGCCGCCATGGGCGCCGCTGACGGCGATGGTGGTATGGTCTGCGCCTTTCGGGGCATCGGCGTCCCACATGTTCAACACGCCCAGCCACCAGACGAAATCGCGGCCCCGGTAGCGGCGCGGCGGGCGGTCATGCGGCCCGACCGAGAGATAGACCTTGCGACCGGCCTCCATCAGCTCTTCGGCGATCTGCGCGCCGGAGGATCCGGCACCGACCACCAGCACCGCGCCGGGCGGCAATTGGCCGGGGTTGCGGTAGCTGTTGGAGTGGATCTGGGTGATGCCGTCCGTTTCCGGCACCAGCGCCGGGATCAGCGGCACCTGAAACGCGCCGGTGGCGGCGATCACATATTGCGCCTCGACCGGGCCTTGCGAGGTGTCGACCCGGAAGCCGCCGCCGGGTTTGCGCACCACTTCGGTAACAGAGACGCCGCAGCGGATCGGGGCGTGGAATTTTTCGGCATAGGCGGCGAAGTAATCGGCCACCTGATCCTTGCCGACAAAGGCCTCGGGGTCGCCGGAGAACTCCATGCCCGGAAAGCGGTCATGCCAGGCGGGGCCATTGGCCACCAGCGAATCCCAGCGCGCGGTGCGCCAGCGTTCAGCGATGCGGCCTTTTTCCAGCACCAGATGCGGCACGCCGCAGCGGCTCAGATGTTCGCTCATGGCCACACCGGCCTGGCCGGCGCCGACCACCAGCGCTTCGATCTTTTCGACTGACATCATCATGTCCTTTGGAATTCAGCAGATTTCGGGCAGCAGGCGAGATCGCCTGGCCCAGACACGCGGGAGGATCACGCGGGGATGCGCGAGGCGAGGTAGCGGGCAAAATCGTAATTGGGCCGCTCCAGATGGCTGAGCGGGCCGGGCTGTGCCAGGCCGGCAGAGAGGCCGCGATAGACCTTTTCGGTGCAGCCCTTGTCCTCGATGTTCACATCGTCCAGCAGGGCTTTGACATTGGCGAGATGGGTCGCCGCCTCGGGATCGGCCAGCCAATCGGCAGACATGCCGCCGCCGAACAGCACATTCACATGGCCGGGGCCATCGGGCGTCAGCGACAGATACCAGAAATAGCCGGGGGTCAGGGTGATCAGCAGCGCCGGATAGATCGCCAGAAGCCAGGTCTTGCGGCGGTCATCGCCGGTCAGCGTGGTATTGCCGGGATGGGCAAGGGCCAGCGGCACGGTATCGTTCTTCAGGATCCAGTGATAGTTGAAGGCCGCCAGTCCTTCGGGGCAGACCATCTCTTCGAGCTTCGACGCGCCGCCGATCGTGCCGGCATGGCAGACGGGCAGGTGGTAGCTTTCCATGAAATTCTCGGCCAGCACCTTCCAGTTGGTGGCCCAGCGGAAGGTTTCGCGGAAGGTTTCGGTATAGGTCGTCATGTCCAGCGGCGCGATCAGCGCTGCCGCCTCGGCCAGGGTCTCGGCGGGGGCCGGGGCGTCGGGGTTGAGCGAGACCATGATCCAGCCCTGCCAGACCTCACAGCGGATGGCGGGCAGACCCTGGGCCTCTTTGCAGAAGCTTGAATTGAGGGACATCGCGGGTGCGCCGCGCAGGCTGCCGTCCAGATTATAGGTCCAGGCGTGATAGGGGCAGACGATGCTGCGGGTATGGCCGCGGCCCTGCAACAGCGTCGACATGCGGTGGCGGCAGACGTTGGACATCGCGCGGATCTGCCCTTCGCGGTCGCGCAGCACGATCACCGGCTCATCGGCGATTTGCAGCGTCAGGTAATCGCCCGGATTGGGCAGGCTTTCGGCCCGACCCACGCAGAGCCAGTCCTGCGCAAAGATGTGTTTCTGTTCCAGCGCCAGAAACCCCGGATCGGTATAGACCGATTTCGGCATGGCATGGGCTTCGGTGAACGGCACGGCGACATTTGCGTGCAATTCCTGTGCGGGGCTCAGGGGGGTATGCTTGTTCATCGCGGTGCCCTTTGCGGTTCCGTGGCATTGTGCCAAGTGAAGCGGGTTCCCCTACAGTGGCGCAGCATGGCTTAAGGGAAAAGCATTGTGTTTTTCAGCTTTGATTAGGATTTGGCTAATTCATCTCGGGCCCATGTGCCGGGCCTTGCGGGGCGGCAGAGTTTATCTGTGTCTTTGGCGACGGAGGGCGATCCGGGCGGCGTTCAAAGCCGGAACAGGCAGGGCAAAATGCACCTGTGATTGTATTGCAAGGGTGGAATATGTGCTGCGTTGCGGGCTTAGAAGGCGTGTTGCTGTTGGTCCGTTTCTGTGGCATCACGGAAGGGACAGAAACTAGACCGATGAGTTTAGCATGACCGATTTCGCTGCCCGCCGCACCATCATGGTCGACACCCAGGTTCGTCCCTCCGATGTCACGAAATTCCCGATCATCGCGGCGATGCTGTCGGTGCCGCGCGAGGCCTATGTGCCTTATGACAAGCGCGAGGCCGCCTATATGGGCGAGCATGTGATGATCGGTGGTGGCCGGGTGGTTCTGGATGCGCGCACGCTGGCCAAGCTGCTGGATGCGCTGGATATCCAGCCGACGGAAACCGTGCTTGATCTGGGCTGCGGGCTTGGTTATTCGACGGCGGTGATTGCCCGCATGGCCGAAGCCGTGGTGGCGGTGGAAGAGAACGAGGCGCTGGCCTCCGAGGCGCAGCGTACGTTGTCGTCGCAGGGTGTCGACAATGCGGCGGTGATCGTCGGGCCGCTGGCCGCCGGGGCGGTGAAACCCGGCCCCTATGACGTGATCACGCTGCAAGGCGCTGTCGAGGTCGTGCCCGACGCGCTGCTGGCGCAGTTGAAAGAGGGCGGGCGGATCGGCTGCATCTTCATGGAAGGCGCGTTGGGTGTGGCGCGCGTCGGCTACAAGATCGACGGCCAGGTGACCTGGCGCAATGTATTCAACGCATCGGCTCCGGTTCTGCCCGGCTTTGCGGCCAAGAAGGCGTTCACGCTCTGATCTGATCAGGGGCGATACAACAACAGGAGCAGGCGATGTTCGGGATGAGGCAGGTCTTGGCGGCAACGGCTGCGACAGTGCTGGTGGCATTGGCCCCCATGGCGCGGGCCGAAACGCTGGGCGATGCAATGATCGCCGCCTACAAGAATTCGCACCTGCTCGACCAGAACCGCGCCCTGCTGCGCGCGGCGGATGAGGATGTGGCGACAGCGGTTTCGGCGATGCGGCCGGTGGTGGAATTCACCGCCTCGTCGTCGCGCCAGCGCCGGGTGTCGGATCTGACCGGCAACGAAAGCTTTACCGAAAACACCGCGCTGGAACTGTCGTGGGAGCTGATGCTGTTCGACTTCGGACGCACGGCGGCCAGTATTGCGGCGGCCAAGGAAAGCGTGCTGGCCACCCGCGCCGGGCTGGTGGGGGTGGAACAATCGGTGCTGCTGGGCACGGTTGAGGCCTATGTGAATGTGCGGCTGGCACAAGAGATTGTCGAGCTGCGCCAGAACAACCTGCGCCTGCTGACCGAAGAATTGCGCGCTGCCGAAGACCGCTTTGATGTGGGTGAGGTGACGCGCACCGACGTGGCGCTGGCGGAATCGCAGCTGGCGGCGTCGCGGGCGGCGCTGGCCGCCGCCGAAGGCGATGTGCTGGTGGCGCGCGAGTCCTACAAGGCCTCGACCGGGGCCTATCCGGGCCGTCTGGCCGCGGTGCCGAAAGCCCCGAAATTGCCGCGCTCGCTTGACGAGGCGCTGGCCATTGCGCGGCGTACCCATCCCGACATGATCCGCGCGCAGCATCTGGTGAAGGTCGCCGACCTTAACGTGGAACTGGCGCAGGCCAATATGCGCCCGACCATTGGGCTTCAGGCGAGCGCGGGCGTCAACAGCTCCAACCAATTCAACAGCGATTATGATTACCAGTCGGCGGGCGTGTCGTTCAATCAGACGCTTTATGCTGGCGGGCGTCTGTCGGCGCTGTATCGCCGGGCCATGGCGCAGCGCGAGGCGCAGCGCGCCGCCCTGCATCAGACGCGGGTGAGTATTGATCAGAATCTGGGCAATGCCTGGGCCAATCTGGATGTGTCGGCAGCGCAGATCGCGGCCAATATCCGCCAGATCGAAGCGGCGCAGGTGGCCTTTGACGGTCTGCGCGAAGAGGCCAAGCTGGGCGCGCGCACCACGCTGGAGGTTCTCGATGCCGAGCAGGATCTGCTCGACGCCCGCGCCGCCCGCGTGCAATCCGAAGCGCAGCGCTATTACGCCGTCTACAACGTGCTGTCGGCGATGGGTCTGCTGACGGTCGAGGGCATGAACCTTGGCATCCCGACCTATGACGTGACGGCCTATTACAACGTGGTCAAGGATGCCCCGGCCCCGTCGTTTCAGGGTGACAGTCTGGACCGCGTGCTGCGCGCCATCGGCAAGGACTGATGCGCCGTCAGGCGGCGATCCGCGCCAAGTGCCTCTGATCCTTGTGAATTGTTAACTGCTGTTGCGCCATTGTCTTGTAAGACGATGGCGCAACAGCTACTGTTTCCACAATGAGCATAACGGGGCAGGCATGAGCGAGCCGATGAGTTCTGTGGAGATCGAAGATGTGCTGTCCTCCATCCGGCGGCTCGTCTCTGAAGATCTGCGGCCGCAGAGCCGCGCGGGCGGCCTGCCAGCCAAAACCTCTGACAGGTTGATCCTGACGCCGGCGCTGCGCGTGGTGTCCGATCCGGTTGTGCCCGAGTCCGTTGCAAAACCTGCCTCCGTATCGCAGGATGGCTCGGTTCTGGCAGCGCTGCTGGAGCAGATCGCCGATGGCACGCCGCGCCTGACCGAGGCGGAAGATCTGCCCGATCCGGCCGAGGATGCCCATGTCGGGGCCTCGCCCTCGCTGGAGGATGTGGTGGCCGCTGTCGGCGCGCGTGTCAGCCCCGAAGGGTGGGAGGCCGAGGCCGAAGATCTGGTGGAGGACATGGCAAATGCCGGTTGGCCGCAGGCGGGCTGGGCCTCACCTGAGGTGGTCGAGGTCGATCTGGATCAGGTCGAAGAGGCCGAGGTTCTGCAGGTCGTCGCCCCGGACCAGTCACGTCTGGACGAGGCCTGGCGCGATGGCGCCTGGCCGGGCGGGCCGCTGGAGGCGGATCTGGACGATGTGACCGGGCCGGAGGACAGCACGCTGGCCGATCTGGCCGAAGCCGCCGCCGTGGCCGAAATCCAGCGCGCCAGCGGGGCCGATGCGCCGAACACCACCACCCGCATGTTCGACGACGAGGATCAGGTTCTGGATGAAGAGGCGCTGGGGGATCTGGTGCGCGACATCATCCGTGAGGAATTGCAGGGCGCCTTGGGCGAACGTATCACCCGCAATGTGCGCAAGCTGGTGCGGGCCGAGATCAACCGGGTTCTGTCGAGCCGCGAGTTGAACTGACCTCATGCCTTGCATGAAGGTCGCGCCATAACCCGCAGATCTGAAATGAAAAACGCGCCCAAGATGGGCGCGCTTTTTCGTAATGCCGCAGGCTGGATCAGGCGGCTTCGGCCTGATCCAGTTCCAGGGCGTGACGGCGTTCGCTTTCTTCGCGCGACAGCGCGACAGAGGTGCGAATGCCCTTCGACACAAATTCCATCAGGCCCTTCACAACCCGCTCGTTCGGGTCGATCCCGGCACAGGACAGCACTTCACGCCCATCGCGCGACCGTGCCCAACGGGCGATCTGTTCCGGCCCGTTGCCATATTTCTTGTCATCGGCAATTGCGTCATCCAGCGCAGCCAGCACCACGGCGGCAAAAAGCTTGCGGGCGCGTTGCCCTTGCTCATAGTTGAACGCAGTGCCGTCGATGAAGTCAGCCATTTGAGTTGTCCTTGTTCTTGCTCTTGCATGTTCCGGCGCACCGGGAATATGACGTTTTCGCAACGATTCGGTATGCCACCTTTAACATATCCGCCATGCGTATGCTGCATGGGTTCTTCATCGTGCTACTGCATCTAGTTGCCTTGTCAGCGGTTCGCTGCCGATATATAGGGGCCCGCTGAAGAAACTCAAGCTTTTGACAAGGTTTTGCCGCAATGCCGAAGATCAACGGGAATGAAATCCGTCCGGGGAATATCCTCGAGCATGAAGGCGGGCTCTGGGCGGCCGTCAAGGTCAACCATGTGAAGCCGGGCAAGGGCGGGGCCTTCGCGCAGGTTGAGCTGAAGAACCTGCGTGACGGGCGCAAGTTGAACGAACGCTTCCGGTCGGAAGACAAGGTCGATCAGGTCACGCTGGAAAACAAGGATCAGCAATTCCTGTACGAGACCGATGGCCGTCTGGTGTTCATGGATGCGGAAAGCTATGAGCAGATCGAGATTGACGCCGAACTGCTGGGCGACCGCCGCCCCTTCCTGCAAGACGGCATGACCGCCACGGTGCTGTTCTACGGCGAGGAGCCGCTGTCGGTGCAGCTGCCGCAGAAAGTGACCTGCAAGGTGGTGGAAACCGAGCCGGTGCTGAACGGGCAGACCGCGACCAAAAGCTTCAAGCCGGCGGTGCTGGACAATGGCGTGCGGATCATGATCCCGCCGTTCATCGGGCCGGATGAGGACATCATCGTGCATACGGAACTGATGGAATATTCGGAACGCGCCTAAGAAAACGGCCCCCCTCGAGGGGGCCTTTTTGTTCAGGCGGCCATCAGGCTGGCGTCCCCGGCGGTCAGCGGGCCGGACAGCCGGTCAAATCGCAGATGCGCCAGCGCGGCACCGCCCGACTGGGTGTAAAGCGTGCCCGCCTCGCGCCCGTCCGCCATCAGGATCGGCGTGCCGGGCGGGGCGCTGCCGCTGACTCCGACGCGGATCAGGCCCTTGCGCAGTTCCGTTTTGTGTTTCATGCGCGCGGTCACTTCCTGCCCGACGTAACAGCCCTTGCGGAAATCGACGCCATGCAGCGTCTCGAACCCGGCTTCTAGAATGAAGGTCTCGTCGGGGATCAGTTCGATCCCGGTTTCGGGGATCACATGGGCCACGCGGATCGCATCCCAGTCGATCTGCGGTGCCGCGCCGGGGGCGCCATAGGCGCGCCAGCCAAGCGCGCTGTGGCGCGGGTCGGGCAGGGCCCCGGCAGGCGGTTCACCAAGGCCACGGGTCACGCTGAGGTCACAGGGCGCAAAGCTGACGGCGGCGCGCAGCCGATACAGCGTCAGGCGGCGCAGGATGCCATCGGCCAGCGACTCGGGCAGATCTAGCAGCACCTGCCCGCCGGTCTGCACCACAAAGAAATCGGCAAGATATTTGCCCTGCGGCGACAGCAGCGCGGTATAGACCACCCCCTCGGCCTTGGTCAGCGGCAGCACGTCATTGCTGACCAGCCCTTGCAGGAAGGTCAGCGCATCGGGGCCTTGCAGCGCGACAAGGCGGCGGTGCGGCGCGGTTTCGCCCATCATGACATCTCTCCTTGATACGCCTCAGATATAGCATCTGGCGCGGCGGGGGGAAGATCAGCCCTGAAACTGCAAACGATAGAGATCGGCGTAAAGCCCGCCCTCGGCCAGCAGGTCGTCGTGGCTGCCCTGCTGCACCACACGGCCCTTGTCCATCACCACGATCTTGTCGGCCTCGCGCACAGTGGCGAGCCTGTGGGCGATGACCAGCGTGGTGCGGCCCTCACCCAGGCGGCGGATCGCATCGGCGACCAGCGCCTCGGATTGCGCATCCAGCGCCGAGGTGGCCTCGTCCAGCAGCAGCACCGGCGCGTCCGAGATCAGGGCGCGCGCAATCGCCACGCGCTGCCGCTGCCCGCCCGAGAGGGCAGAGCCGCGCGGCCCTGCGGGCGTATCCATGCCCTGCGGAAAGGATTTCAGGAATTCGCTGACATGGGCGGCCTCCAGCGCGCGGGTCAGCCGCTCTGGCGGCAGATCGCGGCCAAGCGCCACGTTTTCGCGGATGGTTTCATCGAACAGCATGGAATCCTGCGACACCACGGCAAAATTGCCACGCAGATCGGCCAGCGGGATCTGCGCAATATCGGCCCCGCCCAGCGAGATGCGGCCACTGTCAGGCTCGGCCAGCCCGGTCAGCAGATGGAACACGGTGGATTTGCCCGCGCCGGACGCCCCGACAAGCGCCGTCATCCGCCCCGCCTCGGCGGTGAAGCTGAGGCCGTTCAGCACCGGCGCATCACCATAGGAAAAGCGCAGATCCTCCAGCCGGACTTCGGGCGCGCCGGGGACGGGGCGGTCCGGGCCGGGGGCGGCGCGCGGGGCTGCGGTGGTATCGAACAGCCGATAGAGCCGCTCGAGGCTGGCCGAGGCGATCTGCCAGACGCCCGACATCTCGCCCAGCCGACGGATCGGCTGGAAGGTCAGCGACATGGCGGTGAAAAACGCCATGAACTCGCCTGTCGTGCGGGTGCCTGCGGCAATCTCGCGGCCGCCAAGGATCAGCACGGTGAAAAAGCCGATGCCGGTCACCACGTCGATCAGCGCCGGGATGGTGGAGCGGCCCAGCATGGTGCGCACTTCGGCCCGCACGATGGAGCCTGCGATGCGGCGGAAGCGCCCGGTCTGATAGGTTTCCATCCGGTTCAGCTTGATCGCCTGAATGCCGTGAAAGATCTCGTCCAGCCGCGTGGCGCGGCTCCCTGCCTGTTCGCGCATCTGCATCGTCTTGCGCCGGATATAGCGCTGCACGATCAGCGCGGGCAGCAGCAGCAGCGGTGCGCCGATCAGGGCGGCGAAGGTCCAGGTCACGTCGATCGACAGCGCCACGACGAACAGCGCGATCAGCGCCACGAAATCCCGGCCCACGCCGACAATCACCGCCGACCAGACACGCTGCACGGCGGCGGTGTCACCCACCAGCCGCTCCATCAGCGCACCGGGCGGGTTTTGCTGGAAAAACCGGCTGTCGAGCGTCAGCACATGCGCCAGCAGATCGACCTGCATCGCGGTGGAGCTTTTCTGCGCAATGGTGGTGAGCAGGGTCTTGGACAGAACCGAGGTCACGGCGCGGATCAGGAACAGGCCAAGGATTGCCAGCCCGACCCAAATCAGCGCATCCGAGCCGCCGGGCGCGAACACCGTGTCGAACAGCGGCTCCAGCAGCCAGGACAGCGCGCCGAGCGTGCTGCCCTCCAGCACCATCAGCAGGAAGGCCACGGCCATCAGCGGCGCATGGCCATGCAGGTAACCGCGCCACAATCTGCGGAACAGCGGGCCGGTGGTATAGCGCGGGTCTTGCGGGGCCTTGGCCACAGGAAACTCCGTTCAGGGTGGCTTGGGTCTAGCCCGGCAGGCGGGGCAGGGCAACCCGGGTTCACTTCGGCCAACTTGACTGGGGCCGCGTTGACCTTGCCTGCGTTGACCTTCGCCGGGGGCAGGCGTAGCCATGGGGCGCACAGCGCGGAGACAGCCATGAACCTAGCCAACGGTCGCCCCTATCTTGCCATTCCCGGTCCCTCGGTCATGCCGGACCGGGTGCTGGCGGCGATGCACCGGGCCGCGCCGAACATCTATGCCGGGGCCTTGCCCGATATGGTGCAGACGCTCTGGCCCGATCTGCGGGCGCTGGCGGGCACGGCGGGGCATGTGGCGCTCTATATCGCCAATGGCCATGGCGCGTGGGAGGCGGCCAATGCCAACCTGTTCAGCCGGGGGGACCGCGCGCTGGTGCTGGCGACCGGGCGCTTTGGCCATGGCTGGAAGGAAAGCGCGCTGGCGATGGGGGTGCGGGCCGAATGTCTCGATTTCGGCAAATCCGCGCCGGTCGATCTGGCGCAATTGGAGGCAGCCTTGCGGGCGGATCCGGGGCATGAACTCAAGGCGGTGCTGGTCACGCATGTCGATACCGCGTCTTCGGTGAAGAATGACATTGCCGCCATCCGCGCCGTGCTGGATGTGGTGGGGCATCCGGCCTTGCTGGCGGTGGATTGCATCGCCTCGATGGGCTGCGATCCGTTCGAGATGGATGCCTGGGGCGTCGATGTGGCGGTGGCAGCCAGCCAGAAGGGGCTGATGGTGCCACCGGGGCTGGGCATCCTGTGGTTTTCTGACCAGGCGCTGGCGCGGAGCCGTTCTGCCGATCTGCGCACGCCCTATTGGGATTGGACGCCGCGTGCCACTGCGACGGAATTCTGGCAGCACTGGGCCGGAACCGCGCCGACGCATCACCTGTTCGGCCTGCGCGAAAGCCTGAACATGATTGCCGAGGAAGGGCGCGCGGTGGTCTGGGCGCGGCATGCGGCGCTGGCGCGCACGGTCTGGGCCGCGTTCGAGGCCTGGGGCGTGGGCAACCCCGACATCGCGCTGAACGTGGCCGACCCGGCGCATCGTGGCCATGCAGTGACGGCGGCACGGCTTGGCGCGCCGCACGCAACCCGTCTGCGCATCTGGCTGGAGCAGAAGGCCGGGGTCACGCTTGGCATCGGTCTGGGCATGGCGCTGCCATCAGAGCCTGCCTATGACGGCTTTCTGCGCGTGGCGCATATGGGCCATGTCAATGCGCATATGACGCTGGGCGTGTTGGCCGCGATGCAGGCGGGCATGGTGGCGCTGGACATTCCGCATGGGCCGGGCGCGCTGGATGCCGCCGCCCGCGTGGTGGCCGGGGCGGCAGGCGCATGACGCCGCGCCGCGCCACCGCCACAGATCTGCCGCTGGTGCAGGCCTGTATCACCGCCGCCTTTGCGCCCTTTGTGGCGCAGATCGGGCGACGCCCAGCACCGATGGATGCCGATCACGCGGGCCAGATCGCGGCGGGGCAGGTCTGGCTAGTGGACGGGCCGGGAGTGATGGCCTGTTTCGCCAAACCCGGCGCGATGGAGCTGGACATCCTTGCCATCGCCCCCGAGGCGCAGGGCCGGGGGCTGGCAGCGGGGCTGGTGGCGCAGTGCGAGGCGCTGGCGCGGTCTGCCGGTCTGCCTGTGGTGGAGCTTTACACCAATGCCGCGATGGCCGGCGCGCTGCGGCTCTATCCCCGGCTGGGCTATGCCGAAATCGAGCGGCGCCAGGATCAGGGGTTTGACCGGGTGTTCTTCCGCAAGACGCTTTAGATCAGCGGCTTCACCACCAGAACGGCCCCCCACAGGATCAGGATCACCCCCGAAGCGAGGTCGATCCGGCGCAGGCTTTGTGGTGTCAGATAGCGGCCTGCGTAAAGCGCGGCATGCACCAGCATCAGCCACCACAGCGCCGATCCAGCAAAGACCCCGGCAACCAGCCAGACCGGGCCACCGGCTGCCGCAGTGCCAAGCCCCGCCAGCATGGCCAGAAACGCCAGAATGGTGGCCGGGTTCGACAGCGTCAGCAGATAGGTGCCGGAAAAGGCGCGCAGCGTGTCGAGCCCGGTGCGACCTGCGGGGGGATGCGTGGCCGGGTGCAGAAAGCTGCGCAATGGGCCTATGCCCAGCCAGATCAGCAACAGCCCGCCCAGGATCTGCATCGGCAGCGCATAGGCCAGCAGCCCGGTGGCGGCGAGGCCCATCGCCACGGCAATGCCATAGGTCGCATCCGCCGCTGCCGCCCCCAGCCCGGTGGCCAGCCCGGCGGCCCGGCCATCGGCAAGGCTGCGGCGGATGCACAGCAACCCGATCGGCCCCACGGGCGCGGCAATGGCAAAGCCCATCAGGGCCCCGGTGGCAAAGGCGCTCATGCCTTACCCTCCGGCAGTAGCAGGGTCGGGCTTTCCTTTTCGGCCTGAAGCGAAAAGATCGTCTCGGTTCTGAGGATGGCGGGCAGCGGCTTCACCGCCTCGGTCAGGAACCGCTGCACGGCGGCGGGATCCTTGACGCGGATCTTCATCAGATAGGAATGTGGCCCCGAAATGTGATGCAGCTCCATCACCTCGGGGCGTGCTGCGAGGGCGGCAATCGCCTCGGCCTCGCCCTGCCAGGCCAGATCCAGCAGCAGAAAACAGCAACAGGCCGCGTCCACCGCTGCGGGATCCAGCAGGGCCGCCGTCTGCCGCACCGTGCCATTGCTCAGCAGGCGGCGCAGCCGTTCATTCGCAGCCGAGACGGAAAGCCCGATCTCGCGGGCGATCTCTGTCGCCGAGAGCCGCCCATCCTGTTGCAGGAGGGCGGCAATGCGCAGGTCGGTTTCATCCAGATCCATAAATGCCCCCAAGGCTGATTCCTTGGTGGAATTTATGGTATGTTGTAAAGTTTTCCGCAATAGTTGCTTTTATTTTTCTTAAAAGACTTATTTTTTGTTTTTGACAAGCCAGTCCGTCATCCAGGCAATCTCCGCCTCCTGCGCGGCGATCACATCTTCGGCCAGCTTGCGCACCTCCGGGTCGCTGCCATGTTCCAGCACGATCCGGGCCATTTCCACCGCGCCCTGATGATGCGGAATCATGCCCGCGATGAAATCCACATCGGCATTGCCGGTATAGGGCACGGCCATATCGGCGTGCATCCGGGCATTGGCCTCCATATAAGCGCGCGTTGCGGCGCTTTCGGTGCCGGTCATGCCATGGCCGGAGTGATCCATCTCGCCTTCGGCAAAGGCGGGGGCAGACAGGGCGAGCGTCAGCGCAAGGGCAAGGGTTTTCATCTGGACCTCCTTTTTGGGTGCTGCGCCACGGTGCAGCCTTCCAGTGGGGGGAGGGCAAGTCACCACCGCGTGAGTTCTATGGTCGCATCGGGGGCAGCATCCGGGGCAGCCTCGGGCCACTCTGCCCGAAAAGCAGGCGAGTTCTGCGGTGATGCACGCAAACAGCCCGCTTTTCCCCTTCACCGCCGGGGCGCGCGGGCCTAGATTGAGGGGGCATAACCGGAAATGGCCCAGAAATGCCCCATCTCGCCTCGCGCCGCCCCGTCGTGGGCATCATCGGCAACATGAACCTGCTGAACGAAAGTTATCCCGTTCACGCGGGCGGCACGATGAATTCCGAAGCGGTGGCGCAGGTGGCGGGCTGTCTGCCGCTGATCATCCCGTCCGATCCGCATCTGGTGAGCGTGGATGAACTGCTGGATCTGTGCGACGGCTTTCTGCTGACCGGTGGGCGGCCCAATGTGCATCCGTCGGAATATGGCGAGGATGAAACCCCGGCGCATGGCGATTTTGACCGGTGCCGCGATGCGATCACCCTGCCACTGATCCGCGCCTGTGTGGATCGGGGCCAGCCGTTTCTGGGCATCTGCCGTGGTTTTCAAGAGGTGAACGTGGCGATGGGCGGCACGCTTTACCCTGAAATCCGCGACCTGCCGGGCCGGATGAACCACCGCATGCCGCCGGATGGCACGCTGGAAGAGAAGTTCGCGCTGCGCCATCCGGTGCAGTTCACGCCGGATGGTGTGTTCGCGCGGCTGTTGGGCGCGCAAGAGGTGATGACCAATACGCTGCACGGGCAGGGCATCAACCGCGCGGGCTGCCGCATCGTGATCGACGGGCTGGCCCCGGATGGCACACCGGAAGCGATCTATGTGCAGGATGCGCCGGGCTTCACCCTGTCGGTGCAATGGCACCCTGAATGGAATGCGGCGGGCGATCCGGTCTCGCGCCCGCTGTTCACCGCCTTTGGCAAGGCGGTGGCCGATTGGGCCGCGGGGCAGCGCGCGGTGGCAGACGCGCCGCCTGTGGGACGGGCGGCCTCGGTCGGCTGACCACGGCGCGGCTTGTTTGCGCTAACGGGCGTGATATGCTGCTCCCGCATCATGGGAGGGCAGGATGAAACGGTCACGCATCAACGAGATCATGCAGGCGGCGGATGAGATGATCCGGCATTACGGCTTTGTGCTGCCGCCCTTTGCCTATTGGACGCCCGAGCAGTTTCGCGCCCGCCCGGATGCCGAACGGATCGTGGCGCGGCGCATGGGCTGGGACATCACCGATTACGGGCAGGGCAACTTTGATGATCTGGGCCTGTTCCTGTTCACGCTGCGCAATGGCGAGCTGGCGGATCTGCAACGCGGCGGCGGCATGTGCTACGCCGAAAAACTGCTGATTTCGCGGCAGGATCAGATCAGCCCAATGCACACCCATGTCATCAAGGCCGAAGACATCATCAACCGCGGCGGGGCCACGCTGCTGATCGAGCTGTATGGCTCGGATGATGCGGGCGGCTTTGCCGAGGATCGTGGCGGATCAGTGCTGTGCGACGGCATTCTGCGCGACTATGCGCCGGGCGAAAAGCTGCGGCTGGCCCCGGGCGAAAGCGTGACCCTGATGCCGGGCGATTGGCATGCCTTCTGGGGTGAGGGCGGCGATGTGCTGATCGGCGAAGTGTCGACGGTGAATGATGACCTGACCGACAATATCTTCCGCGCCCCGATCGGCCGCTTTGCCGAAATCGACGAGGACGTGCCGCCGCTGCATCTTCTGGTCAGCGATTACGACCGCTGGCTGGCGCGCTGAGCCGGAACAAGGCCGACACAGAACAGAAAAGGGCGGCCCGATGCGGGGCCGCCCTTTTGCGTTCCGGGGTCTGCGCTGTTACGGGCAGGGTTTTTCAGCCGTGGCAACGCAAGTCGCCGCTGCGGCAGGAGCTGGCGGTTCCGGCGGGGTATCTGCGGCAGGCGCTGGCGTGACCGCGGCAGGTGCGGGGGCGGGGGGCACGACGACCGGCGCAGGTGCCGGGGTTGCCGCCGTCGGCGTTGCAGCGGGCGCGGGCGCTGCGGGCGCAATCACCGGCGGTGCGGTGATCGGGGCCATCATGGTGGGGAAGCCGGGGGCTGGCGCACCGGGGCTTGCCGGGGCAACGGCGGGCGTGGCCTTCGGCTTCGCGGCGGCGGCCTTTTTCTTCGGAGCCGGGGCGGGCGGCGGCAGTTTCAGCGCGGTGGGGCGGCTGCCATCGGCATTCAGCACCACCACCTTCACGCCATTCGGCACCCGGTCATACAGATCCATCACGTCCTGGTTGATCATGCGGAAACAGCCCGACGAGGCATTGCGCCCGATCGAATTCCATTCCGGCGTGCCATGGATGCGGAAGCCGTAATCCACACCATTGGTGGTCAGATACAGCGCGCGCGCGCCAAGCGGGTTGGTCGGCCCGCCGGGCTGACCCTTTTCCCATTTCGACAGTTCGGGCTTGCGCGCGATCATTTCCTTGGGCGGTGTCCAGGTCGGCCAGTGGCGGCGGTTGGTGATCAGCGACTCGCCCGCCCACTGGAACCCGTCCTTGCCGACCGCGATGCCATAGCGCATCGCCTTGCCGGGTGCGGTGATCAGGTGCAGGGTCTTGGCGGTCGGATCAATGATGATCGTGCCCGGCGCATCGTCCGAGGCATAGGCCACTTCCTGCCGTTTCAGATGCGGCGGGATCTTGTCTTCCGGCACGGCGGGAACGGTGAAGGCCCCATCCTGCCGCGCCGTATAAGCGTTGACGAAATCTTCCGGCACCGGCTGCTTGACCACCGGGGCCTGTTCGGCAGGCGCTTTGGTTGCCCCGGTGAGCGAAGGGTCCGGCACACAAGCCCCAAGCGCCCCCACCAGCGCGCCCCCCAGAACGAGGCTCATCACATTGCGCAGCATGTCGATCATCTCCAGCAGAATCCGATACGGAACTTTTTCACCCGTTACACCATTTTCAGGATTAAGGGAGAGTGCCGCAGCGGTCCACCTCTCAAATGATCACAGAGACGTGCGCAGGTGCCACAATTCGGGGAAAAGCTCCACTTCCAGCATACGCCGCAGGTATTGCACACCAGATGTGCCCCCGGTTCCGCGCTTGAACCCGATCACCCGTTCCACCGTGGTGACGTGGTTGAAGCGCCAGCGGCGGAAATAATCCTCGAAATCCACCAGCTTTTCGGCAAGCTCATAGGCCTCCCAATGCTGTTCCGGCGCACGGTAGACGATTTCCCACACCGCCTGCACACCCTCATGCGCGACCCAGGGCCCGCGCAGATCGCGGTTCAGAACCTCGGCGGGGACCGGCAGGCCCTCACGCGCCAGATGGCGCAGCGCCTCGTCATAAAGTGATGGGCGCGCCAGTTCCGCCTCCAGCCGCGCCAACAGGTCGGGGCGGTGGGCATGGGGGCGCAGCATGGCGGCATTGCGGTTGCCCACGGCGAATTCGATCAGGCGGTATTGCCAGGACTGAAAGCCCGAGCTTTGGCCCAGCCCGTCGCGGAAACGGGTGTATTCCGAGGGCGTCATGGTGCGCAGCACATCCCAGGCCGAGTTGAGCTGTTCGAAGATCCGGGCAATGCGCGCCAGCATCTTGAAGGCGGCGCGCACCTCGCCCGCCGCAATGGCCGCGCGCGCGGCATCCATCTCGTGCAGCGCAAGCCGCATCCACAGTTCCGAGGTCTGGTGCTGGATGATGAACAGCATTTCATCATGCGCGCCGGTCAGCAGGGTCTGGGCGTTCAGGATCGTGTCGATCTGCAGATAATCGCCGTAAGACATGCGGCCGTCGAAAGACATCTGGGCGCCGTCGCGGCTGGGATCATAGGTGGTCATTTTTCTCTCTCCGGTCAAACTGGGGCAGGGCGGCTCAGGCCGCGCGCCGCCGGTTCAGCACCGAAAAGGCCCCGAGGGTGCGCCACAGGCAGATCCAGCCTGCCGGGCGGCATAAGGGCGGTGGGGCAATGGCCAGATGCAGCGCCATCAGGTGACCTTGGCGCGGGTCATGTATTCGGGCCGGTCCCACAGATCGCCCTGCATCACCTCGGCGATGATGGCGATGGCGCGGGCCACATCCTCGGCATTGATGAACAGCGGCGTAAAGCCGAAGCGCAGGATGTCGGGGGCGCGGAAATCGCCGACCACGCCGCGCGCAATCAGTGCCTGCATGATGGCATAGCCCTGCGGGTGGCGGAAGCTGACCTGGCTGCCGCGCTGCGCATGATTGCGCGGGGTCGCCAGGTGCAGGCTTGGGCAGGCCGCCTCGACGCCCGCGATGAACTGATCGGTCAGCGCCAGCGAGGTGGCGCGCAGATCGGCCATATCGACCTGATCCCAGATGTCGAGCGAGGCCTCCAGTGCCGCCAGTTGCAGCACGGGCGGGGTGCCGACCCGCATCCGCTCGATCCCCGCGCCGGGGCGATAGCTCAGGTCAAAGGCAAAGGGAGCGTCATGGCCCAGCCAGCCGGACAGGGCCGGGCGCACGCGGTCGGCATGGCGCGGCGCCACATAGATGAAGGCCGGGCCACCGGGACCGGAATTGAGATACTTATAGCTGCATCCCACCCCGAAATCCGCCCCCCCCTTGGCCAGTTCAACCGGCAGCGCGCCGGCGCTATGCGCCAGATCCCAGATGGCCAGCGCGCCCACCGCATGCGCGCGCTCTGTCAGCGCCGCCATGTCATGCCGCCGCCCGGTGCGGTAATCCACTTCGGTGATCATCATCACGGCGATACTGTCATCCAGCGCGTCCATCACCGCCTCGGGCGCGACCGTCTTCAACTGGTAATCCGGGCCAAGCGTGCGGCACAGGCCTTCGGCCATGTAAAGGTCTGACGGGAAGTTGCCGGTATCGGACAGGATGATCTTGCGGCCCGGCACCATCTCCAGAGCCGAGGCCAGCGCCTGATAGACCTTGATCGACAGGGTATCGCCCATCACCACGCTGCCCGGTTCTGCCCCCACCAGCCGCGCGATGCGATTGCCGACACGGGCGGGCTGCTCCATCCATCCGGCCTTGTTCCAGCCGGTGATCAGCAGTTTGCCCCATTCCTCGGTCACGGTCTGCGCCACCCGTGCCGCCGTGGCCCGTGGCAGCGGACCCAGCGAATTGCCATCAAGGTAAACCATGCCCTCCGGCAGGTCGAACAGGGCGCGGGTGGCGGCGAAATCGGTGGTCATGATCTGTCCTTCTTCGGCCTGCGCAGGATGCGCCGGAGGTCGCTTCAGTTCAAGCGGATCCGCCGTTAAATTTCAAGCTTAAAATTTATAGGTTGAGACAGTCTGTGACACAGGTTGCGAAGATATGGTGGCCGGGGTTTGCGAAGGGTTGCAAAGTCGGAAATCAACGGGAATATGCCGTTTGTGAACAGCATGGGCGGAAGATCGCGCAGGCGAGTGATCGCGGACACCAGAGCACGGGCAGGAAAACGGCAAAAAACGGCAGCTGCCGCAGCGCCAAGACCAAAGTATGCCGCAGAGCAGCAATTTTGCTTTGTAATTTTGTTGCGCAGGCTCTAGTGAAGTTTGAAAGATTCTGCGCCACCCGGCGCATCCATACGGGGGAGATCCAGTGAAGATTGGTGCACTGAGAGAGATCTATCAGGGAGAGAACCGCGTTTCGATGACGCCGGATTCGGCCCTGCAACTGGTCAAACTGGGCCATACATGTGTGATAGAAACCGGGGCGGGCGCGAAGGCGGGCTTTTCCGACGCGGTATATCTTGCGGCGGGTGTCGAGGTTCTGCCCTCGGCGCAGGCGGTGATTGATGCGGCGGATGTCATCGTCAAGGTGCGCGGCCCCGAGATGTCGGAAGTGGCGATGCTGCGCGTCGGCCAGACGCTGATCAGCTTCTTCTGGCCCGCGCAGAACCCCGAGCTGCTGGAGGCGGCAAAGGCGCGTGGCGCGACCGTGATCGCCATGGACATGGTGCCGCGTATCAGCCGGGCGCAGAAGATGGATGCGCTGTCGTCGATGGCCAATATCGCGGGCTACCGTGCGGTGATCGAGGCGGGCAGCAATTTTGGCCGCTTCTTCACCGGGCAGGTGACGGCTGCGGGCAAGGTTCCCCCGGCCAAGGTGCTGATCGTGGGCGCCGGTGTGGCGGGTCTTGCTGCCATCGGCACAGCAGTCAGCCTGGGTGCCATCGTCAACGCCTTTGACGTGCGCCCCGAAGTGGCCGAACAGATCGAGAGCATGGGCGCGAATTTCGTGTTCCTCGAATTCGAACAGGCGCAGGACGGTGCGGCGACCGGCGGCTATGCGGCCCCCTCCAGCCCCGAATTCCGCGAAAAGCAGCTGGCGAAATTCCGCGAGCTGGCCCCCGAAATGGATATCGTCATCACCACGGCGCTGATCCCCGGACGTCCCGCACCCAAGCTGTGGACGGCCGATATGGTGGCGCTGATGAAGCCCGGCTCGGTCATCGTTGACTTGGCGGCGGAACGCGGCGGCAACTGTGATCTGACGGTTCCGGATCAGAAGATCGTCAGCGACAATGGCGTGACGGTGGTCGGGTATACCGATTTCCCGAGCCGGATGGCGGCGCAGGCCTCCACGCTTTATTCGACCAATATCCGCCACATGCTGACGGATCTGACGCCCAAGAAAGACGGCGTCATCTTCCACAATATGGAAGATGACGTGATCCGCGGCGCGACGGCCACACATGAAGGGGTGATCACCTTCCCGCCGCCGCCGCCGAAAGTGGCTGCCATCGCGGCGCAGAAACCGAAGGAAAAGGCCAAGGAGCTGACGCCGGAAGAGAAGCGCGCACAGGAAACCGCGGCCTTCAAGGCACAGACCCGCAACCAGATCGGCATGTTGGTCGGCGGTGGCGCGCTGATCCTGCTGGCCGGGCTTTATGCCCCCGCCAGCTTCATGTCGCATTTCATCGTGTTCGTGCTGTCGGTCTATGTCGGCGTGCAGGTCATCTGGAACGTGTCGCATTCGCTGCACACGCCTCTGATGGCCGTGACCAACGCGATTTCGTCGATCATCATTCTGGGCGCATTGATGCAGATCGGATCGGGCAGCCTGCTCGTGGTCGTGCTGGCGGCGCTGTCGGTCTTCATGGCCGGGATCAACATCTTCGGGGGCTTCATGGTCACCCGGCGGATGCTCGCCATGTTCCAGAAGTCTTAAGGGGGAGGCCGAGCAATGGAATACGGATTCACCACGGCCGCCTATGTCGTTGCGGCAGTTCTGTTCATTCAATCCCTGGGCGGTCTGTCCGGCCAGGAAAGCGCGAAACGCGCCGTGTGGTATGGCATTGTCGGCATGGCGCTGGCGGTTGCGGCCACGCTTTATGGCCCGGGTGCGGGCAACTGGCTGATCTCTGTGATCATGGTCGCGGCAGGCGGCGCGATTGGCTGGGTTGTGGCCAAGCGCGTGCAGATGACCGAGATGCCACAGCTTGTGGCGGCGATGCACAGCCTCGTCGGCCTTGCAGCGGTGTTCATTGGCTTCAACACCCATATCGAGATGGTGCAGGTCGCCGCGCTGGACGAAGCGGCGCGGGCCGCGCTGGACGGCTTTGCCGGTGTGATCGCGCATAAGTCGGGCGTGGAAATCGCCATCCTGCGGGTGGAAACTTTCCTTGGCGTGTTCATCGGGGCCGTCACCTTCACCGGCTCTGTCATTGCCTTTGGCAAGCTGGCGGGCAAGGTGGATGGCAAGGCGAAAAAGCTGCCGGGCGGCCATGTTCTGAACGCGGGCTCGGCGCTGATCTCGCTGGTGTTGCTGGTGGTCTATCTGCAATCGGGCAGCACGCTGGCCCTGCTGGTGATGACGGTGGCGGCGCTGTTCATCGGCTATCATCTGATCATGGGCATCGGCGGCGCCGACATGCCGGTGGTGGTGTCGATGCTGAACAGCTATTCCGGCTGGGCGGCGGCGGCGATCGGCTTCTCGCTGTCGAATGACCTGCTGATCGTGGTTGGCGCGCTGGTCGGCTCCTCGGGGGCGATCCTGTCCTACATCATGTGCAAGGCGATGAACCGCTCGTTCATCAGCGTGATCCTCGGCGGTTTCGGTGGCACCACCGGCCCCGCGATGGAAGTCACCGGCGAACAGATCGCCATTGATGCCGATGGTGTGGCGGCGGCGCTGAATGATGCGGATTCGGTCATCATCATTCCGGGCTATGGCATGGCGGTGGCACAGGCACAGCAATCGGTGTCGGAACTGACGCGCAAGCTGCGCGCCAAGGGCAAGACCGTGCGCTTTGCCATCCACCCGGTCGCGGGCCGTCTGCCGGGGCACATGAACGTGCTGCTGGCCGAGGCGAAGGTGCCCTATGACATCGTGCTGGAAATGGACGAGATCAACGAGGATTTCCCCTCCACCGATGTGGCCATCGTCATCGGCTCGAACGACATCGTGAACCCGGCGGCACAGGAAGACCCGAACAGCCCCATCGCCGGCATGCCGGTGCTGGAATGCTGGAAGGCGAAACAGGTGTTCGTCAGCAAACGTGGTCAGGGCACTGGCTATTCCGGCATCGAGAACCCGCTGTTCTACAAAGAGAATACGCGCATGTTCTATGGTGATGCCAAGAAGAGCATCGACCAGCTGCTGCCGATGATCGAGTGATCGGACGCGCCGCGTTCAGTCACAGGGCGATGTAAAAAACAGCACAGGGCCCCGGCAGAAAGCCGGGGCTTTGTCATTTCTGCAACAGCCTTGCGGCATACCCCGGCATCCCGACAAATCCCTTTCAAAAGCGCCTTCCGCTGCGGAAAGAAGGGGAAAACCCTGCGGAAGTGCCGATGCCCCCGATCCCCGATCACCCCCTGCGCTACTCCCTGGTCAACGAGCTGCACGCCCGGCCGTTTCCGGCGCTGCATGTGCCTTGCATGGCCGCCTATGTGGCGATCAAGGAACCCGATGATGCGGCAAACCGTGACCGTGCCGCCGACCGTGCGCATCTGCTGGCACTGCTGGACCGGCACGGATCGGGCCACCCGCAACCGGATGCCACGCATTTCTCCGGCTCCATTGGCCGGGCCGAACTGAAATGGGAAAGCCATACCGAGTTCGTCACCTATTCGGCCTTCACGCCCGGCCTGTCCGACCGGCCCTTCGACCCGATGGAGGCCAAGGTGTTTCCGGCGGAGTGGCTGGCGGTGGCCCCCGGCAAACGTCTGGCCTCGGTGCTGATCCGGGTCGAACGTCTGCCCGACTCCGAAGAGGAGGTGCTGGCGCGGCTTGAGGAATGGTTTGTGGCCGAAAGCCTTGCGGTGTCCTGGGTGGTGGATGGGGCTGCCGTCATCGCCGGGGATTTTCGCATAGATGCCGCCGGGCATATGCGCTTTGTGGTCTTTGTGCGCGAGGGCGTGGGGGCGCGGCGCATTGGCCGGATCGTGCAGCGCCTGTGCGAGATCGAGACCTATCGCGCCATGTCGATGCTGGGGCTGATGCGGTCGCGCGAATTGTCGGCGCGGCTGAATGCGCTGGACCCCAAGCTGTCGGCGCTGGTCTCGGGGCTGGATGCGTCCAACCACTCGCCCGAGGACGCGTTGAACGAATTGCTGTCGATCTCGGCCGAGCTGGAAAGCCTTGCCGTGCGCTTTTCGTTCCGCTTTGGCGCGACCGGGGCCTATGAGGCCATCGTCAACCAGCGGATCGAAGTGCTGCGCGAAACCCGGTTGCAGGGGCGGCAGACCTTTGGCGAATTCATGATGCGGCGCTATGATCCGGCGATGCGCACGGTGAAATCCACCGAAAACCGGCTGGCGGCCATGGCCGAACGCGCGCAGCGCGCGGCGGAATTGCTGCGCACCCGGGTCGATGTCGAACGCTCGGCGCAGAATCAGAAGCTGCTGGAAAGCATGGACCGCCGCGCCGATCTGGCGCTGCGCCTGCAACATACGGTCGAAGGGTTGTCGGTGGTGGCGATCAGCTATTACGCCGTCAGCCTCGCCGCCTATGCCGCCTATCCGCTGACCGAGGCGGTGGGGCTGAGCAAGGGCATGGCCACGGCGATCCTGACCCCGCTGGTGATCGGCGCGGTCTGGCTGGGCCTGCGCCGGATCCGCAAGAAGATCTACTGACTTCCATGGCGAGGGAGGGGACTGGTGGGCCGTGACGGACTCGAACCGCCGACATCTTCGGTGTAAACGAAGCGCTCTACCAACTGAGCTAACAGCCCCCGCGCTTCCGATACCGGATCGGATCGGGATGGGCAAGCCCCGGTTTGCGCAAAGCTGACCCTTGCGACAGATCGCAAACCCCGACCTAATGGCAGTGCGCGATACGCGCGCTTTGCGCCTATGCTGCGGCAGGGCGGTTGGGCAGGCAGGGGGCACATGGCGGTTTATGCGGATCTGGATCTGCCCGAACAGGGTGAGTTGAGCCGCAACATCTTGTGGTTCGCGCGGGCCTTGCGCAAGGCAGGGCTGCCAATCGGGCCGGGGCGGGTGATTGATGCGATCCGCGCGGTGGAGGCGGTGGGCTTTACCGAAAAACGCGATTTCTATTGGACGCTGCACGCCTGTTTCGTCAATCGCCCCGAACATCGCCCGGTGTTCCGGCAGATCTTCCGCCTGTACTGGCGCGACCCGCGCTATATGGAACAGATGATGAGCCTGATGCTGCCCGCCATCCGCGGCGTGCAGGAGGAACGTCTGGCAGAGGCTGCCGAAAAACGCGCCGCCGAGGCGCTGCTGGACGGGGCCAACCGCGATGTGCCGCAGGCCGGGCCGGATCAGACCGGGGATGAGCAGGTGGAGATTGATGCCTCTGCCACGCTCTCGCGCGAAGAGCGCCTGAAAACCCTGGATTTTGAACAGATGAGCCTTGCCGAAATGGCCGAGGCGAAGCGGATGCTGGCGCGGCTGGCGCTGCCGGTGAAACCCTTGCCCTCGCGCCGGCTGGCGGCGGATGCGCTGGGGCGGCGACCCGATGGGCGGCGCACCCTGCGCGACAGCCTGCGCCGGGGCGGCGAGATCACTGCGCTGGCGCATCGCAGCCCGACCACGCGCTGGCCCAATCTGGTGGTGATCTGCGATATTTCCGGCTCCATGTCGCAATACAGCCGGATGGTGCTGCATTTCCTGCACGCGGTCGCCAATCGCAAGGGGCAGGGCTGGGCGCGGGTGCATGGCTTCACCTTTGGCACGCGGCTGACCAATATCACCCGCCATCTGCGCCACCGCGATGTGGATGCGGCGCTGAAGGCGGCGGGGGCCGAGGCGCAGGACTGGTCGGGCGGCACGCGGATCGGCGCCTGCCTGCATCTGTTCAACCGCGATTGGTCGCGCCGCGTGCTGGGGCAGGGCGCGGTGGTGCTGCTGATCACCGACGGGCTGGACCGCGACGATACCGGGCAACTGGCGCGCGAGATGGAGCGGCTGCACCTGTCGGCGCGCCGCCTGATCTGGCTGAACCCCTTGCTGCGCTGGGAGGGATTCGCCCCCAGGGCCACCGGAATCCGCGCGATGATGCCGCATGTCGATGCCTTTCGCGCGGGCCATTCCATTGCCTCGCTGGAAGGGCTGGCGGCGGCCATCTCGGATCCCGGCGACAGTGGCGAGCGCACAAGGATGCTGCGCCTGATGGCGCAATCCTGATCGGTGTTTCACCGGCTGGCGCAAAGGTGACTGTTCGTGAGCGAACAGACCCTGTTCGGATTCAGTGAGTTGTGTGCAGATGGGCCGGATCGCTATCTGTTTGCACATGCAGCATGGGCTGCGATCAACTGATGAATTCAACAGACGGAGTGTCCTCGTGATCCGCCTTTCCACCCTTTCCCTGCTTGGCGCGCTTGCCGCCGCCCCGGTTTTCGCTGCACCGGAGGCCTATGTGCTGGATCCCAGCCACAGCCAGATCCTGTTCAGCTACAACCACCTTGGCTATTCGACCACCTATGGCCTGTTCTCGGGGTTTGACGGCAAGATCACGTTCGACGCCGAGGCCCCGGCCAATTCCAGCGTTGAAGTGTCCTTCCCGGTCAAGACCATGCTGACCGGCTGGCAAGAGCGCTTCGACCACTTCATGACCGCGGATTTCTTTGATGCGACCGATGACGAGATGGTCAGCTTCAAATCCACCGGCATCGAAGTGACCGGCGAAAAGACCGCCAAGATCACCGGCGACCTGACGCTGAACGGCGTGACCAAATCGGTGGTGCTGGATGCGGCGCTGACGCAGGCGGGCGAACATCCGATGGCGAAAAAGCCGTGGCTGGGCTTCACCGGCACCACGGTCCTGAAGCGCACCGAATACAATCTGGGCCAGTTCGCGCCCTTCGTCGGCGATGACGTGACGGTGCAGATCTCGATCGAAGCCACCAAGGCCGAATAAGCCTTTTCCAATTGCGATGCCGACGGGCCGGGGGAAACCCCGGCCCTTTTGCATTCCTGCTCCGCGCCTGTAGGTATCCGTCCCGTTTGCACAGGTCTTTGCCGATTGCAGCAGATGACCTGTGCCGCCTCTGAGCCTATGTTGGGAACAGCAGAACAGGAGGACGACATGAGCTGGAACCCCGCATTGGACCCCGACATTCCGCTTGGCGATGCCGTGGACGCCATCGAGACGGTCATCGTGGCGCGCGCCCGCGATCTGGGCGGCTTCGAGGTGCGCCGGGCGCTGCCCTCGGTGCAGCGGCAGATGGTCGGCCCATTCATCTTTTTCGACCAGATGGGACCGGCAGAGTTTCTGACCGGGCAGGGCATCGACGTGCGCCCGCATCCGCATATCGGTCTCGCCACCGTAACCTATCTGCTGAAGGGCAAGCTGCACCACCGCGACAGCCTGGGCACCGACCGATGGATCGAACCGGGCGAGGTGAACCTGATGGTGGCGGGGCAGGGCATCACCCATTCCGAACGCACGGATGGCGAGATTCGCCGCGCGCCGCACAAGATGTTTGGCCTGCAAAGCTGGGTCGCCTTGCCGAAAGACGCCGAGGACAATCCGGCCGCCTTCCATCACAGCCCGAAGGACGACTTGCCGATGCTGGAGGGCGAGGGCAAGCAGGTGCGGCTGATCCTTGGCCATGGCTGGGGCGCGCGCGCGCCGGTGCCGGTGGCCAGCGAAACCATCTATGCCGATGCCGTGCTGATGGCGGGGGCGCAGCTGCCCTTGCCCGACGATCACGAAGATCGCGGGGTCTATGTGCTGAGCGGGGAGGTGTCGGTGGGCGGGCAGGTGTTCGGGCCGGGCCAGATGCTGATCTTCCGTCCGGGCGACCGGATCAGCGTGAAGGCCGGAGAGTCGGGCGCGCGGGTCATGGTTCTGGGCGGTGCCACGATGGATGGGCCGCGCTTTATCTGGTGGAACTTCGTGGCCTCCAGCCAGGCGCGCATTGATGCGGCCAAAGAAGCCTGGCGCGCGGGGGATTGGGCGCATGGAAGGTTCCGACTGCCACCGGCAGATGACGCCGAGTTCATCCCGGCACCCGAAAAGTAACGCCTTTCCAGATATTTGCGAGATTATGAAAGAAATCCGCTTTGGGGCGCTTGACGGCGCACGCGGGCTTCCGTAATACCCTCCACACATCCGGGCGAAGGCTCGGGCGGCAATGCGGTGGTAGCTCAGTTGGTTAGAGTACCGGCCTGTCACGCCGGGGGTCGCGGGTTCGAGCCCCGTCCACCGCGCCACCGCCCGCCTTCGCCCCGGATGTCTGAAACAGTGCGCGGTGGTAGCTCAGTTGGTTAGAGTACCGGCCTGTCACGCCGGGGGTCGCGGGTTCGAGCCCCGTCCACCGCGCCAGTTTCAAGACTTTCCATTATACGACGAAAAGCCGGGCCATCAGGTCCGGCTTTCGCCGTTTCCGGAATTGGGCTGCGCCGCAGGGCCGGGTGATCCGGCCCCGCAGCAGAGGGTCACAAGGTGATCCGGTAGCGCACATGGCCATCATAGGGCGCATAGGAATCATATAGCGCACGGGCGCGGGCATTGCCCTCGTCGGTGTGCCAATACAGCCGATGCCAGCCCGCCGCCTTGGCCAGCGCCTTCAGATCGTCGATCAAGGCGCGGCCAAGCCCATGGCCCCGCGCCGAATCCGCGACAAACAGATCCTCCAGATAACAATCCTCGCCCATGACCCAGGTCGAGGCGTGGTGATGATGCAGGGCGAATCCCTGCATCCTGCCATCGACAAAGCCCAGCCGCGCCGTGAGCGGCGAGGCGGGATCAAGGATGCGCGCCCAGGTGTGGGCGGTGATCGCGGGATCGAGGCTGACGTTGTAGAATGCCAGATAGGCGTCCCAGAGGGCGCGCCATCCGGTTTCGTCTGCGGCTGCGGCCGTGCGGATCTGAACCGTCATGCCAGCCGCGCCAGCAGTCGCGCCCAGGAGCGGATGCCCTTGTGGAAACATTCCACATCGTATTTTTCATTGGGCGAATGGATCTGGTCATCATCGCGGGCAAAGCCCAGCAGCATCGCATCCATGCCGAGATAGGTCTTGAAATATCCGGCAATCGGGATCGACCCGCCGCAGCCGACATAGGCGGCAGCGCGCCCCCATTCATCGCCAAGCGCGGCGCGGGCGGCCTCGAAGGCGGGGTGGGTGATCTGCATCAGGCCCGCCGGGCTCGCACCGTGTTCGGTGAATGTGGCGCTGCAATCGGCAGGCAATTGCGCCTGCACCCAGGCGCGGAACGCGGCGCGGATCGCATGGGGATCCTGGGTGCCGACAAGGCGGAAGCTGACCTTGGCATGGGCTTCGGCGGGCAGCACGGTCTTGAACCCGTCGCCGGTATAGCCGCCCCAGATGCCATTCACCTCGGCCGTCGGGCGCGACCAGAGCATTTCCAGCGGCGTGCGGTCCAGCTCTCCCGCGGGCACCGACAGCCCGACATCACCGAGGAAGGCCGCGTGATCGAAGGCAAGGTTTTGCCATTGGGCGCGAATCGCATCGGGCAATTCGCTGACGCCATCGTAAAAGCCGGGCAGGGTGATGCGGCCCTGATCGTCATGCAGATTGGCAAGGATGCGGGTCAGCGCGCGGATCGGGTTGGCTGCCAGCCCGCCGAACATGCCGGAATGAAGATCCTTGTTGGCGGCGTGCAGGGTGATCTCTTCGCCCAGCAGCCCGCGCAGCATGGTGACAATCGCAGGGGCGGTATCCTGAAACAGGCCAGTGTCGCAGATCAGCGCGATATCGGCCTGCAATTCAGCCGCATTGTCTTGCAGGAACGGGATGAGCGAGGGCGAGCCCGATTCCTCTTCTCCCTCCAGAAAGATCGTCAGCTTGCAGGGCAGCTGGCCCGTTTCGGCCTTCCAGGCGCGCAGAGCCTCCAGAAAGGTCATCAACTGGCCCTTGTCATCCGAGGCCCCGCGCGCCCGGATCACCTGACCCTTGGGCGTATTTTCAAGGGCCGGGTCGAACGGATCGCGGTCCCACAGCGACAGCGGATCCACCGGCTGCACGTCGTAATGACCATAGAACAGCAGATGCGGGCCGCTGGCATCGGCGGGGCCGTCGCCATGCGCCACCACCATCGGATGACCGGGGGTGGGCCGTTTGGCGGCGTCGAAGCCCAGGCTTTGCAGATCGGCCACCAGCCAGTCGGCGGCGCGGTCACAGTCGGCCTTGAAGGCCGGGTCGGTGGAAATGGACGGAATGCGCAGCAGGTCCATCAGCCGGTCCAGTGCGGCGGGCAGCATGGCGTCGATGCGCGCCAGCACGGCGTCGGGCGCCTGTGGATCATGCGGCATGGGTCTTCTCCTTTTCGTGACGTTGCGCCGGACCCTAGCAGGCTCTGCCCCCCTGTCCAGAGCCACCGGGACAGGGTAAAAGGGGCCAAGTGCAAGGGAGATGTTGCGATGATGTGGTTTGGTGCGCCTGCCCTCGCGGGGCTGTGCTGTCTGACATTGGCCGGGGCCGCAGCGGCGGAATCGCTGACCGGCAAGGCGGCGGCAAAGCTGATGTATCCGGCAGAGGGATCCGCCGTGGAAATGCAGTCGCAAGAGGGGCTGAGCGCGCAGGATACCGCCGCCCTGACCCTCGTGGGCACCGGACAGCCCTATTACGGGGCGATTGCGATTTCACCCGCCGAGGGGCTGATGGTCGAGGCGACGGTCGCTTCAGTGAACTATCACGATACCGATGCGGCGCAGGCGGCGGCGCTGAAGGGCTGCGAGGCCAAACGCAAGGGCGCTGTGGCCTGTCAGGTGGTGGCGCTGATCCGCCCCGAAGGCTGGGAAGCCCGCGACCTGCAACTTTCGGCGGATGCCACGGCGGCGCTAAAGGCGCATTATGCCGCACCGGGGGCATTGGCGATTTCGGCCTCGACCGGGCTTTTCGGCCTCGCCAAGGGTGACGCGGCTGGCGATGCGGCGGTAAAAGCCTGTGAAGACAAGGCCAAGGCGGGCGATTGCACGGTGGTGATTGCCGATTAAACGGGCCAAAAGTCGGAATTGACGGCAGGGGTGGCAAAATGCCCTCTTTGCGATGCAGGATTTGACCAATATCAAGGCGCTGAAAATTCAGGCAGCCTAGAGACAGGCCCAGCAGAGCGCGGATCTTGCCGCGCGCCAGGGAGACGGACATGAGCCACGAATTCGATTATGATGCGGCGCTCGACAGCGCGATTTCCCGTCTGCATGACGAGGGGCGCTATCGCACCTTCATCGACATCGAACGGCGCAAGGGCCATTTCCCCCATGCGATCTGGCGCAAGGCGGATGGCACGGAAAAGCCGATCACCGTCTGGTGCGGCAATGACTATCTGGGCATGGGCCAGCACCCCGAGGTTCTGGCGGCAATGCACGAGGCGCTGGACGCCACCGGCGCCGGGTCGGGCGGCACGCGCAACATCTCGGGCACCACGGTCTATCACAACCGGCTGGAGGCCGAGCTGGCAGACCTGCATGGCAAGGACAAGGCGCTGGTGTTTTCGTCGGCCTATGTCGCCAATGACGCCACGCTGTCCACGTTGCACAAACTGTTTCCGGGGCTGATCATCTATTCGGATGCGCTCAACCATGCCTCGATGATCGAAGGCATCCGGCGCAATGGCGGCGCGCGGCGTGTGTTCCGCCACAATGACGTGGCACATCTGCGGGCGCTGATCGCGGCGGATGATCCGGCGGCGCCCAAGCTGATTGCCTTCGAATCGATCTATTCGATGGATGGCGATTTTGGCCCGATCAAGGAAATCTGTGATCTGGCCGAAGAGGTGGGCGCGCTGACCTATCTGGACGAGGTGCATGCCGTCGGCATGTATGGTCCGCGCGGCGGCGGCGTGGCCGAACGCGACGGGCAGATGGCGCGGGTCGACATCATCAACGCGACGCTGGGCAAGGCCTTTGGCGTGTTTGGCGGCTATATTGCGGCCAGCGCGAAAATGATTGATGCCGTCCGGTCTTATGCGCCAGGCTTCATCTTCACCACCTCGCTGCCGCCGGTGATTGCCGCCGGGGCCGCCGCCTCGGTGCGGGTGTTGAAGACCGCGCAGCATCTGCGCGATGCACAGCAGCTGCACGCCAATATCCTCAAGATGCGGCTCAAGGGGCTGGGCCTGCCGATCATCGACCACGGCTCGCATATCGTGCCGGTGCATGTCGGCGATCCGGTGCATTGCAAGATGTTGTCCGACATGTTGCTGGAGCAATTCGGCATCTATGTGCAGCCGATCAACTTCCCCACCGTGCCCCGCGGCACCGAGCGTTTGCGCTTCACCCCGTCGCCCGTTCACGATGCGGCGCAGATTGACGCAGTTGTGATGGCGATGGATGCACTCTGGCGGCATTGTGCGCTGAATCGTGCCGAGCTCTCTGCCTGAAAGCCTTCTGCGGGTGCAAAAGGCGCTTGCCCTGTGCTAGCGTTAGCCCCAATAGAACGCATGAGTCGCGGGGCAACGCGACTCGATAACGGCAAGACAGCACGGGGCAGGGCGCATGATCTGGCGGAGGACGAAACCTTCGACGACAGAACTCGACAAACCAAAGGGCTTTGACGATTTCGAACTGCGCTTGGGCGATGTGATGCGCGGTGAGCGCGCCACACTGGGCAAATCACTTCTGGATGTTCAACGCGAATTGAAGATCAAGGCGACCTATATCGCCGCGATCGAGAATTGCGATGTGTCCGCCTTTGAAACACAAGGGTTTGTGGCCGGTTATGTCCGGTCTTATGCGCGCTATCTGGGCATGGACCCGGACTGGGCGTTCAAACGCTTCTGTGCCGAGGCGAATTTTGAAGTGGCGCATGGCATGTCTGCCGCAGCCGCCCCGGCGGCGATCACCGCCGCGCGGTCGCGCAGTGCGGCGGCAGAAAACCGTGATCCGCTGGCCAATCCCAATGCGCTGTTCGTGCCGCGCAGCGAAAGCTTCCTCAGCCGGGTCGAACCCGGTGCCGTGGGCTCGTTGCTGGTGCTGGTCGCGCTGATCGGTGCGCTGGGATATGGCGGCTGGTCGGTGTTGCAGGAAGTGCAGCGCGTGCAACTCTCGCCGGTGGAGCAGGCCCCCTCGGTCGTGGCCGAGATTGATCCGCTGGGCAATATTGATGGCGTGGCGCCGATGGTGCGCTCGGCCCCGGCGGCGGGCGATGTTGCCGTGGCAGATGCCTCCACGGTGCAGAATCCCGATCTGATGAACCGGCTCTATCGCCCCGAGGCGCTGGATGTGCCGGTGATGGTGTCGCGTGACGGCCCGATTGCCAGCATTGATCCGCGCCAGACCGGCACCTATCCGGGCATGGGCATGGCGATTGCCCAGGCGGGCAGTGCAGCGACCACGCAGCCCGATCTGGTGCAGGCTGATGGCAGTACCGCTGCCGCTGCATCCGATGGCGTGCAGGTGATGGCCGATGCCAAGCAGGGCATCGAAGTGCTGGCCGTGCGCCCGTCCTGGGTGCGCGTATCGGCGGCAGATGGCACCGTGCTGTTTGAAAAGATCCTGAATGCCGGCGAACGTTATCAGGTGCCGACGATGGAAGAACCCTCGACCCTGCGGTCGGGCAACTCCGGTTCGGTCTATTTTGTGGTGAACGGCCAGACCTATGGCCCCGCCGCCCCCGGCCCGCAGGTGGTGAAGAACATCGCGCTGACCCAGGATGCGCTGACGCAGAAATATGCCGTGGCGGATCTGAGCGATGATGCCGATCTGGCGCGCATCGTGAACGTGGCCCAAGCCGATCAGGCCGTGGCAGCACCCAGCGAGTGACCGCTCTCAAGCAGGTTTGATGCACAGGGCCCCGGCAGCAGTTGCTCCGGGGCCTTTGCGTCTTTATGTATCGCGCGAAGCTTTCCGAAAGGCGCAGACCCATGTCGCATAATCCGATCCGCCCGTGGCGCAACATGGACCGGCGCAAGTCGCGTCAGATCATGGTGGGCAAGGTGGCCGTGGGCGGGGATGCGCCGATTTCGGTGCAGACCATGACTAATACCATTACTTCGGATGTGGCGGCGACGCTGGAACAGGTGCAGCGCTGCGCGGTCGCCGGGGCCGATATCGTGCGTATCTCCACCCCGGACGAGGACAGCACGCGGGCGCTGAAGGCCATCGTTGCCGAAAGTCCGGTGCCGATCGTGGCCGATATCCATTTCCACTACAAACGGGCGATTGAAGCCGCCGAGGCGGGGGCGGCCTGTCTGCGCATCAACCCCGGCAATATCGGCGATGCCAAGCGCGTGGCCGAGGTGGTGCGCGCGGCCAAGGATCACGGCTGTTCTATCCGTATCGGCGTGAACGCCGGCTCGCTGGAGCGGCACTTGCTGGAGAAATACGGCGAGCCGTGCCCCGATGCGATGGTGGAAAGTGGTCTCGATCACATCAAGCTGTTGCAGGACAACGATTTTCACGAATTCAAGATTTCGGTGAAGGCCTCGGACGTCTTTCTGGCCGCCGCCGCCTATCAGGCACTGGCCGATGCCACCGATGCGCCGATCCATCTGGGCATCACCGAGGCGGGCGGGCTGGTGTCCGGCACGGTGAAATCGGCGGTGGGGCTGGGCAATCTGCTGTGGTCCGGCATTGGCGATACGATCCGGGTCAGCCTGTCTGCCGATCCGGTGGAAGAGGTGAAGGTTGGTTACGAGATCCTGAAAAGTCTGGGCCTGCGCCATCGCGGCGTCACCATCATCTCCTGCCCCTCCTGTGCGCGGCAGGGGTTTGACGTGATCAAGACGGTGTCGGCGCTGGAAGACCGGCTGGCGCATATCACCACCTCGATGAGCCTCAGCATCATCGGCTGTGTGGTGAACGGCCCGGGCGAGGCGCTGATGACCGATATCGGATTTACCGGCGGCGGGGCCGGATCGGGCATGGTGTATCTGGCGGGCAAACAAAGCCACAAGCTCAACAACGAGCAGATGATCGACCATATCGTCGAGCTGGTCGAAGAAAAGGCCGCGTCCATCGAAGCAGCCGAGGCGGCGCAGGCGGCAGAGTGACATCCGCCCGCCTCAGGCGGGCAGATCGAGCCGCTGGATCGACTGGGCCAGATGGTCGATGAAGGCGCGCAGGCGGGCAGTCAGGCTGTGCGCCGACGGATAGACGAAATACATGCCGCGATGCGGTGTGGCCCAGTCGGGCAGCACCGGGCGCAGGCTGCCATCGGCAAAGGCGGGCTGGGCCAGTAGCCAGGGCAGCAGGGCCACTCCGGCCCCGGCCACCACCGCATCCCGCACCGCCAGAAATGAGCCGAGCGCAAGGCCCGGGCGCGGCGCAATTTCCACCCGTTCGCCGCCATTTTCCAGCACCCAGGGGCCGATCCAGCCCGCAGCCAGCGTGACCTGCGGAAAGCCTGCCAGATCGGCAGGATGGCGGATCCTGTCCAGCCCGTCCAACCCGGGGGCGGCGGCAAGTGTGGCATGGCCATGCAGCAGCAGGCGGGCGATCTGGGTGGAATCCTCCAGCGGGCCAAAGCGGATCGCGCCGTCAAAGCCTTGTTCCAGCAGATCCGGCGTGCGGTCGAGGAAATGCAGCTCCAGCGTCACCTCGGGGTAGGTGGCGCGAAACTCGGCGGCGATGCGCCCCATCATCACATGGCCCATCACCGGCGGCACCGCCAGCCGCAGATGACCCTTGGGCGCACCGCCCTGTTCGCCCAAGGCGCGGCGGATGTCATCGGCCTCGCCCAGCAAACGCTCCACCCGCAGCGCCAGAACCTCGCCTTCCTGCGTGATGCGCAGATGGCGGGTGCTGCGTTCAAACAGCCGGGTGCCCAGCAACGCCTCGAGATCGGCAATCCGTTTGGAGAGGGTGCTTTTGGGCACCCGCAGCGCCAAGGCCGCTGCCGTGAACGATCCTTCGCGGATCACCGACCGGAAGGCGCGCAGGGCGGCAAGATCAAGTTCATTGTCCATAATCGTGGATTATAATTCCAAATGAGGCTGACTTGTCCAGATTTATGTTTTGCCCCAGATTACCAGCGGAAACCTGCGAAAGACATTGATATGACCGACGTTCCGAAACCGGGGCGGCGGCTGACCGTTTCGGTTCTGCTGCTTGCTGCCATGACCATCATGGCCAATGCCACGATTGCCCCCTCGCTGCCTGGCCTCAAGGCGCATTTCGCCGATGTGGCGGGGATTGATACGCTGACCGGGCTGATTCTGACCCTGCCGTCACTGGCGATCATGCTGAGCGCGGGGCTGGTCGGCTGGATGGCCGACCGTTTCAGCCGCCAGACCATGCTGGCGGCCTCGGCGCTGGCCTATGCGATTGGCGGCACCACGGGGCTCTGGGCCGAAACCCTGCCGCAGCTTCTGGCGGGGAGGTTGCTGCTGGGCTTTGGCGTTGCAGGCACCATGACGCTGAGCATGGCCTGGGCGGCGGATCTGTGGCAGGGCGCGGCGCGCGAACGCTATCTGGGCTGGCAGGGCGCTGCGATGTCGGGCGGCGGCATCGTGGTGATGCTGCTGGGCGGGGCACTGGCGACATTGCATTGGCGCGGGGCGTTTGCGGTCTATGCGCTGGTGCTGCCGATTGCGGCTTTTGCGCTGGTGATGCTGGCCCCCCACGCGCGGCGGCTGCGGGCCGAGCGCGGGCTGCGGGTTGCCACGCCCTCGCGGGTGGAGGGGGCCTTTCCGTGGCGCGCCTATGCCGTGGTCGGGCCGCTCGCGTTTCTGTTCATGGCGGCATTTTATGTGATGCCGACGCGTCTGCCCTTCCTGCTGGGCGAGATCGGGATCAGCAATACGCTGGCTGTCGGGGCGCTGATGGCCTCGATGACCGTGGCCCAGATGCCGGGCGCGCTTCTGTATGGGCGGATCCGGCGGTTTCTGTCACCGATGGCAATCTTTGCCATGTCTTATGTGCTGATGGGGCTGGGCGTGCTGATCATCGCGCAGGCACAGGGGCCGGGGCTGGTGGTGGCCGGTGCGCTGGTGGCGGGGATCGGCATGGGGCCGTCGCTGCCAAATTACACGGCTTATTTCATGGGCTTTGTTCCGGCGGCACAGCGGGGCCGGGCTTCGGGCCTGCTGACCACGGCGTTTTTCGCCGGTCAGTTCGCCTCGCCGCTGATTTCGGCACCGCTGGTACTGGCCTATGGCCTGCGCGGCGCGTTTGACGTGATGGCACTGGGGCTGATGGCGCTTGGCCTGATGCTGGGCCTCGTGATGCTGGCCCAGCGGGGCACTCCGGTGGCGGAACCCCGGTAAGACAGCGCCGGGAGCTTGGGCCAGCCCCACACCCCCGGCACCGTGTCAGCCGTCTTTGCGCTGGCCATCGACGATCTGGCGCATGGCATCCAGCGGCACGTAACCGCGCACCATGGTCTGATCAATGATGAAGCTGGGCGTGCCGTTGATCTGTAGCGTCGTGCCCAGATCGTGATTGGCCTGAATGACGGCCATCACCTCGGGCGTGTCCATCTTTGCGAGGATTTCGGCGCTGTCGAGACCGAGTTCTGTTGCAAGGGCGGCCATCGCTTCGGGCGTCGCATCACCGCGCAGGGTGATCAGCGCGTCATGCGCCTTCTTGTAGGCCGCGTCGCCCGCCACCTGTTTCACCGCAATGGCGAATTGCGACGAGATCATCGAGCCTTCGCCGAGGATCGGGAATTCCTTGACCACAAAACGGATGTTGCCATCGGTTTTCACCAACTCTTCGGTTTCTTCATAGGATTTGCGGCAATATCCGCAGCGATAGTCGATGAATTCAACCATGGTGATATCGCCATCCGGGTTGCCGCCGACCCATGAGACGCCGTCATTGAAGATCGCCTCCTTGTTTTCGGCCATCAGCGCCAGATCGGCCTGCGCGGAATCATCCTGCTGACGTTGTTCCAGCACGGCGATGGCTTCCATCAGCACTTCGGGGTTTTCCATCAGATAGGCACGGACCTGCGCGCCAAAGGCGTCGCGTTCGGCATCCGTCATCGCGGCGGGGTCGAAGGCCTGTGCGGGCATCGCAAGCAAAAGGGCCAGCGCGGTGCCAGCAAGGAAGGTCTTCTTGGTCATCTGTCTCTCCGTAGGGCAAGGTGGGCGCAGAGACCGGGCTGGACCCGTGGCCCCGCCTTGACGCGCGCGCCCCGCCGGGCCAGTGTCGCGCCGACTTTAAGGGGGTGCGGATGCAGGTTTCAAGACGTGGTGTTGTCGATCCCTTCATCGTGATGGATGTGATGGAGGCGGCGCGGGCTGCCGAAGCCGCGGGGCGGCACATCATTCACATGGAGGTGGGCCAGCCGGGCACGGGGGCACCCGCACCGGCGGCGCAGGCGCTGGCACAGGCGATGCAGACCGGGCCTTTGGGCTATACCGTGGCGCTTGGCCTGCCGGAACTGCGCGCAGGCATCGCGGCGCTGTATCGCCGCTGGTATGGGGTGGATCTGAACCCCGAGCGGGTGGTGGTGACGGCCGGGTCTTCTGCCGCCTTCCTTCTGGCCTTCACCGCGCTGTTTGAGGCGGGCAACCGCGTTGCCTTGGGCGAGCCGGGCTATCCCAGCTATCGCCAGATCCTGCGCGCGCTAAGCCTGACGCCCGTGGGCATTCCGTCCTCTGCCGCGAACCGGCTTCAGCCGGTGCCCGCCGATCTGGACGGGGTGGAGATGCAGGGCCTGATCGTGGCCAGCCCCGGCAATCCTTCGGGCACCATGCTGGATCGCGCGGCGCTGTCGGCGCTGATCGGGCATTGCGCGGCACGCGGCATTTCCTTCGTGTCGGACGAGATCTATCACGGGCTGCATTATGGCGACCGCGCGGTTTCGGCGCTGGAAATCACTGATGACTGTTACGTCATCAACTCGTTTTCCAAATATTTCAGCATGACCGGCTGGCGGATCGGCTGGATGGTGGTGCCCGAAGATCATGTGCGCGTGGTCGAGCGGCTGGCGCAGAACATGTTCATCTGCCCGCCCCATGCCAGCCAGATCGCCGCGCTTGCGGCGCTGGACTGCATTGACGCGCTGGAGGCGAACCGCGCCGTCTATGCCGAAAACCGCCGCCTGATGCTGGAGGGCCTGCCCAAGGCTGGCTTCACCCGTTTTGCGCCGCCGGATGGCGCGTTTTACGTCTATGCCGATGTGTCGGATCTGACCGATGACAGCCTGCGCTTTGCCTCCGAGATTCTGGAGGGCGCCGGGGTGGCGGTGACGCCGGGGCTGGATTTCGATCCGGCGCGCGGGGCGCAGACCCTGCGGTTTTCCTATGCGCGGGCGACGGCGGATATTGTCGAGGGGCTGGCACGGTTGCAGCGCTTCATGGCGACGCGCGCCAAAGCGTGATTTGATGGAGGCCCGTGCTGCGGTTATCCGCGCTTGGGTGTGACAATAGCGCGGGATGCGGGGGGCGGGATGCGGGCGGTCATACTGGCGCTGGCGATGATCTGGACGGTGGGATTATGGGCGGGCAACGTCGGCGCGCAGGAGCTTTCGGCACTGGCGCGGCTGGAGCCTGCGGGGTCGTCCATCACGCAGACCGGGCCTGCGCTGGAGATCACGCTTGCGCTGTCGCAGCCAGTGCCGTGGCGGGTGCGTCTGATGGCCGATCCGCCCCGGCTGGTGCTGGATGTGCGCGAGGTGGACTGGACTGGGATCGACCGCGTGCCGCGCGCCGGGATCACCGATCTGCGCGCAGGCATATTCCGCCCCGGCTGGTCGCGGCTGGTGGCTGAACTTCCGGGGCCGTTCCGCATCCGCACGGCCGGGATGGACACCGAAGGCGGCACCCATGTGCAGCTGGTGCTGGAGCCGACAACCGCCGAGACATTCGCCGCCAGTGCTGCCGCGCCCGAGCCTGCGGGCTGGGCCTTGCCTGCCCCCGCCGATCTGCCGAAACCGGCGCGTCAGGGCGAGGGGCCGCTGGTCGTGGTGCTGGATCCCGGCCATGGCGGCATTGATCCGGGGGCCGAGCGTGACGGGTTCACCGAGGCGGATCTGATGCTGACCTTTGCGCGCGAACTGAAAGAGGTGCTGCTGCGCGATGGCGGATTCGTGGTGGTGCTGACGCGCGAAGAGGATGTCTTCGTGCCGCTGGAGACGCGAATCTCGGTCAGCCGCGCGGCGGGGGCGCATGTGTTTGTCTCGCTCCACGCCGATGCGCTGGCCGAAGGCGAGGCGGTGGGGGCCACACTTTACACCCTGTCGGACGAGGCCTCGGACGCGGCGGCGAAAACGCTGGCCGAACGGCATGACCGGGCCGATCTGCTGGCAGGCGTCGATCTGACCGAACAGGATGATCTGGTGGCGACCGTGCTGATGGATATGGCCCGCACCGAAACCATGCCGCGCGTCGACCGGCTGGCGCTGGCGCTGGAAGGTGCGATCAAGGGGGCAGAGCTGAAGATGCACCGCCATCCGATTCAGGAGGCGGGGTTTTCGGTGTTGAAATCGCCCGATATTCCCTCGATCCTGATCGAGCTGGGCTTTCTGTCGTCGGAACGCGATCTGGCGCGGCTGCGCGATCCGGCATGGCGGGCGAAAATGGCGGCAGCGGTTCGGGACGGGCTGACAGCATGGGCGGCGCAGGACGCGGCCCTCTCGGGCCTCAGGCGGCAGTAACACCGTAGGCCCTGTGGGCACAAAGCCGTGTGGTCAGCGGGAAAACGCCCGGCAGGGCGGCACGGGGTTTTGACCTCTGGCCGCAGAGCGCCTATATGGGGCACATCCCGAACCCTGCTGCCATGGACGCGGGGCGCGCGCATATGTGAACGGGATCGAACGGGGGTGAATTCGTGCTGAGGTTTGTCGGGTCTTTCTTCGGAGCGATTTTCACAGCGGTGACGCTGGCGCTGTTGTTCATTGCCCTGTCGATCGGAGCGGTGTTCTGGATCTATTCGCGCGATCTGCCCAGCCACGAAAGCCTCGCCCAATATACCCCGCCGACGATCAGCCGCATCTATGACGGTGAAGGCCGCATGATCGACGAATTCGCCGAAGAGCGCCGCCTGTTCGTACCGATCGAAGATGTGCCCGACCTGATCAAACATGCGTTCGTCTCGGCCGAGGACAAGAATTTCTATACCCACAAGGGCTATGACGCGCGCGGTATTCTTGCGGCGGGCATCGAGGCGGTCACCTCGCGCGGGCAGAATGTGCGCGGCGCCTCGACCATCACACAGCAGGTGATGAAGAACTTCCTGTTGGGCGGTGAACGCAAGGCAGAGCGCAAGATCAAGGAAATCATCCTCGCCACCCGGCTGGAAGAGACGCTGAGCAAGGACAAGATCCTTGAGCTGTATCTGAACGAGATCTTCCTTGGGCAGAACTCTTACGGCGTGGCGGCAGCGGCGCAGACCTATTTCAACAAATCGCTGGTGCAGCTGGCCCCGCATGAGGCGGCGATGCTGGCCTCGATGCCGCAGGCCCCCGGCGAATATCATCCGGTGCGCGCCAAGGAGCGCGTGACCCAGCGCCGCAACTATGTGCTGCGCGAGATGTGGCAGAACGGCTATATCGACGAGGCGACCTATCTGTCCGAAAAGGACATGCCGCTGAAATCGGTGCAGAATGGCGATTACCCGGCCTTCCGCAACGGCCTGCCGCCGCGGGACTATTTCACCGACGAAATCCGCCGCCAGCTGTCGGGCAGCTTTGGCCAGCAGGAGTTCTTCGGTGGCGGCCTTGCGATTCGGGCCACGGTCGACCCCGAGCTGCAAGAGGCCGCCGCGAAAGCGCTGCGCGCCGGGCTGGAACGCTATGACCGCGGGCAGGGCGTCTGGCGCGGCACCCGCAAGACCCTGCCGGTGGAGCAGCTGACCTCACAAGACGCATGGCGCGCCGCGCTGGCCGATGTGGAAGTGCCGCGCGATATTGCGGGCTGGCATCCGGCAGTGGTGCTGGAACTGGGTGAAAGCTCGGCCCGGATCGGCATCGAAGGCGTGGATGAGGATGCCGATGGCCATTTCATCCCGGCTGAGGATGTAACCTGGGCGCGCAAGCGGCTGAAGGATGGCAAGCTGGGCAAGAAGGCCCGTGTGCCTGCCGACCTGCTCGATGTCGGCGATGTGGTGCTGGTGCGGGCTGTCACCTCGGATGACGATGGCAGCTTCAAACGCTGGTCGCTGCGGCAGGTGCCGGAAGTGCAGGGCGCCTTCATGGCGATGGATGTGTTCTCGGGCCGGGTTCTGGCGATGCAGGGCGGGTTTTCCTATCAGGATTCGGTGTTCAACCGCACCACCCAGGCCGCGCGCCAGCCGGGGTCGAGCTTCAAGCCCTTCGTCTATGCCGCCGCCTTGGACAGCGGCTTTACCCCCGCCACCATCGTGGTCGACGCCCCGATCGAGCTGAACACGCCGCAGGGCCTGTGGCGGCCCAAGAATGCCTCGAACAAATTCTACGGCCCGACGCCGCTGCGCACCGGGATCGAGCAGAGCCGGAACCTGATGACGGTGCGGATCGCGCAGGAAATCGGCATGGAAACCGTGGCCGGATATGCCGAACGCTTTGGCGTCTATGACCGGATGCAGGCCTTCCTGTCGAACTCGCTGGGCTCGCAGGAAACCACGCTGTTCAAGATGGTTGCCGCCTATGCCATGTTCGCCAATGGCGGCGAGCGGGTGGAGCCGACGCTGGTGGACCGGGTGCAGGACCGCTATGGCAAATCGGTCTACCGTCACGATCTGCGCAAATGCGAGGATTGCAGTCTGGGCACGCTGCCCAAGGGTGCCGCCCCGCGCATCAGCTCCAGCCGTGAACGGGTGATGGATCCGATCACCGCCTATCAGCTCACCTCAATGATGCAGGGCGTGGTGGAACGCGGCACGGCGCGCGGCATCAACCTGCCGGTGCCGGTTGCAGGCAAGACCGGCACCACCAATGATGCTAAGGACGTGTGGTTCATCGGCTATACGTCGAACATCGCGGCGGGCTGCTACATCGGGTATGACAATCCGCGCACGCTGGGCAGCAGTGCGTCGGGCGGCGGCTTCTGCGGCCCGGTGTTTGAAAGCTTCATGCGGACAGCGATCAAGAAATACGGCGGCGGCAAGTTCGCCGTGCCGCCGGGCGGGTATTTCATCAAGATCGACCGTTTCACCGGCGCGCGCCTGTCGGATGATGCGCAGGGCGATCATGTCGTGTCCGAGTATTTCCGCGAAGGCGAAGACCCGATCTTCGGCACCGGTCAGATGGTCGATGGCGGCTTTGGCATGGGCTCCAACCTGCCGCTGTTTGCTTATGGCGAGGCCGATACCGGCGGGGCCTCGGCCACCGTGACCACCTCGACCGGCAAGACCAGGGTTATCCCCAAGAAGGCGGACTTCGGAACGCTCAGCTCCGGCGGCCTTTATTGACCCCACTGCCGCCTGCGGCTGCCGGGTCTCTTGCCCGGCGGCCATCAAGCGGCTATCACCCGCGCCAATCCCTGTTCGACAGATCACCGGAAAGACCCGACCATGCGCTCCGAAACCCAGAACCATGTTGACGCCATCCGCAAGTCGCTGAAGCTTCTGGCGCAGCGGATGGATTGGGACACGGCACCGCATCGGCTTGAAGAATTCAATGCGATGATCGAAGACCCGAACCTGTGGAACGATCCGGCCAAGGCGCAAAAGCTGATGCGCGAACGCCAGATGCTGCTGGATGCCGTCGGCACCTACAAGATGATCGACAGCGGGCTGCGCGATAATGTGGAGCTGATCGAACTGGGCGAGATGGAGGATGATCAGGAGATCATCACCGAAGCCGAAGCCGCGATCCGCGCGCTGGTCGAGACAGCACGGGCAAAAGAGCTGGAGGCGCTGCTGGATGGTGAGGCCGATGGCAATGACACTTTCCTTGAGGTGAATGCCGGGGCAGGCGGCACCGAAAGCTGCGATTGGGCCAGCATGCTGGCGCGCATGTATGTTCGCTGGGCCGAGAAGAAGGGCTACAAGGTCGAACTGCAATCCATGTCCGAAGGCGAAGAGGCCGGGATCAAATCGGCGGCCTACAAGATTTCCGGCCCCAATGCCTATGGCTGGCTGAAATCGGAAAGTGGCGTGCATCGTCTGGTGCGGATTTCGCCCTACGATTCGGCGGCGCGGCGGCATACCTCGTTCAGCTCGGTCTGGGTCTATCCGGTGGTGGACGACAATATCGAAATCGAGGTGGCCCCCAACGAGATCCGCATTGACACCTATCGGTCGTCGGGCGCGGGCGGGCAGCACGTCAACACCACCGACTCGGCGGTGCGGATCACCCACTTGCCCACCGGCATCGTGACCACCAGTTCCGAAAAATCACAGCACCAGAACCGCGACATCGCCATGAAGGCGCTGAAATCGCGGCTGTATCAGATGGAGCTGGACAAGCGGAACGCGGCGATCAACGCGGCGCATGAGGCCAAGGGCGATGCGGGCTGGGGCAACCAGATCCGCTCCTATGTGTTGCAGCCCTATCAGATGGTGAAAGACCTGCGCACCGGGGTCGAAACCTCGGATACCCAGGGCACGCTGGACGGGGATCTGGACAAGTTCATGGCGGCGACGCTGGCGATGGACGTGGCCGGCAAATCCCGCGCCGAGGCCAATGCCGACTGATCCTGCCCGTTGCGCCATGTGATTGCGCGCACAGGAAAAATGACCTGTCGCAGATAGATCTTTCTGTTGCCGTCGAAGCCGGTTTACCCTGCCCGCAACCGGGGAGGCAGCATGACGGATATCGAGATCGGGCAAGTGGGCTGGGGCGATCTGCGCGCCAGTCTTGCGGCAGGGTGGCGGGATTTCAGGGCGGCACCGCTCTATGGGTTGCTGTTCTCCGGCGTCTATGTGGCCGGGGGCTGGCTGATCCTGTGGGCGATGACCGCAAAGGGGCAATTGTGGTGGACGCTGCCCGCCAGCGCCGGGTTTCCCATCCTTGGCCCCTTCATCGCCTGCGGTTTTTACGAGATTTCGCGGCGGCTGGAACAGGCAGAGCCTTTGACATGGCGCGGCGTGGCCGGGGTGATCTTCCGCCAGAAGGACCGCCAGATCCCGTCGATTGCGGCGGTCATCGTGGTGTTCTTCCTGTTCTGGAACTTTCTGGCGCATATGATCTTCGCGCTGTTTCTGGGCACCATGTCGATGACCAATATTTCCAGCTCGCTGGAGGTGTTCACCACCGCGCAGGGCATGACCATGCTGGCGGTGGGCAGCGGCGTGGGGGCGGTGTTTGCCACGCTGCTCTATGCGCTGACCGTGGTCAGCCTGCCGCTGTTGCTGGACCGCGAGGTGGATTTCGTGACCGCGATGCTGACCAGCTTTGCGCTGGTGCAGGCCAATCCGCTGGTCATGCTGGTCTGGGGCGGCCTTATCGCCATCAGCCTGTTTGCAGCGATGCTGCCGTGGTTTCTGGGGCTGTTCGTGGTGCTGCCGGTGCTGGGCCATGCCACCTGGCATCTCTATCGCCGCGCGCTGGTCTGACCCATGCAAAAGGGTGCCCAAGGGCACCCTTTGTGGTCACATAATGCCGATTCGCTTATTCGGCGGCGGGCGGTGCAATGGCCTTCACGCCATTCAGCGGGTCATCCTGACGCTGCACCGAGCCTTCGAAATGCGCACCGCTTTCGATGGCGATGGTCTTGTGGATGATGTCGCCTTCGACCCGCGCAGTCGAGGTCAGACGCACCTTCAGGCCACGGACGCGGCCGATCACCCGGCCATTGACCACGATGTCATCCGCGACGATTTCGCCCCTGATGGTGGCGGTCTCGCCCACGGTCAGCAGATGGGCGCGGATATCGCCCTCGACCGTGCCTTCGACCTGAATGTCGCCGGTGGTTTTCAGATTGCCCACGACCGTCAGGTCGGAGGAAAGCACCGAAGCGTTCGGCTTGGCCTTCGACGCGGAAGGCATGTAATCCATGGCAGGTTTCGCGGCGGGCACCTCCGGCGCCTTGGGCTTGTCGCCCTCGACCTGCTTCGGACCGGGTTCGTTGATTCTGCTTTTAGAAAACATCGCTCGCTGCCTTGATGAAGGTCATCGGATTGACCGGACGGCCCCCGATATGAACCTCGTAGTGGAGATGTGTGCCGGTCGACCGGCCTGAATTGCCCATATCACCGATCCGGTCGCCGCGCGATACCCTTTGACCGGCGCTGACGTGGATTTCAGACATATGAGCATAAAGTGTAGTGACGCCGAAGTCATGCCGGATCTTCACCATCCGGCCATAGCCATTGCCCCAGCCCGCCTCGATCACCGTGCCATCGGCGGTGGCGGTGATCGGCGTGCCATAGCTGCCCGCGAAATCGAGGCCTTCGTGCATCCGCCGCCCGGCGCCCTTGGGATCGTTGCGGGTGCCGAAGCCCGAGGTAAAGCGATAGCGGCCCGACGGGATCGGATTGGCGAAGGGCGATTTGACGGCGGCCAGACGATAGAGGTTCATCCGGTCCAGCCCGCCCAGAATGGCATTGGCGCGGGTTTCATCAGGCGCCAGCGCGCCGCCCTTGGTGGAGACGAAAGGCGTCAGCGGCCCGCCTTGGCCGGAATAGCCCTTGCGCACCTGATTGAGCAGGTCATCCGGCGACAGGCCCGCCGCGCGGAACATATTGTCCAGCGGCTCCATCGACACGGTGACGGCCTCTTCCAGCCGGGCAAAGATCGCGTCATTGCGCAGTTCCAGCGCCTCTTTCGCCTGGGCGATTTCGGCGGTTTCCTCGCGGGCACGGTTGGCCATTTCGACCATTTCGTCGCGTTCGCGGGCGGTGGAGCCAAGCGCCCCGGCCATGATGTCGAGCGTGGCCAGCGCATCGCGGGCGCGGCCCGCTTCGGTGCGCGGCGCGCCGGTCTGTTCCGACAGGGCAACCGCCACACGCTCGGCCTCGCCGCGCGCCTCGTCGCGTTCCTTGATGGTGCGGCGCAGGGTGTTCTGGATCACATCGATGCCGGTTTCCAGCTCCTTGCGGCGATCCTCGGAGGCGAGAAGCCGGCCCTGCATCTGGCTGACTTCGGCCAGGGCAAGGTTGAAGCGTTCCTGCGCGCGCAGCGCTTCTTCGGCGCGCAGGTCGCGGTCATTCGACAGGGCGGTCAGCCGTTCTTCAAACAGTGCCTGCTGGCGCAGCGCCTGATCGCCGTCCGAACCTGCGGCAATGCTGTCCATCAGCAGGATCGAGGTGGCAATGAAGGTCCAGGTCAGCAGGGCGGCGCCCCCGGCAAGGGCGAGCGCCTGCGTGGTGGGGCGCAGGCGGATAAACCGGGTCGAGGCGTCCGATTTCAGGAACAGCCGCTGCTCGGGCAGATAACGGTCGAGCGTGGCATTGATCCGGTAGGCAAGGCGCGTCAGCACGAGGCAGGTTCCACTTCTTCAACGCCGGACTGGCTGCGCGGGTCCGAAGGGCCCTCTGCGCAAAACCGGCAATTCGGCACGCTGCTGTGCCGCTCATCCCCGGACGTGCTTAGAGCCGGGTCGGGGCTGTCGCAACAAATTTGCACGGGCCTCGGCGGCAGGGTTCCGGTGCGATGGCGGAAATCGGCAACATCCCGCCGATTATTGGCTGTTTTACGGGGCATCCGCCTCGGTCAGCGGCCAGTAGAAATCCGGGGGCAGCCCGGCCTCGGCGCGTTTTTCCTCGTTGAACGGCGGTTTCAGGCTGCCGTGAAAATAGCGGCGCACCAGCGCGTGGAACTGGTCTTTCGGGTCCAGCCCGTCGCGGCCACAGAGCCAGTTGAACCATTTGGAACCATAGGCCACATGGGCGACTTCTTCGGCATAGATCACGCTCAGCGCGGCCAGCGTCTGCGGATCCCCGGCCTTGCGGAAGATCTCGATCATGCCGGGGGTTACGTCCAGCCCCCGCGCCTCCAGCACCATCGGCACCACCGCCAGCCGCCCGAACAGGTCTTCGGCGGTATCCTCGGCGGCGCGCCACATGCCCGCATGGGCATCCAGGGCGCCATAATGGCTGCCCTGCGCTTCAAGACAATCACAGATCAGATTGAAATGATTGGATTCTTCATCGGCGCATTTCACCCAGTCATCATAGAAACCCAGCGGCATGGGAACATGGCCGAAGCGGGCGATGATGTCCCAGTGCAGATCCACCGCGTTCAGCTCGATATGCGCGACGGCGTGCAGCAGGGCGATCCTGCCTTGCGGGCTGCCGGGGCGGCGGCGCGGGACGTCGCGCGGCGGCAGCAGGCGTGGTGTGGTGGGCCGGGCCGGATGCAGGGGCGGCGTGGCCGTGCCGACGGGCAGCGGCGTGCCCGCCGCCCGTGCCGCCCGCCATGTGGCGGCATGGGCGCGCGACAGGGCAGATTTGGCGCGCCCGTCGGCGGTGGTCAGCACCTCCACCGCCATCTGGGCCAGGCTCTGCGGCATCAGAGCGCCTGCGCCGCCGCCAGCACCGCATCGACATGGCCGGGGACCGAGACCTTGCGCCAGATCTGGGCCAGCCTGCCATCGCTGCCGATCAGAAAGGTGGCGCGTTCGATGCCCATATAGGTCTTGCCATACATGCTTTTTTCGACCCAGACGCCGTAATCCTCGCAGGTGGTGCCTGCCTCGTCAGAGACCAGTGCGATGCCAAGCCCGTGTTTGGCGACGAATTTGTCGTGTTTCTTGACGCTGTCCTTGGAAATGCCGATCACCGTGGTGCCTGCTGCGGCAAACTCGGCTGCGCGGGCGGTGAAATCCAGCGCCTCGGTGGTGCAGCCGGGCGTGTCGTCCTTGGGATAGAAATACAGCACCACCTTGCCACCTTGCAGGGCGGAAAGGCGGATCTCGCCGCCGCCATCGCGCGGCAGGGTGAAATCGGGGGCGGGCTGTCCGACGGCGGTGATCTCGGTCATGGGCGGCTCCTTGCCAAAAGCGTGAACATGCTTCGGGTTTTAGTTGCCTTCCGGCAAAGATAAAGGCAACCCCGGCAAAACGGCCAAAGGTGAAGAGACCAGACCGACAATGACCGAGACGGGCACCCCAGCGGCGGAGACGACGGCGCAGGCCAAACCGCGCCGCCGCGCGCGTTTCGGCCTGTGGCTGCTGCTGAGCCTGCTGTTGCTGGTGGCGACTGCGGGGTTCGGGGTTCTGGCGCTGACCGGCAAGCCGCTGCGCCTGCCGGTCTGGGCGGTGGCCGAGGCCGAGGCACGGCTGAATGCGGCGCTGCCGCTGTCGGAAACCGCGCTGTCGCTGGGCGGGGTCGAGGTGACGGTGGGCACCGACTGGGTGCCACGGCTGCGGCTGGAAAACCTGAACCTCGCGCGGCGCAGCGGCGGCGGCACCATCCTGCGCCTGCCCGAAGCGCGGGTGGCCTTTGATCCGGCGGCGCTGCTGCGCGGCGCGCTGCGCCCGTCGTCGGTGGTGCTGTCGGGTGCCTCGGTGCGGTTGCGCCGGGATGCGACGGGGCGGTTTGATCTGGATCTGGGTGGCGGCATGGCGGCCAAGGATCTGGGCAGCTTTGCCGAGGTGCTGGATGGCATCGACCGGGTGTTCGCCGCCCCCGAACTGGCCAGCCTGCGCGACGTGACCGCCGAGGCACTGTCGCTGACGCTGGAGGATGCGCGCGCCGGTCGGGTCTGGCAGGTGGGCGACGGGCGCTTTGCGCTGCTGAACGCCGCCGACACGCTGGGGATGGAGCTGGGCCTGACGCTGACCACACCGGGGCAGGATCCGGCGCAGGCGCTGCTGTCGGTCACGTCGGAAAAGGCCAGCTCCGAGGCCCGGCTGCGCGCCACGGTGGAGCGGGTGGCCGCGCGCGACATTGCCGGTCAGGCCCCGGTGCTGGGCTTTCTGTCGGTGCTGGATGCGCCGATCTCTGGCAAGCTGAACGCGGCGCTGGACAAGACCGGGCAGGTGGCGGCGCTGGACGGTGAATTGCGGCTGGCGGCGGGGGCCTTGCGGCCCAGCCCGGAAAGCCATCCCATCGCCTTTGACAGCGCGGTGATCGGCCTGTCCTTTGATCCGACCGAAGAAAAGATCACCCTGACCGATGTGCAGGTGCAAAGCCCGTCGCTGCGGCTGTCGGCCTCGGGGCATGTCTATGCGCCGGGGGTGACGCAGGGGCGGCCCGAGGCGTTTCTGGGCCAGATCGCCTTTGCGCAGGTGATGGTGGATCCCGAAGGCCTGTTCACCGAGCCGGTGACCTTCAGTCAGGGCGCGCTGGATCTGCGGCTGCGGCTGGATCCGTTCCGCATCGAGGTGGGGCAACTGACCCTGCTGGAAGAGGGGCGGCGGCTGGAGGCGCGCGGTCAGGCCAGCGCCGATGCGAAGGGCTGGCGGCTGTCGCTCGATCTGGCGCTGGATGCGATCCGGCATGATCGGCTGCTCGCGCTGTGGCCGGTGTCGGCGGTGCCCAAGACGCGCGAATGGCTGGTGGAGAATGTGCAGGAAGGGCTGCTCGCCAATGTGAAAGTGGCACTGCGGCTGGAGCCGGGGCAGGAGCCGCGCTTTTCGCTGGGCTATGATTTTGCCGATGCCGATGTGCGCTTTCTGAAAACCCTGCCGCCGATCCGCAAGGGCCATGGCTATGCGACCATCGAGGGCAACAGCTATACGATGGTGCTGGATCAGGGGCAGGTGACGCCGCCCAAGGGCGGGGCCATCGACATGGCCGGATCGGTGTTTTCGGTGCTGGACATCCTGCAAAAGCCGGCACAGGCCGAAATCAATCTGCGCACCTCTTCCAGCCTGACGGCGGCGCTGTCCTTGCTGGACGAAAAGCCCTTCAATTTTCTGACCAAGGCCGGGCGTCCGGTCGAACTGGGCGAAGGGCGGGCCGAGCTGACGGCGGTGCTGCGGATGCCGTTGGTGAAAAAGATCCTGCTCAAGGATGTGTCCTATCAGGTGGAAGGGCGGCTCAGCGATGTGCGCTCTGACCTGCTGGTGCCCGGCAAGGTGCTGACGGCCCCGGCGCTGACGCTGATCGCCAGTCCCTCCGGGATGCGCATTTCGGGCGCGGGGCTGATGGGCGCGGTGCCGTTCGAAGCGACTTATAGCCAGGATTTCAAACCCGAAGCCAAGGGCCGGTCACAGGTGACGGGCTGGGCCGAGATTTCGCCCCGCGCCGAGGCCGAGTTTTCGCTGGGCCTGCCGAAGGGCGCATTGTCGGGCAAGGGGCGCGGCGATTTCACGTTGGATCTGGTGAAGGGGGCGGCACCGCAACTCTCTCTCAGCTCGGATCTGCGCGGGCTGGTGCTGGCGGTGCCGGAACTGGGCTGGCGCAAACCGGCAGAGCGGGCAGGCAAGCTGACGCTTTCGGCCACGCTGGGCAAACCCGCGAATGTGCAGGCGCTGACGCTGGAGGCCCCCGGCCTGTCGCTGCGCGGCAGCCTCAGCCTGCGGCCCGAGGGCGGGCTTGAGCGGGCACGGTTCAGCCGCGTGCAGGTGGCTGACTGGCTGGATGCGCCGGTCACGCTGACCGGGCGCGGCAAGGGCCGGTCGGCGGCGGTCAGTGTCGAGGGCGGGCTGTTCGATCTGCGTCGGCTGCCCGATCTGGGCGGCGGCGGCGGCGGCGGTGACAGCGCGCCGATGCGGGTGGCGCTGGACCGGGTGCAGGTGTCCGAGGGCATCGCACTGACCGGGCTGCGCGGCGAGTTTGCCACGCGCGGCGGCTTCAACGGCAGTTTCACCGCGCGGGTGAACGAGGTGGCCGAGGTGCGGGGCACCGTGGTGCCGATGCGCGCGGGCACGGCGCTGCGGCTGATCTCTGCCAATGCGGGCGGGGTGCTGGCCTCGGCCGGGATCTTCAGCAATGCGCGGGGCGGGGCGATGGATCTGCAACTCGCGCCCACCGGGGCCAAGGGGCATTACCGCGGCCTTGTGACGGCAAAGGATTTCCGGGTGCGCAATGCGCCGGTGCTGGCGGCGCTGCTGTCGGCCATCTCTGTCGTGGGGATTCTGGAGCAGCTGAACGGCGAGGGGCTGGTGTTCAACGAGGCGGATGCAGAGTTCCGCTTGACGCCCGCAGGGATCGAAGTCACCAGAGGCGCTGCGGTGGGGGCCTCGATGGGGGTCTCCATGGCGGGAACCTATGATATTGGCAGCAAGCGGCTCAACATGCAGGGCGTCATCTCTCCGATCTATCTGCTCAACGGAATTGGCGCGGTGTTGACGCGCCGGGGCGAAGGGCTGTTCGGCTTCAACTATGATATTGGCGGCACGTCGGAACGCCCGCGCGTTTCGGTCAACCCGCTGTCGATCTTTACCCCCGGCATGTTCCGCGACATTTTTCGCCGCCCCGTGCCCCGGCTGGAGCCGCAGGGATGAAACTGTCCGATTTCGATTTCGATCTGCCCGAAGCGTTGATTGCCACGCGCCCGGCGAAACCCCGCTCGTCGGCGCGATTGCTGCTGGCCGAAGGCGCGGCGATCCGGGATCTGCATGTGACCGATCTGGTGACGATCTTCCGCCCCGGCGACCGGCTGGTGCTGAACAACACCAAGGTCATCCCGGCGCGGCTGTCGGGCATCCGGCGGCGCCTGTCGGCGCAGGGCCCGGTCGAGGCGAAGGTGGAAATCACGCTGCTGGAACCGCAGCCCGGCGGCGACTGGCGCGCGCTGGCCAAGCCGCTGCGCAAGCTGGCAGAGGGCGAGGAGATCCGCTTTTCCGATGCTCTGACCGCCACTGTGATGGCCAAGGGTGACACGGATGTGGCGCTGCGCTTCAACCTGACCGGCGACGATTTCGATGCGGCGCTGGCCGCGGCGGGGGCGATGCCGCTGCCGCCCTATATCGCCGCAAAACGCGCGCCCGATGCGCAGGACCATGACGATTACCAGACGGTCTTTGCCCGCCACTCCGGCGCGGTCGCGGCCCCGACCGCCAGCCTGCATTTCGACGCGGCGCTGCTGGCCGCGCTGCGCGACAGGGGCGTGGCCTTCAGCGAAGTGACGCTGCATGTCGGTGCGGGCACCTTTCTGCCGGTGAAGGTGGAGGATGTGACCACCCACCGGATGCACGCCGAATGGGGCGAGGTGACGGCCGAGGCCGCCGCCGCCATCAACGCGACCAAGGCCGCTGGCGGGCGGGTGATCCCGGTGGGCACCACGGCCCTGCGGCTGATCGAAACTGCGGCACAGGGCGGGCAGTTGCAGCCCTGGCAGGGCGAGACGGATATCTTCATCTATCCGGGCTTCCGCTTTCAGATTGCCGATGCGCTGATGACCAATTTCCATCTGCCGAAATCGACGCTGCTGATGCTGGTCTCGGCGCTGATCGGCAAGGATCGGGTGATGAAGATCTATGATCATGCCATCCGCAACGGCTATCGTTTCTTTTCCTATGGCGACTCGTCTTTGCTGATTCCCTGAGGGCGCTTGTCGCGCGCCGATGTCGCCTTTTGCCGTTCATTCATGTGCCGCGCTGCTAGACTGCGCGCTTGGTCCTGCCGGAGTTTCATCATGTTGAAGGTCATTGCCAGCACCTGGCCGCTGCTTCTGGGCGTGATGCTGCTTATGCTGGGCAATGGCATGCAGGGATCGCTGCTGGGCATCCGGGGCACGATCGAGGGCTTCACCACCTTCGAGCTGTCGGTCGTGATGTCGGCCTATTTCGCGGGCTTTCTGGTTGGCTCGCAGATGATCCCCGGCATGTTGCGCCGCGTGGGCCATGTGCGGGTGTTTGCAGCACTCGGTTCGATGATCTCTGCCGTGCTGGTCGTTTATCCGGTGGCGCCCGACTGGATGGTCTGGGCCGCCTTGCGGGTGCTGATAGGGTTTTCGTTCTGCGGCGTCTATATCACCGCCGAAAGCTGGCTGAACAACACCGCGACGAACGAGACGCGGGGGCAGGCGCTGTCGGCCTATATGATCGTGCAGATGATCGGCATCATTTCCAGCCAGGTTCTGCTCAATGTCGCAAGCCCGGCCAGTTTCACGCTGTTCGTGATCCCTTCGGTGCTGGTCAGCCTGGCCTTCATGCCCCTGCTGCTGGCCGATACCCCGGCCCCCACCTTCGAGACAACCCGGCGGCTGAGCTTCCTGGCGCTGTGGCGCATTTCGCCGCTGGGCTGCATGGGGATGCTGCTGACCGGGGGCGTATTCGCCGCGATGTTCGGCATGTCGGCGGTCTGGGGCTCCAAATCCGGGCTGTCGGTGCGCGAGATTTCGATGTTTGTCGGCGCGATGTATGTGGGCGGCCTGATCCTGCAATATCCCATCGGCTGGATTTCCGACCGGGGCGACCGGCGGCGGCTGATCCTGATCCTGTCGGCGGTGGCGGGCGTGGTGATGGTGCTGGCCGGTCTGTTCGATCTGCCGTTTGTGGTGATGCTGGGCGTGGCCATGGTGCTGGGCGGCATTACCAACCCGCTGTATTCACTGCTGATTGCCTATACCAACGACTTCCTGAAAAAAGAGGAAATGGCCGCGGCCTCGTCGGGGCTGTTGTTCCTGAACGGGTTGGGTGCGATTTTCGGGCCGCTGATCACCGGCTGGATCATGGGCGTGATCGGGCCGCACGGGTTCTTCTTGTTCATAGCCGCCAATTTCATCGGGCTGGCCGGCTATGCCGCATGGCGCATGACGCGCCGCAACGCGCCGGAATCGACCGGCGGCTATGCCAACCTGACACCGCAAGCCTCAGCGCTGGCGGTGGGGGCGGTCATGGAACAGGCCGAGGACGCGCCCTCGCATCGCTGAGCCTTGGCTTGCGGCAGGCGGATTTCCCTGTCAGGCTCACGCTCAGGCTGTGTGCTGTAGTGGAGGAACGGATGTCTGACCCGGTCATGGTGCTGGATTATTGGCTGGGCGATGTTGGCCCGGCAGGCTGGTATGCCGGGGGCGAGGATCTGGATGCAGAGATTCGCGGCATGTGGCTGGATCTGTGGCAGGCCGCACGCGACGGCGGGCTGGACCACTGGGGCGAAGGCGTCGCGGGCAGCCTTGCGCTGATCATTCTGGCCGACCAGTTTCCGCGCAACATGTTCCGGGGCGATGCACAGGCCTTTGCCACCGATCCGCTGGCCCGGGCCACGGCGCGGCGGGCGCTGGCCGAGGGCTGGGATCTTCAGGCACCAGAGCCGGAGCGGCAGTTCTTCTACATGCCGTTCGAGCATAGCGAGGATCCGGAGGATCAGGCGCTGTCGGTCGCGTTGCTGACCGAACGCATGTCCTCGGACCCCGAAATGGCGCTGCATGCCCGCGCGCATCAGGCCATCATCGCGCGCTTCGGGCGCTTTCCCTATCGCAATGCCGCGCTTGGTCGGGACAGCACGGCAGAGGAGGCCGCGTTTCTGGCCGAGGGCGGATATGCTTCAATGGTAAACAGTCTTCGCGAGGCCGGGGTATGACAGCCACAGTCATGCAGCAGGCGCATGGGGGTAGCGCACCGCTGGCATTGCTTGAAATCACAATATAGTTTAATGCCAAACTACTTTTCCAGAGGAGGGGAATGATGGCTGCCAAGAGTTTTGATGTAATCGTGATCGGTGCCGGGCCCGGGGGCTATGTTGCCGCCATCCGTGCGGCGCAGCTGGGCAAATCCGTGGCCATCGTGGAACGCGAACATCTGGGCGGCATCTGTCTCAACTGGGGCTGTATCCCGACCAAGGCGCTGCTGCGTTCGGCCGAGGTGTTCCATCTGATGCACCGCGCCAAGGAATTCGGCCTGAAGGCCGAGGGCATCAGCTATGATCTGGATGCCGTCGTCGCCCGCTCGCGCGGCGTGGCGAAACAATTGTCGGGTGGCATCGGCCATCTGATGAAAAAGAACAAGATCACCGTGATCATGGGGGCCGCAACCCTGCCGAAGGCCGGTGTTGTATCGGTCAAGACCGAAAAGGGCACCGAAGAGCTGACCGCCCCCGCCATCGTGCTGGCGACCGGCGCGCGGGCGCGGGAACTGCCGGGGCTTGAGGCCGATGGCGATCTGGTCTGGACCTATAAACACGCGCTGCAACCCAAGCGGATGCCGAAAAAGCTTCTGGTCATCGGCTCGGGCGCAATCGGTATCGAATTTGCCAGCTTCTTCAACACACTGGGCGCCGATACGACGGTGGTCGAGGTGATGGACCGTGTGTTGCCGGTGGAAGATGCCGAGATTTCGGCCTTCGCCAAAAAGGCCTTTGTCAAACAAGGCATGAAGATCCTGGAAAAGACCACGGTCAAGAAGCTGGACCGCGGCAATGGCAAGGTTGTGGCGCATCTGGAAGATGCCAAAGGCACCACGACGCAGGAATTCGACACGGTGATTTCGGCGGTCGGCATTGTCGGCAATGTCGAAGGGCTGGGGCTGGAGGCGCTTGGCGTCAAGATCGACCGCACCCATGTGGTGACGGATGAATATTGCCGCACCGGCGTGCCGGGCCTTTTTGCGATTGGCGACATCGCGGGCGCGCCTTGGCTTGCCCACAAGGCCAGCCATGAAGGCGTGATGGTGGCTGAATTGATCGCGGGCGGCCATCCGCATCCGATCAAGCCCGGCTCGATTGCCGGTTGCACCTATTGCCATCCGCAGGTGGCCTCGGTCGGTATGACCGAAGCCAAGGCGAAAGAGGCGGGTATCGCCATCAAGGTCGGGCGCTTCCCCTTCATCGGCAATGGCAAGGCGATTGCCCTGGGCGAGGCCGAGGGCATGATCAAGACTATCTTCGATGCGAAAACCGGCGAATTGCTGGGTGCGCATATGGTTGGCGCCGAAGTGACAGAGCTGATTCAGGGCTATGTGGTGGGCCGCGCGCTGGAAACCACCGAAGAAGACCTGATGAACACCGTGTTCCCGCATCCGACGCTGAGCGAGATGATGCACGAGGCGGTGCTGGATGCCTATGGCCGCGCGCTGCATATGTAAGCGGCTGACACGGGCATGAATTTGAACGGGCGGTCAAAAGCCGCCCGTTTTTGCATGGTGCAAGCCTCCGTGCCGCGCTAGCAAGAGGCATGAGACAGATTTCCTCCCTGTGGATCGTGCTGGCGCTTTGGGGTGCCGGGCTGGGCGCTGCGGCGCAATTCGGCAAGATTGCGGTGATCTATGATCTGATCGCGGCCTCCTATCCGCAGGCGGGGCCAACCGGGCTGGGCCTCTTGGTCTCCATCGTCGGCTTTACCGGATTGGTATTTGGCACCACGGCAGGCATTCTGGTGCAAGGCTATGGCTATCGGCGGGTGCTGGTGGCGGCTTTGGCGCTGGGGGCGGTGCTGTCCGGGGTTCAGGCGCTGGATCTGCCGCTGACGGTGATGCTGACGCTGCGGGCGGTGGAAGGCGTATCGCATCTGGCGATTGTGGTCGCGGCCCCGGTGCTGATCGCGCAGGTGACGCCGGTGGCCCGGCAGGGGCTGGCGATGACGCTGTGGTCCAGCTTCTTTGCGGTGACATTTGCCCTGCTGGCGGTGGTGGGGCGACCCTTGGCCGAGGCCTTTGGGCCGGGCGCGCTGATGGCGGCACATGGCACCTATATGGCGGGGTTTGCGGCGCTGTTGGCGGTGCTGCTGCCCGCCGATCCGCCGTCGCAGCGGGTGGCGCTGTCTTTCACAGCGGTGCTGCGCCAGCATGGCCATATCTATGCCTCCGCCACGCTGGCGGCCCCGGCCATGGGGTTCTTTTGTTACACCATCACCTATGTCGCGGTGCTGACCCTGCTGCCGCCGCTGGCAGGTGGCGCGTTGCAGCCGGTGCTGGCCACCGCCATGCCGCTGGTCAGCATCGCGGTGTCCCTGACCCTCGGGGTCTGGTTGCTGGGGCGGATGACGGCGGTGCGGGCGGTGATGGCAGGGTTTGCGGCGGCCTGTGCGGCGGCGCTGATCTTGTTGAGCTTCTGGGGCCATCCTTATGGGATCATTACCGGAAGTCTGATCATGGCCGGGGCGCTCGGGCTTGTGCAGGGGGCGTCTTTTGCCGCCATTCCGCAGCTGAACGCGGGCGGTGCGGCACGGGCGCAGGCGGCGGGGGCCGTGGCGCAGCTTGGCAATCTGGGCACCACCACCGGGACGCCGATCCTGTCGGCGCTGATCCTGTCACAGGGCAGTGCCGGATTGGCGCTGTTTGTTCTGGGCTTTTCGCTTTTGGGGATCGTGCTGCATCTTTGGCAGGCAGGGCGGCGCAAGGCCGCCTGAATCTGCCCTTGTTCATCCATTGTTCACGTTTTCCCATTGGAAAGATGCCAATCTTGCCCTATCTCTAAGCCGTCACGAGGGTGGGTATGATCATGGCGGAACAGAAGTTCATCGAGGTGCGCGGCGCGCGCGAACATAACCTGAAGGGGATCGACCTCGATATCCCGCGCGATCAGCTGGTGGTGATCACCGGCCTGTCCGGCTCCGGCAAATCCAGCCTCGCCTTTGACACGATCTATGCCGAAGGCCAGCGCCGCTATGTCGAAAGCCTGAGCGCCTATGCGCGGCAGTTCCTGGACATGATGGGCAAGCCGGATGTGGACCACATCAGCGGGCTGTCGCCCGCGATTTCGATTGAACAGAAAACCACCTCGAAAAACCCGCGCTCCACCGTTGGCACGGTGACCGAGATCTACGACTACATGCGCCTGCTGTTCGCCCGTGTCGGCACGCCCTACAGCCCCGCGACCGGCCTGCCGATTGAAGCCATGCAGGTGCAGGACATGGTGGATGCGGTGCTGGTGATGCCCGAGGGCACCCGCGCCTATCTGCTGGCTCCCATCGTGCGCGACCGCAAAGGCGAATACAAAAAAGAGTTTCTGGAGCTGCGCAAGCAGGGGTTCCAGCGCATCAAGGTGGATGGCCAGTTCTACGAGCTGGAAGAGCCGCCGACGCTCGACAAGAAATTCCGCCATGACATCGACGTGGTGGTCGACCGAATCGTGGTGCGGGGTGATATCGGCACCCGCCTTGCCGACAGCTTTCGCACCGCACTGAACCTGGCCGACGGCATCGCCATTCTGGAAACCGCCCCGACCGAGGGAGAGCCAGAGCGCAAGACCTTCAGCGAGAATTTCTCTTGCCCGGTGTCGGGCTTCACCATCCCCGAGATCGAACCGCGGCTGTTCTCGTTCAACGCACCGTTCGGTGCCTGCCCGGTTTGCGATGGTTTGGGGGTTGAACTGTTTTTCGACGAGCGCCTCGTGGTGCCCGATCAGGGGCTGAGCCTGGCTCAGGGGGCCATTGCGCCCTGGTCGAAGAGCAAATCGCCTTACTTCCTGCAGACCATTGAAGCGATTGCGAAACATTACGAGTTCGACAAGAAGAAAAAGTGGAAGGATCTGCCGGAAAAGGTGCAGCAGGTCTTTCTGAACGGCTCCGGCGGCGAAGAGATCCAGTTTCGCTATGACGAGGGCGGGCGCATCTATCAGGTCAGCCGCGTGTTTGAAGGCGTCATTCCGAACATGGAACGCCGCTACCGCGAGACCGACAGCGCCTGGTCGCGCGAAGAGATGGAGCGTTATCAGAACAACCGGCCTTGCGGCGCCTGTGGCGGCTATCGCCTGAAACCCGAGGCGCTGGCGGTCAAGATCGCCGGGCTGCATGTGGGCCAGGTGGTGCAGATGTCAATCCGCGAGGCGTTTGACTGGATCGGCACCGTGCCGGAGAGCCTGACCAACCAGAAGAACGAGATTGCCCGCGCCATACTGAAGGAAATCCGCGAACGCCTTGGATTCCTTGTGAATGTAGGGTTGGACTATCTGACGCTGTCGCGCAATGCGGGCACGCTGTCAGGGGGAGAAAGCCAGCGGATCCGATTGGCCAGCCAGATCGGCTCGGGCCTGACCGGGGTGCTGTATGTGCTGGATGAACCCTCGATCGGGCTGCATCAGCGCGACAATGACCGGCTGCTGACCACGCTGAAGAACCTGCGCGATCAGGGCAATACCGTGCTGGTGGTGGAACATGACGAGGATGCGATCCGTGAGGCGGATTATGTGTTCGACATGGGGCCGGGTGCGGGGGTGCATGGCGGCCAGATCGTCTCGCGCGGCACCCCGTCCGAGATTCTGGCCGATCCGGCCAGCCTGACCGGGCAATACCTGTCGGGCGCGCGCGAGATTGCCGTGCCCAAGGTGCGGCGCAAGGGCAATGGCAAGAAGCTGACGGTGGTCGGGGCGACCGGGAACAACCTGCGCAACGTGACGGCGGAATTTCCGCTGGGCAAATTTGTCTGCGTGACCGGCGTGTCGGGCGGGGGCAAATCGACGCTGACGATTGAAACGCTGTTCAAGACCGCCGCGACCCGGCTGAATGGCGCGCGCGAAACCCCGGCCCCCTGCGAGACCATCAAGGGGTTTGAGCATCTGGACAAGGTGATCGACATTGACCAGCGCGCCATCGGTCGCACGCCCCGGTCAAACCCGGCCACTTATACCGGCGCCTTCACCCCGATCCGCGACTGGTTTGCCGGTCTGCCGGAATCGAAGGCGCGCGGCTATCTGCCCGGCAGGTTCAGCTTCAACGTCAAAGGCGGGCGCTGCGAGGCCTGTCAGGGCGATGGCGTGATCAAGATCGAGATGCACTTCCTGCCGGATGTTTATGTGACCTGCGAAACCTGCAAGGGTCATCGCTATAACCGCGAGACTCTTGAAATTCGCTTCAAAGGCAAAAGCATAGCCGACGTTCTTGATATGACCTGCGAAGATGCCCGCGAGTTCTTTCAGGCCGTGCCCAGCATCCGTGACAAGATGGAGGCACTGTGCCAAGTCGGGCTTGGTTATATCAAGGTCGGCCAGCAGGCGACCACCCTGTCGGGCGGCGAGGCGCAGCGGGTCAAGCTGTCGAAGGAGCTGAGCCGTCGCGCCACTGGGCGCACGCTGTATATCCTGGATGAACCGACCACCGGCCTGCACTTTGAAGACGTGCGCAAGCTGTTGGAAGTGCTGCATGAACTGGTCGATCAGGGCAATACGGTCGTGGTGATCGAACACAATCTGGATGTGATCAAGACGGCGGACTGGCTGATCGACATCGGGCCGGAAGGCGGCGATGGCGGCGGGCAGATCGTGGCGGTGGGCACCCCCGAAGAGGTGGCCAAATCCACCGAAAGCCACACGGGCCGCTATCTGAAAGACATGCTCAGACCGAAAAGGGTTGCGGCGGAATGATCCGCCGCACGCCGCCTCAGGCTTTCATCGGGCAGGTGCTGATCCCCAGCACCGAATAGAGCGGGCAGGTTGACAGCAGGCCCGTGAGCAAGGGCACGATGCCGATCAGCTTGGCATAGTGCCAGAAGCCGCTACCCTGATCGGTGAAGAACCAGATCAGCAGCGCCGCGCCGATCACGATACGCAGGATCCGATCAATCCCGCCGACATTGGTGGTGAACATGGCCATCCTCGCATTTCATATTACATATTCCGAATATAACATGCGAGGAGGCCAAAGTCACGCGCCGCGCGGCCTCTGCCCAAAGTGTCGCAGTCAGCCGCGACCGCGCTTTTCAAAGCGCGGCAGCATGGCCGAAAAATCCATGCCCTTGCCGTCCTCATCCTCGACAAAGCGGCGATAGAGATCCGCTGCCAGTTGCCCCATCGGTGTGTCGGCATCGGCGGCCTCGGCGGCCTGTTGCGACAGGCGCAGATCCTTCAGCATCAGCTCGGCCGCGAAGCCGGGTTTGTAGCTGTTGTCGGCAGGCGATTTCGGCCCAACGCCGGGGGCAGGGCAATAGGCGTTCATGGTCCAGCTGTACCCCGAGGAGGTGGAGACGACATCGAACATGCGCGCCCGGTCCAGCCCCAGCTTGTCGGCAAGGGCAAAGGCCTCGCAGGTGGCGATCATGGTCACGCCGAGAATCATGTTGTTGCAGATTTTGGCGGCCTGACCGGCCCCGGCGGCACCGCAATGCACCGCTTTCTGCCCCATCACCGCGAACAGCGGCTGCACCGTGGCAAAGGCCGCATCGGAGCCGCCAACCATGAAGGTCAGCGTGCCTGCGGTGGCCCCGCCAACACCGCCCGACACCGGCGCATCCAGTGCGCCAAGCCCGGCTGCCTGCGCCTGTTCGGCCACGGCGCGCGCGCTTTCCACATCGACGGTGGAACAATCGCAGAGCACCGATCCTTGCGGCATGGCCGGGATCACCTGATCCGCCACGGCGCGCAGGATCGCGCCATTCGGCAGCATGGTGATGACCACATCCGCGCCCGCCGCCGCCTCAGCCGCCGAAGCCGCCGCCGCCACACCTTCGGGCATTGGGGCGGCCATGTCATAGCCGCGCACCACATGGCCCGCCTTGGCGAGGTTGGCCGCCATCGGCCCGCCCATATTGCCCAATCCGATAAAGCCGATCTGCATGGCTATTCCTCCGTGAATGTCAGGGTATCCGGGCCGAGTGGGGCCAGAAGGGCGGCAATCGCCACCGCATCCGCCGCCGCCTGCCAGCGGGGTTTGCGATCCTTGTCGATGATCATCGCGCGGATGCCTTCCAGAAAATCGGTATCGGCCTGCGCGCGGAACGACACCCGGTATTCCAGCTCCAGGGCCTGCCGCAGGCTGGGGGGCGGCCCAAGCTGCGCCTGAATGGCGAGGGTCAGCGCCGCCGCCAGCGGCGACACACGGCCGAGCGTCAGGCGTGTCTCGCGCGCGAAATCGCTGTCGTCGCCGTCAAGGCTGGCCAGCACGCGGGCCAGATCGGCGCTGGCGAAATGCCGGTCGATCTGGGGTTGCAAGGCGGGCAGGCTGGCGGGCGGGGGCGTCTGGCCCCGAATCGCCGCCACATCACCGGTGGCGCACAGCGTGGCAATCAGGTCCGGCCATGCGGCTTGCGGCACAAAACAATCGGCAAACCCGGCATAGATCGCATCGGCAGGCCCCATGCGCCGCCCGGTCGTGCCCAGATAGGCGCCCAGATGCCCCGGCGCATGGGCCAGCAGGGCCGAGCCGCCCACATCCGGCACCAGACCGATGGCACATTCGGGCATGGCGATCTGCGCGGTTTCGCCGACGATGCGATGGCTGGCATGGCAGGCCACCCCGACACCGCCGCCCATGCAGAAGCCATGGATCAGACTGACCACGGGTTTGGCATAGTCGGCAATCCGCGCGTTCATCCGGTATTCATCGCGCCAGAAATCGCGGCCATGGTCGTGATTGCCCGCGATGCCTTCGGCATAAAGCTGGGCAATATCGCCACCCGCACAGAAGGCCCGGTCGCCTGCGGCATCAATCAGCACCAGCGCCACATCGGGGTCATCGCGCCAGCCGATCAGGGCCGCATCCAGCGCCAGACACATCGGATAGCTGAGCGCATTCAGCGCCTCGGGGCGGTTGAGCGTGATCCGCCCGGCACGGCCCTCGCGGCGGATCAGGATCTCGCTCATCCGCGTGCCTCCAGAAGAGCGCGCGACACGATCAGGCGCATGATTTCATTGGTACCTTCCAGAATCTGATGCACGCGAAGATCCCGCATGATCTTTTCCACGCCGTAATCGGCCAGATAGCCGTAACCACCATGCAGTTGCAGGCATTGATTGGCGACATCAAAGGCCGCATCCGTGACATAAAGCTTGGCCATGGCACAGAATTTCGTGGCATCCGGGGCGGCATTGTCCAGCTTCCACGCCGCCTGTCGCAGGAAGATGCGCGCCGATTGCAGTTTGACCTCCAGTTCGGCCAGACGGAATTGCAGCGCCTGAAACTGGTCCAGCGTTTTGCCAAAGGCCCGGCGTTCGCCCATATAGGCCAGCGTCGCGTCAAAGGCCGCCTGTGCGCCGCCAAGGGCGCTGGCCGCGATGTTCAGCCGCCCGCCATCCAGCCCGGCCATAGCATAGGCAAAGCCCTTGCCCTCCACGCCGATCAGATTGTCGGCAGGCACGGCGCAATCATCCATCTGCACCTGCCGCGTCGGCTGTGCGCGCCAGCCCATCTTGTCTTCCAGCCCGCCAAAGGACAGGCCCGCCGCGCCATCGGGGACGACGATGGCCGAAATGCCGCGCGGCCCGTCCTCTCCGGTGCGGGCCATGACGATATAGCCATCGGCATAGCCACCGCCGGAAATGAAGGCCTTGGTGCCGGTCAGCCGATAACCCTCGTTGTCGCGCAGGGCCTTGGTGCGCAGCGCCGCCGCATCCGAGCCGGAACCGGGTTCCGTCAGGCAATAGGCAAAGATCTGCTCCATGCTGCACAGCTTTGGCAAAACCCGCGCCTTCAGCGCGTCGCTGCCGAATTTGTCGATCATGCCGCCGCACATATTGTGGATCGACAGGAAGGAGGACACCGCCGGGCAGGCCATGGCGAGCGCTTCGAACACCAGCGTCGCATCCAGCCGGGTCAGCCCCGATCCGCCGTGATCTTCGCTGACATAGATGCCGCCCAGACCCAGTTCCGCCACCTTGGCCCACAGGGCTTTCGGAATCGTGCCCTCGGCCTCCCATTGCCGGGCATGGGGCGCGATATGATCCTGCCCGAATGCCTGCGCCATATCGAAAATGGCCTGCTGTTCTTCGCTGAGTGCGAAATCCATCCCGAGCCTCCCTTGCTGGAATTGAACGCCTGTTTAATTGTGGAACATTGCAGAAGTTTTGCAAGGTGACAGATTTGCAGGGCCGCTCTGCGAAGCCATGGCCGAAGCCGGGGAGGATGCGCGCCGGGGCATCCGAAGGGGTGCGGGTGCCGCCGTGGCGGCACCCACCGTAGATCAATCCATCTGCTTGAAGTTCAGGCTTGCGCCTTCCTTGATGCCGCTGGGCCAGCGCGAGGTGATGGTCTTGGTGCGCGTGTAGAAGCGGAAGGAATCCGGCCCGTGCTGGTTCAGGTCGCCAAAGGCGGATTTTTTCCAGCCGCCGAAGGTGTGATAGGCCAGCGGAACCGGGATCGGCACGTTGATGCCGATCATGCCGACGTTGATGCGGTTGGCAAAATCGCGCGCGGTGTCACCATCGCGGGTGAAGATCGCGGTGCCATTGCCATATTCATGGTCCATCGCATATCCCAGCGCCTCTTCATAGGTTTTGGCGCGCACGGTCGACAGCACGGGGCCGAAGATTTCCTTGCGATAGATGTCCATGTCGGTGGTCACATGGTCAAACAGGTGCGGGCCGACAAAGAAGCCGTCCTCATAGCCTTGCAGGTTGAAGTTTCGGCCATCGACCACCAGCTTGGCGCCCTGTGCCACGCCGCTTTCCACCAGTTTGAGGATATTGGCCTTGGCGGCGGCGGTCACGACCGGGCCATAATCCACATCATTGCCGCCCGTATAGGGGCCGACCTTCAGCTTTTCGATCCGCGGGATCAGCTTTTCGATCAGGCGGTCTGCGGTTTCATCACCCACCGGCACCGCGACCGAAATCGCCATGCAGCGTTCGCCAGCGGCGCCATAGCCCGCGCCCACCAGCGCATCGGCGGCCTGATCGAGATCGGCATCCGGCATGATGATCATGTGGTTCTTGGCACCGCCGAAGCACTGCACGCGCTTGCCGTTGGAGCAGCCGCGCCCATAGATATATTCGGCAATCGGGGTGGAGCCGACAAAACCGATCCCGGCGATATCCGGATTGTCGATGATCGCATCGACCGATTCCTTGTCGCCGTTGATCACTTGCAGCACGCCATCGGGCAGGCCCGCTTCTTTCATCAACTCGGCCAGCATCATCGGCACCGAGGGGTCACGCTCGGACGGCTTGAGGATGAAGGCATTGCCGCAGGCCAGCGCCGGGCCCATTTTCCACAGCGGGATCATGGCGGGGAAGTTGAACGGGGTGATGCCCGCCGCCACGCCGATCGGCTGACGCATGGAATACATGTCGATGCCGGGGCCTGCGCTGTCGGTGAATTCGCCCTTGAGCAGATGCGGCGCGGCAATGCAGAATTCGATCACTTCAAGGCCGCGCTGGATGTCGCCCTTGGCATCCGGGATGGTCTTGCCATGTTCTGAGGACAGCGCCTCGGCCAGCTTGTCCATGTCGCGGTTCAGCAGGTCGACGAATTTCATCATCACCCGGGCGCGGCGCTGCGGGTTGGTGGCACCCCATTTGACCTGCGCCTTGGCCGCATCGGCGGTGGCGGCGTCCAGCTCGGCCTTGCTGGCGAGCGCGACACGCGCCTGCACTTCGCCGGTGGCGGGGTTGAAAACATCAGCAAAGCGGCCCGAGTTGCCCTTCACATGCTTGCCGTTGATCCAGTGTCCGATCTCTTTCATGGCGTCCTCCCGAACGGTTTGGCCGAAGTCAGCCGGCCCAATAAGCTGCACTGACAATAGCCTTGCATTTTTGCCCGGCAAAGCGGCAATATTTCAAAAACGCTTTGCATTTTTGGGTGTATGATGGATTGGGACGACCTGCGGCTGTTTCTGGCGGTGACGCGCGCTGAAAGCCTGTCGGGCGCGGGCAAGGCGCTGCGGCTGGATCCGGCGACGGTAGGCCGCCGCATCGCGCGGCTGGAGGATGTGCTGGAGGCGCGGCTTTTCGTGAAAAGCCCGCAAGGCTATGGGCTGACCGCCGAGGGCAGCCGCATCCTGGCCCATGCCGAACGCGCCGAACTGGCGATGGCGGGGGCGGTGGAAGAGTTGCGCGGCACCCATGGGCTGACCGGGCAGATTCGCATCGGTGCCCCGGATGGTTGTGCCAACTATCTGCTGCCGCAGGTTCTGGCGGCGATCTGCGATAACAATCCGGGGCTGGAGGTGCAGATCGTGGCGCTGCCGCGGGTGTTCAACCTGTCAAAACGCGAGGCGGATATTGCCATTGCGGTCTCGCGCCCCGAAACCGGGCGGCTGACGGTGCAGAAGCTGACCGATTACCGGCTGCATCTGGCGGCCTCGACCCAATATCTTGCGCAGCACCCGGCGGTGCAGTCGGTGGAGGATCTGCGGGCGCATCGCATGGTGGGCTATATTGCCGACATGATCTTTGACAAAGAGCTGGATTATCTGGGCCAATTGGGGGCCGAGCGGATCCCGCTGGCGTCAAATTCGGTGTCGGTGCAGCTGAACTGGTTGCGGCACGGGGCAGGGATCGGCGTGGTGCATGACTTTGCGCTGCCTTCGGCACCCGAGCTGATCCGGGTGATAGCCGACCAGATCAGCCTCACCCGCAGCTTCTGGCTGATCCGTCATGCGGATGACGGGCGGGTCGAACGGCTCAATCGCTTTGCCGACTTGCTGGCGCAGGGAATACGCAAAGAAGTGTTGCGCCTGGAAGCTTTGGCTTGACATAAAATTGCGCAGGCGCAAGGCTTTGACCATAGAGAAGGAGGAGCCCATGCTCGTATCGCAGATCCTGAAATCAAAGGCGGATGATGGTGTTGTGACTGTAATGCCCGGAACGCCCGTTGCTCAGGTGGCCGAGGTGCTGTCGTCACGCCGAATCGGGGCGGTGATCGTGTCGCCGGATGGCAAGCGCGTGGCGGGGATCGTGTCGGAACGTGACATCGTGCGCGAATTGGGCAAACGCGGCCCGTCTTGCCTGACCGAGGCCGTGGATACGCTGATGACGGCCAAGATCATCAGCTGCAAACGCGAAGAAACAACCCATTCGGTGTTGCAAAAGATGACCGATGGCCGGTTCCGCCATATGCCGGTGATGGAAGGCGACGAAATGGTCGGCCTCATTTCCATCGGGGACGTGGTGAAATCGCGCCTGATGGAACTGGCGGCCGAGAAGGATGCGCTGGAAGGCATGATCAAGGGGTTCTGAACCGGGGACCCGCCGATCTGCGGCAAATGCTGCGCCGCGGCGCTTTGTTCTTGCAAAGCGCCGCGCAATATTGTTGCGTGTCGCGAGGCATCGGAGGGGAAAGCCATGCGCATCGGTCTGTATCCGGGGACATTTGACCCGATCACGCTTGGCCATGTCGATATCATTCAGCGCGCAATGCAGCTGGTGGATCGGCTTGTGATCGGCGTTGCCATCAACCGGGACAAGGGCCCGCTGTTCAGCCTTGAAGAGCGGGTGGCCATGGTCGAAGCCGAATGTGCCGGTATCCTGGCCAAGACCGGCGGCGAGATTGTCGTGCATCCGTTCGAAAATCTGCTGATCGACTGCGCCCGCGACGTGGGCGCGGGAGTCATCGTGCGCGGTCTGCGCGCGGTTGCCGATTTTGAATATGAATTTCAGATGGTTGGAATGAACCGTGCGCTGGATGCCAGCATCGAGACGGTGTTCATGATGGCCGATGCCCGCAGGCAGGCCATCGCGTCGAAACTGGTGAAAGAGATTGCGCGGTTGAATGGCGATGTCTCGAAATTCGTGACACCGCCGGTCCAAGAAGCGCTGCGCGCCAAATACAGCTAGGCGGGCTCAGGCCCGGCCATAGACCGCGTCGCGGGCAATGTGATGCGCATCGCCGGGATAGATGCCCAGATCCAGCGCCACATCCATAGGCAGGCGGGCGATCTCGTCACGGGTCTGGCGATAGCGTGCATGGTTGCGGGCAGCAGTTTGCAGTTTTTCGATCAAGGTCAGCATGGTCGTATCCTTTCCACATCTCGTGGCGTCCATGGCGGGCCGTATGCCTGCCATGACACCTAGATGGGGGAGGATGATGGCGCTAACAACCCATCAAACCCGGGATGCCGCAATGCAGCATGTGCATGGCTTGCCGATGTGAAAAGGGCGCCCGAAGGCGCCCCTCTGACCAGAGGTGGCCGCGATCAGATCAGTTTGCCCATGGCGACGGCGGTATCCGCCATGCGGTTGGAGAAGCCCCATTCATTGTCATACCAGCTGAGGATACGCACCATCGTGCCCTCCATCACCTTGGTCTGATCCATGTGGAACACGCTGGAATGGGGGTCGTGGTTGAAGTCAGAGCTGACATTCGGCTGATCGGTAAAGCCCAGAATCCCCTTCAGCGGGCCATTGGCCGCCGCCCGGACCGCATCGTTGACTTCCTGCACCGTCGTTTCGCGCAGCGTCTCAAACACGAAATCCACCACCGAGACATTCGGCGTCGGCACCCGGATCGCCACGCCATCCAGCTTGCCCTTCAGTTCCGGCAGCACCAGACCCACGGCCTTGGCCGCCCCGGTCGAGGTGGGGATCATCGACAGGGCCGCGGCCCGGGCGCGATACAGATCCTTGTGCATGGTATCCAGCGTCGGCTGGTCGCCGGTGTAGGAATGGATCGTGGTCATGAAGCCGCGCTTGATGCCGATGGCGTCATTCAGCACCTTGGCGACCGGCGACAGGCAGTTGGTGGTGCAGGAGGCGTTGGAGACCACCACATCGTCCTTGGTCAGCGTGCCATGGTTCACGCCATAGACGATGGTCTTGTCGGCGCCGTCACCGGGGGCCGAGATCAGCACCCGCTTCGAGCCGTTTTCCAGATGGGCCAGGCATTTTTCCTTGGAGGTGAAAATGCCGGTGCATTCCATCACGATGTCCACATCGCCCCAGGGCAGATCTGCCGGGTTGCGCATCGCGGTCACGCGGATCGGGCCGCGACCCACGTCGATGGTGTCCGCGGTGGTGGTCACGGTTGCCGGAAACCGGCCATGCACCGAATCAAACCGCAGCAGATGGGCATTGGTTTCCACCGGGCCCAGATCGTTGATCGCGACCACCTCGATATCGGTCCGACCTGATTCGATGATGCCGCGCAGCACGTTGCGCCCGATACGGCCGAAGCCATTGATTGCTACTTTGACGGTCATGGTAGCCTCCTTGCCCATGGACAGATGCGCCTGCGAATCTCGCGGCGCGATGCTAGCGCTAACATGAGCGGATCGGCGCAAATATCAACCGGAACTTCTGCCCGCTCAGCGCCAGAAGATCAGATATTCGGTCAGATCGGCAAATTTTTTCGCAAGAAACAGCAAAACATCCCCGCCATTGGCGAGGATGTCGGCTGTAATCAGCGTCACGAGCAACAGCCCGAGGACAAGCGCAAGACGGTCTGTCACGACCCCTCCGTTATTGGAGGAGCCGCCCCATCGCCCCGGCCACGTCGGCCATACGGCAAGAGAAGCCCCATTCGTTGTCATACCATGCCAGAACGCGCACGGTGCGCTTTCCGACAACCTTGGTCTGGTCAGGGGCGAAGATAGACGAATACGTCGTGTGATTGAAGTCGATCGAGACTTTCGGCTCCGGGTCGTAAGACAGAACCATGCCCATGTAACCGGCAGCGGCTTCGCGCACGATCTCGTTCACGTCCTGCACCGTCACATCCTTCGAGGCGACGAAGGTCAGATCCACCGCCGACACGTTCGGGGTGGGGACGCGGATGGCGGTGCCATCCAGCTTGCCCGCCAACTCCGGCAGCACTTCGCCAAGGGCCTTGGCCGCACCGGTGGAGGTGGGAATCATCGCCATGGCGGCGGCGCGGGCGCGATAGAGGTCGCTGTGGCGGCGGTCCAGCGTCGGCTGGTCGCCTGTATAGGAGTGGATCGTGGTCATGATGCCGCTTTCGATGCCGATCGCATCGTTCAGCACCTTGGCCAGCGGCGCGAGGCAGTTGGTGGTGCAGGAGCCGTTCGACACGACCAGATGTTCCGATAGCAGCTGGCGGTGGTTCACACCGTAGACGATGGTCTTGTCGGCGCGCTTGGCGGGGGCCGAGACCAGAACCCGCTTGGCACCCCGGCCCAGATGGACCGCCGCCTTCTCGCGTTCGTTGAAATTGCCGGTGCATTCCAGCACGACGTCAACGCCTTCCCAATCCAGCTCTTCGGGGTTGTAGGTCGACATCACGCGCATCGGGCCACGGCCCAGATCCAGCGTATTGCCCTCAACCTTCACCTTGCCCGGAAACCGGCCATGCACCGAGTCGTATTTCAGCAGATGCGCGTTGGTTTCAATCGGCCCGGTGGCATTGATGGCCACCACCTGCACGTCGTTGCGCCCGGATTCTGCGATATGCGCCAGAGTGCAGCGCCCGATACGGCCGAAGCCATTGATCCCGATGGTGATGGTCATCCCGAACGTCTCCGTGCTGTCAGCCCGCTTGAATGGCTTTGCCTATAACGCGGGCATTTTCTGCCGCATAGCAGAAAAACGACGATTTATCATTGTGTTAGCGCAAACTTCCTTTGTTTCCGCTAACAGGGTTCATGGAATGGGCATCTTTTCGCCACATGATGCGTTGGGTAAGCTGCCGGTGAACAGGATAAGGATACGGGTATGAGTGGATTGCTTGCGCTGCTGGACGATGTGGCGGCCATTGCCAAGGTTGCGGCCGCTTCGGTTGATGATGTGGCGGCAGCGGCGGCCAAGGCGGGGGCCAAGGCGGCGGGCGTCGTGATCGACGATGCCGCCGTGACGCCGAAATATGTGCATGGCTTTTCGGCGGACAGGGAGTTGCCGATCATCTGGCGCATCGCCATGGGCTCGCTGAAAAACAAGCTGGTCGTGCTGCTGCCCGGCTTGCTGGCGCTGAGCTATTTTGCGCCTTGGGTCATCACGCCGTTGTTGATGCTGGGCGGGGCCTATCTGTGTTTTGAGGGCGCCGAAAAGGTGTTCCACGCGCTGTTCCCGCATGGGGACGCGGTGGTGGAGGCTGATTTCGACACCAAAGATCCGACCCATCTGGAAGAAGAAAAGATTGCAGGCGCCATCAAGACCGATTTCATCCTGAGCGCCGAGATCATGACCATCGCGCTTGCCACCGTGGAAAGCCCGAGCTTCTGGATGCAGGCAATCACGCTGGCGGTTGTGGGGGCGTTCATCACGCTTGCCGTCTATGGTGCGGTGGCGCTGATCGTGAAGATGGATGACATCGGCCTGCACATGGCCGCCAAGGCCCGCACCGGGGCGGCACGCGGCTTTGGCCGGGGGCTGGTTGTGGGCATGCCCAAGCTGATGGCGCTGCTGTCGACGGTGGGCACCCTGGCGATGCTGTGGGTGGGCGGCAATATCGTCGTGCATGGCTTGCATACGCTCGGCCTGCACGAACCCTATGCCACGATCCATCACTGGGCCGAGGTCGCGGGTGCGGCGTCGCCCGAAGGCATTCGTGGCCTTGTTGTCTGGCTGGTCACAGCGGTTTGTGACGGGGTGCTGGGGCTGATCCTGGGGGTATTGCTGATCCCGGTGGCGACGCGGGTGATCGTGCCGCTCTGGGGGGCAGTGACGGGGCGCAAGGCCGCCGCCCATTGACGCGTTCGGAACCCGAAGGGCGGTCGCGCCGTTGACAGTCACCTGAACAGGAGAACTGCCATGGATGCGAAAGCCTTTGCCGATTTTGAACGCCGCGTGGCCGAAAAGGCCCATAGCATGTGGGAAGAGGCGGGCTGCCCCGAAGGCGGTGAGCAACCCTATGTCGACCGGGCGCGCGCCTTGCTGGAAATCTCTGAAAACCCCGAGGCGGGGCGCTTGACCATCGCGCAATCCATCCCGCCCCGGGGCGAGCCGCTGCTGGCGGTTGAAAATCAGGGAGAGATGCCGGGCCTGACCGATCAGGGCGATGACCAGTTGTTCCCGGAAGAGCAGCAAAGCGTCGAAGTGCCCTTGCCGCCGAAAGACTGAGCGTCACCCCCCAAGCCTGTATGAAAAAGGGCCGCATCTTGCGATGCGGCCCTTTCGTTTGCCAAGCGGCAGGATCAGAGCAGCGCCTTGGCCTTTGCCACGGCGTTTTCGGCGGTGATGCCGAATTCCTTGTAAAGGCGGTCCGCCGGAGCAGAGGCGCCAAAGCCCGACATGCCGACGAAATCGGCCTTCGTTTCCTTGCCACGCTCGCCCAGCAGCCAGCGATCCCAACCCATGCGCACGCCTGCCTCGATGGCGACGCGCACCGGGCCTGCGGGCAGCACTTTCTTGCGATAGGCTTCGTCCTGCGCCGCGAACAGCTCCATGCAGGGCATGGAGACGACGCGGGTGCCGATGCCTTCGGCCTCCAGCATCTCGCGGGCTTTCATGGCGATCTCCACCTCGGAGCCGGTCGCGATCAGGATCACCTGACGTTTGCCGGTGGACTCGGCCAGAACATAGGCCCCCTTGGCGCTGAGGTTCTGATTGGTGTGGGTCAGACGCACCGGCGCAAGGTTCTGGCGGCTGAGCGCCATGACCGTCGGCGTGGTGTTGGTGCTGAAGGCACATTCCCAGGCCTCGGCCACTTCGACCAGATCGGCGGGGCGGAATACCCAGGTGTTGGGCGTGGCGCGCGAAATAGCCAGATGTTCAACCGGCTGGTGGGTCGGGCCGTCTTCGCCCAGACCGATGCTGTCATGCGTCATCACATAGACCACCGGCACCTGCATCAGCGCCGACAGGCGCATCGCGGGGCGGGCATAGTCGGTGAAGCACATGAAGGTGCCCGAATAGGGGCGCACGCCACCATGCAGCACCATGCCGTTCATTGCGGCGGCCATGCCATGCTCGCGGATGCCCCAATAGACGTAGCGGCCCTTGCGGTTGATCGGGTCGAACACACCCAGATCCGCGGTCTTGGTGTTGTTCGATCCGGTCAGGTCGGCCGAACCGCCAATGGTTTCCTGCATCACCGGATTGATCGCGGCCAGCGCGATTTCGGAGGCCGAGCGGGTGGCCAGCTTCTTCGGCGCTTCGGTCGCGGCCTTTTTCACACCGCGCACGGCAGCGGCCAGTTTGGCCGGGGCGTCGCCTGCGAAGATACGGTTGAACTCCGCCTGTTTTCCGGCGGACAGCATGGCCAGACGGCCTTCCCATTCGCGGCGCGTTGCCACGCCGCGCGCGCCGATCGCATCCCATGCCGCTTTCACATCGGCCGGAATCTCGAACGGGCCATGCTCCCAGCCATAGGCGGCGCGGGTGTCGGCGATCAGCTGCTTGTCGGTCAGGGCGCCATGGCCCTTGGACGTATCCTGTGCCGAAGAGCCAAGCGCGATATGCGTGGCGCAGGCAATCATCGCCGGGCGGGGCGAGGCCTTGGCGGCGGTGATCGCCGCATCAATCGCCACCGGGTCATGCCCGTCACATTCGAACACATCCCAACCGCTGGCGGCAAAGCGCGCCTTCTGGTCGGTCACGTCCGACAGCGAGACCTTGCCGTCGATGGTGATGCCGTTGTTGTCCCACAGCACGATCAGGCGCGACAGCTCGTGCTTGCCGGCGATGCCGATGGCTTCCTGGCTGACACCTTCCATCAGGCAGCCATCGCCCGCGATGACATAGGTGTAATGGTCCATCACCTTGGCCCCCCAGCGGGCGCGCAGGGATTCTTCGGCCATGGCAAAGCCCACGGCGTTCGAGATGCCCTGACCCAGCGGGCCGGTGGTGGTTTCCACGCCTTCCAGATGGCCATATTCCGGGTGGCCTGCGGTGCGGGCACCCCATTGGCGGAAATTCTTCAGTTCGTCCAGCGTGGCCTGTTTGTAGCCGGTCAGGTGCAGCAGGCTGTAGATCAGCATCGAGCCATGGCCCGCCGACAGGATGAACCGGTCGCGGTTCGGCCAGAGTGGTGCCGAGGGATCGAAGTTCAGGTGCTTTTCAAACAGGACAGTCGCCACATCGGCCATGCCCATCGGCATGCCGGAATGGCCCGAATTCGCGGCTGCGACCGCATCCAGCGTCAGCACCCGGATGGCACAGGCTTTTTTCCAATGGTCGGGGTGCTGGGCGCGCAGGCTTGCAATATCCACGGGGCAGATCCTCGTTGTTTCGGATGAATTGCCAAGGTCCATAGCAGCCCGGTCAGCAAGATCAAGCGTGGCGCGCATGTCCTTGGGCGGAAAGGCTGGTCGATTGGGGGCACATTCCCGCCAATCTTTGCGTTAAGATCACAAAAAGCGGGGCGCGATGCGATTCGCCCATAGGTTGGCCAAGGCGGCAGACCGGGGCAGGCGGGTCGCGCCCATCGCAAGCGGAACGCAAGTCAGAAGGCAAGGGCATGAGCGATTTGGCAGAGCTGGAGCGGCGCATCACGGCGGCGCTTGCACGGATCGGAACGGGGCTGGACAGATTGGCCAGCCAGACCGCGGTGCAGGCGCAAGACCCTGAACCCGCCCCCCCCGAAGTCGCGCCTGTTGAACCGGCCACGCCAGCCGTGGACACTGCCGAAATCAGCCGCCTGCAAGAGGCGCTGGAGGCCGAGCGCGGCACCAATGCGCAGCTGACTGAACGGCTGCGCGCGATCAAGGAGCGCGACGGCAAACAGGAAGCTGTGCTGGAGGCGCGGATCGAACAGCTGACCCGCCAGCTGGATGTGCAGGGGCTGGAGATTCACCGGATGCGCAAAAGCACCATCCAGCTGCGCGAGGCGCTGCGGGGCCTGCGTGAACAGCAGGAAGGCTCGGTCGAGGCGCATCTGATCAACAAGGCGATGCTGGCCGAGCTGGAGGCGCTGCGCGCGGCCCGCTCGTCCGAAGCGGCGGAACTGGACGAGATCCTCGCAGAGCTTGCGCCCATTCTGGCAGAGGAAAAGACAGATGCCTGAGGTTGAAATCACCATCGGCGGCCGCAGCTTTCAGGTGGCCTGCCAGACCGGCGAAGAGCATTTCCTGCGCTCGGCCGCCAAGATGCTGGACATCGAGGCGCAGCCGCTGGTGACGCAGATGGGCCGTCTGCCGGAATCGCGGATGCTGCTGATGGCCGGGCTGATGCTGGCCGACAAGACCGCCGCACTGGAAGACGAGCTGCGCAGCCATCAGGCCCGTGTGGCCGAACTGGAAAACCGCGCAGCGCCTGCGCCGCAGCGGATCGAGGTGCCGGTGATACCGCCGCAGGTGACAGAAACCCTGGCCGAGATCGCCGCAAGGGCCGAGGCCCTGGCCGCCCGGCTGGACGAACAGGCCGCCGAATGACAAAAGCCCGCCGGAAGGCGGGCTTTTTCATCAGATTGTGCCGGGATCAGGCGTTGGCTTCGCGGATCTTTTCGGCAGCGTCCTTGTCATAGGCGACGCCCTTGGCCTCGAACAGCGCGTCCAGCTCGCCCGACAGGGTCATTTCGGTGACAATATCGCAGCCGCCGACAAATTCGCCCTTCACATAAAGCTGCGGAATGGTCGGCCAGTCGGAAAAGTCCTTGATGCCCTGACGGATCTCGGCATCGGCCAGCACGTTCACATCGGCAAAATCGACGCCCATATAGTTCAGAACGCCTGCGACGCGGGACGAAAATCCGCATTGCGGCATCATCTTGGTGCCCTTCATGAACAACACCACGTCGTTTTTCTCAACCGTTTCGCGGATTTGATCCTGCGCGCTTGTCATCTCAGTCATCCTTCTTCTTGCCAAACGCCGCGTGAAAGCGGGTGGCATAGCTGGTGTCATCTTTCACAGGGCGCAGATCGGTCTGCAAGGCATCGGGGCGCGCCCTGAAATCGGCGGTCTGGGCAAAGGGGGCATTGCGGGCCATGTCGCTGTGGAACTGCGCCGTATCCAGCGCCTCGGTGCCCAAATCGGCAGGTTTGCCGAGGTTCGCGGCGAACCGCTGTGCCGACGACGCACCGCTGCGCCCGCGCCGCAGCCAAGCCTCGACGGCAATCGCAACAACAAGGGCCAAGCCCGCCAGCAGCAGCCAGACCAGCTGCGGTGTCATTCGGGGGCCTTGGTGGTCAGCGCCAGCGCATGAAGCTCGCCATGTGCCCCGTCCATCTTGCCCTTGAGGCTGGCATAGACGGCGCGCTGTTGCTGCACCCGGTTCATGCCCTTGAAACTGTCGTCAATCACCTCGGCGGCCCAGTGGTTTCCGTCGCCCGCCAGATCGGTGATGGTGATCTTCGCCTTCGGGAAACCTTCCCGGATCAGCGCCTCGATATCCTTGCCTTCCATCGGCATGTGAACGCCTCCTGTCCTTTGCCCAAATCTAGGATGCGCAACCGGCCACCGCAAGGCAACACAGCGCTTGCCCCGCGTTCAGCCCGACAAAATAGTAGGGGGCACCCGCCCCCCTTATTCCACCGCTGCCGCAAAGGCACCGCGATAGGCGCGCGACAGATCGGCCAGCGGGGCCGCATCCGCGCCAAGGCGCACCGTGTCGCCACCAAACCGGCCCACCCGCAGCAGCGGAACGCCGGTGGTGATGGCCGCCGCTTCCAGCGCGCGTGCGCCTTCGGCCGAACAGGCCACCAGATAGCGCGCCTGATCCTCGCCAAACAGCGTCGGAATGTCGCCCGCGTCGAGCGACAGGCCCAGCCCGGCGGCCTCGGCCATCTCGAACGCGGCCAGCGCCAGACCACCATCCGCAAGATCGGTGGCGCAGCGCAGCGCGCGACGGTTCGCACGCAGGAAATCGCCATGGCGCTTTTCTGCGTCCAGATCGACCTCGGGCGCATCGCCCGCCTCGATCCCGAAGGCCTCGGCCAGCAGCGCCGACTGGCCCAGATGGCCAAAGGTTTCGCCGATCACCAGCGCGATATCGCCTTCGACCGGCTGCCCCGAGATCAGATCATCCAGCGAGGCCAGAATACCCACCGCGCCAATCGTCGGCGTCGGCAGGATGCCCGAACCATCGGTTTCGTTATACAGCGAGACGTTGCCCGACACGATCGGCATATCCAGCGCCGCCACCGCCGCGCCGATGCCTTTGATCGCGCCGACGAATTGACCCATGATTTCGGGCTTTTCCGGGTTGCCGAAGTTCAGGTTGTCGGTGGTGGCCAGCGGGGTCGCGCCCACGGCGGTCAGGTTACGATACGCTTCGGCCACCGCCTGCTTGCCGCCCTCGAACGGGTTGGCCTTCACATAGCGCGGTGTCACATCCGAGGTGAAGGCCAGCGCCTTTGTGGTGCCATGCACCCGCACCACACCCGCGCCCATGCCCGGACGCACCACGGTATCGCCGCCGACCTGGCAATCATATTGCTCATAGACCCAGGCCTTGTGCGCGTAGCTGGGCGAAGAGATCAGCGCCATCAGACCGGCGATGGGGGCAATGGCCGGAACCGGGCCGAGCGGCGCCTGTTTCGGCGTTTCCACCCAGGGACGATCATATTCCGGGGCCGAGGAGGACAGTTTCGAGAGCGGCAGATCGGCTTTCACCTCATTGCCATGCACGATCAGGAAGCGATCCTCGGGGATGGTTTCGCCGACAATCGCGAAATCGAGATCCCATTTCACGAAAATGGCACGCGCAATGGCTTCCATTTCCGGCTTCAGCACCATGAGCATCCGCTCCTGGCTTTCGGACAGCATCATTTCATAGGCGGTCATCGCCGCTTCGCGCTGCGGCACGGCGTCGAGGATCAGCTTGATGCCCAGCCCGCCCTTGTCGCCCATTTCCACCGCCGAACAAGTCAGACCGGCGGCACCCATGTCCTGAATCGAAATGACCGAGCCGGAGGCCATCAGTTCCAGACAGGCTTCCAGCAGGCGCTTTTCGGTGAAGGGGTCGCCAACCTGTACAGTGGGGCGTTTTTCCTCGATCGTGTCATCGAATTCCGCGCTGGCCATGGTGGCACCGCCGACGCCATCGCGCCCGGTCTTGGCCCCCAGATACACAACCGGCATACCCACACCCGAGGCGACCGAGTAGAAAATCTTGTCGGCATCGGCCAGACCCGCCGCAAAGGCGTTGACGAGGCAGTTGCCGTTATAGCTGGCATGGAAGCGCACTTCGCCACCCACGGTCGGCACGCCGAACGCATTGCCATAGCTGCCCACACCTTCGACCACGCCCTTGACCAGATGCGCGGTTTTGGGATGCGAGGGCAGGCCGAAGCTGAGCGAGTTCATCGCGGCAATCGGACGCGCGCCCATGGTGAACACGTCGCGCAGAATGCCGCCGACGCCGGTGGCCGCGCCCTGATGCGGTTCGATGTAAGAGGGGTGGTTGTGGCTTTCCATCTTGAAGATGACGGCCTGACCATCGCCGATATCCACCACGCCCGCGTTTTCACCCGGGCCGCAGATCACCTGCGGGCCGGTGGTCGGCAGGGTGCGCAGCCATTTCTTCGAGGATTTATAGGAACAATGCTCGTTCCACATGGCCGAGAAGATGCCGAGTTCGGTGAAGCTTGGCTCCCGCCCGATGATCTCCAGAATGCGCTGATACTCATCAGGCTTCAGACCATGCGCGGCGATCAGCTCTGCGGTAATTTCGGGTTCATTCATGGCAGCATCCCCACGCAACGGCCTCGTTTGCGCCCCTTTAGGCCAAGTGCCGCCAAAGGGGAAGGGTGATGCAGGACCTTTCCGGTGGAAAGCGGGGGATCGGGTAAAAAATCCTGCGCGGCGGGCTGCTGGTCGAATCGCAGGCCGGGTTTGTACCCCTGCGCGCGAAACCTGTTCCGCCCCGTTTCTGGACAAGGACCATGCTGCACCGCCGCATTGTCGGGCAGGAAATAAAAAACAGGGCGAAAATAAAAAAAAGGCCGAGCAGAAGCTCGGCCCAAGTCCAACAGGGAGGTATGAAGAAGATGAGAGAGAACGTCTCGATCACCGCCTTCGAGGTGGGATTTAGGCCTGCCCGCGATTCCGTTCAAGGGCAAACATGCCGCAGGTGCAGCATGTCTGCCATGCGCTGCGCGCATGGCTTTCTGTCGTCAGGATTGATGGGCCTTGCGGAACTGGAAAATCTCTTCCGTCACGAAGTCGCGGAAGGCCGCCACACGCTTGGAATGACGCAGTTCTTCGGGGTAGGCCAGAAACACCGGAACCTCGTTCGATTCCGTTTCGGGCAGCACGCGCACGAGGTTCGGGAAATCCTCGGTCGTGTAATCGGGCAGGACGCCGATCCCCAGATGATTCAGCACGCCTTGCAGCACGCCGAAATAGTTGTTCACCGTAAGCGTTGACGGAATGTCATGGCTCATCAGCTCGGCCACCAGCAGGGCGCCAGCCGCCACCTGCGCCGTGCCCGCGTGCTGGCAGATCAGGCGGTGCGCGCTGAAATCATCCATGCTTTGCGGGGTGCCGTTTTCGGCCAGATATTCCGGGGTCGCAAACAGCCGCATGCGGATGTTCATCAGCCGCCGCCGGATCAGATCGGCCTGCGACGGCTCTTTCATGCGGATTGCCACATCGGCCTCACGCATCGGCAGATCCAGCACGCGCTCTTCCAGCATCAGGTCGATTTTCAGCGACGGGAATTTCTTGAACAGCTTGGGCAGACGCGGCGCGAGCCAGAGCGTGCCAAAGCCGGTGGTGGTGGTCACGCGCAGCTCGCCGAACACCTCATCCTCGCTGTCGCGGATGCGGGCGGCGGTCGCCTCCAGCCGTTTCACCATGGCGGTGGTGGCATCGAACAGCAGCTCGCCCTGTTCCGTCAGAATCAGCCCGCGGGCGTGACGGTGGAACAGCGTGACATTCAGGCTTTCTTCCAGCGCGCGAATCTGGCGGCTGACGGCGGATTGGCTCAGGTGCAGGGTGTCCCCCGCATGGGTCAGGCTGCCGGCATCGGCTACCGCGTGAAATATCCTGAGTTTATCCCAATCCATCGCGCAACTCTTTTTCTTTTGTATGTCGCTAACATTTCCGACCCTACTTAGAGAGTAAATTCGATCTGTAAATGAATTCCTCGTCAAAAATTCCCCTTTGTAGGTCAGCAATTTTGACCTATCATGCCGCCAAGGCTCGTTTCACAGGGGAGGTGCACAATGGGCAGGCAGGATTTGATCCGTGAGGATGTTTCGCTTTCGGATCGCTACGACCTCACCAAATCTCCGGTTCTTCTGAATGGCACGCAGGCTCTGGTGCGGTTGATGCTGATGCAGCAGGCGCGCGACCGGGCGGCGGGGCTTCATACGGCGGGCTATTGCACCGGCTATCGCGGCTCGCCGCTGGGCGCGGTGGATCTGACCATGAGCAAGGCCAAACGCGAGCTGGAGGCGGCAGATGTGCTGTTTCAGCCCGGCCTGAACGAGGATCTGGCCGCCACTGCGATCTGGGGCAGCCAGCAGGCCGAGTTGCGCGGCGAGGGGCGCTATGATGGCGTCTTTGCGCTGTGGTATGGCAAGGGTCCGGGGGTAGACCGCACCGGCGACGTGATGCGCCACGCCAATATGGCGGGCTCGTCGCGCCATGGTGGTGTGCTGATGGCGATGGGCGATGACCATACCGGCGAAAGCTCCACCGTGCTGCACCAGTCCGACTGGGCGATGGTGGATGCCTATATGCCGGTGGTCAGCCCGGCGGGGGTGCAGGAGGTGCTGGATTACGGTCTCTATGGCTGGGCGCTCAGCCGCTATGCCGGGCTGTGGGTCGGCCTGAAAACGATGAAGGACACGGTCGAGGCGACGGCGGTGGTGGATGGCAATCCGCACCGGATGAATTTCGTGCTGCCCGAGTTCCGCCTGCCCGATGGCGGGTTGAACATCCGGCTGGGCGATACGCCGGTGGCGCAGGAAGCGCGGATGATCGACTTCAAGCGCTTCGCCGCCGAGGCGTTTTCACATGCCAACAAGATGGACAAGCGGGTGATGGGTCGCCCCGGTGCCAAGATCGGTTTTGTGGCCGCGGGCAAGAACTGGCTGGATCTGACCCATGCG